>JBGTBX010000382.1:0-41440 GCA_041749115.1 Gemmatimonadaceae bacterium
CGCGGCCATCGCGCCGATCAAGGTGAGAATGCGCCGCTCACCAGACGCCGGCCTGCGCCACGCCACGCTCAAGGCAAGCAGGCACGCCAACGCCATGGCCGCCATACTTCGCAATCGCGCCGCCGAATCGAAGCCGAGCCGAACGGCGCCCGCTCCGGGCATGACGGCGCGCACGAATAGAGAGTCCCCGGCTGCGCCCGGGAGCGGAGCGGTCATCGGGTCCGACTCGCTTGTCACCTCAAAGTGCTGAACCCCTTCGCTCCGAGCGACGGCATCGGCGAGTGTTGCGGCCAGATTGTTGGCAGGCGCCGCCGCATGCACCATCCGCATGACGACTGCCCTGGTTGTCCCGCGCGTTCGCGATGAATACGCGACCGTGTAGAACTCGGTCCGCACCAGCCCCCGCTCTTCGAACAAAGAATCCGGAGATACCCGTACCGGCCCCGCCCATGCAACGCTTACGGCGTTCGAGAGCAGGACGGCAGACCACTCACTGCGATCGTCCTGCGGCAGGAGATCTGCCAGCTCGTCGAACCTTGCCTCCCCTGCAGGTGCGATCTCCACGGCTTCGGCGGCGATACGGCTCAAGTCGTTGAAGCCCCGCGCCACCTCCGCCGCTAGTCGACCAGACGCGGCTGCCGCGTCCATTCGAAGTTGCTCTGGCGTGCGCTCCAGCAGTGCGCCGCGCGTCACTGCGCTGTGCCAGGCGACCCCGACATAGGCCAGTACGGCGAGCGAGAGGAGGTTCCATGCGACTCCGCGCCGATTGCGAGAGCCCCAGAGTGCCCCGGCCAACGCGGCGATCGTGGAAACCACGAGTGCCGTCTGGTCCCAGCCGCGCAACCAATACGCACCAGCCAGGAGCCCGACCGCTACGAGGGCGAGGGCGATGCGCTCCTGCGATGAGTTAGTGTGGCGGAGTGGCACCAGGTCTTCGGACGGTTGCGGCGTTGGCTCCGAAGCGGAGATGTTTCGCGCGGTCACGCTAAGAGTATATGGGGTAGAGTGGTATCGGCGAGGATTCTGGAGCGGGAACACACCGAAACCCCGAACTCGCTGTCACCCATTGGGTATTATTGTCTTACCATGAAAATCCTCCCAGCTGTTGCGCTCCTCGTTGTTCTCCCTCCGCCGGCCTTGCCCGCGCAGGTTGCGCGTACTCTCGATCGAGGGAGCTTTACGATATCAGTGGCCGGACAACGGGTTGGGAGAGAAGACTTCACGATCAGCGGTACCCCCGGCACGGATGGCATGGAGTTCATTTCGCGCGCAACGGTTGTGATGGGCGACAACAGACTCACTCCTTCGCTCCGCTCAGATTCCACCGGGAGCCCCGTCCTGTACGAGGTCAGGGTTCGCGGAACCTCGGGCGCTACCGAGCAGTGGATGGGTGGCATTACACGGGGCCGCGTCAGTGCACGCATCAACACTCCGCGTGGCGCGAGCGAACGGGAATACGTCGTGGCCGAAGGGGCCGTACTTCTCGACGATGACGTGTTTCACCAGTACCACTTCGTGGCGTCCCGTGCGACCGGCGCCTCCGTGGCCATTGTCATCCCGAGACGCAATACACAGATGGTGCTCACGGTGAAGCGCGTCGGTTCGGAAACGATCACGATCGCCGGAACTCCGGTTGCATCCCAGCACCTGATTTTCACCGAACCGTCCGGCGCCACCAGAGAGATCTGGGTCGACTCAGCAGGCCGGGTGCTCAAGGTTGTGATTCCGGCCAAAGACCTGATTGCGATCCGCGACGAGGTACCGCGGAGCTAACCTCCGCGGAGCTTTCGTGGAAACCCCCTGTGGGTCAGGGGCTTCTAACAAATGACCACAGGCGTGAAACACGGCTCCCAGAGCAGCCGTACATCACGAAGTATCCATCACATTCCGGCCTTTTTTTAACAATGCGACGTCTTTCGATCGCCGTCATCTCGTTTTTTGCGGTAAGCACCGCGCACGCTCAAGTGGGCCCGTCCCTGCCCCTCGACGAGGCCATCCAACTCGCGACGCGGAACAACCCGCAGTATCTGCAGACGACAACATCCCAGCAGCGTGCCAGCGCGGCAGTTCGGAGCGCCTACGGCAACTTGCTCCCGAGCGCAACCACGAGCTTCGGCAGTTCATACCGCGAGGGTCGTCCACAGTTCTTCGGCGGGCAGTCGTTCGGATCTTCGTCCGACGTCCTGAGCTCAAGCGCCGGCGTCGACGTGAGTTTTTCGCTCAGTCGCCAACAGTTACTCGGTCCCGGCCTTCAAAAAGCCAATCTGCGCGCCGCCGAAGCAGATGCTTCAAGCGCAGCGGCAACGCTTCGGGCCAACGTGATCACGCAGTACCTGAACGTGTTGCAGGCGCAGGCCCGCGCAGATTTTCAGGACACGTTATTGCTTAGCACACAGGCACAACTCGCCCTGGCGCAGGCTCGGCAGCAGGTCGGTGCGGCGAATCTTGTGGACGTCCGACGGGCTGAAGTTCAGGTTGGTCAGCAGCGCGTCGCCATTCTGCGCGAACGTAACGCAGTCGAAGTGGAAAAGCTGCGACTGTTTCAGCAGATCGGCGTGGACCAACCGGCAGATGTCCGCCTGACGACAACGTTCGCGGTTGAGGAACCAAACGTTCAGCTGGACCAGGTCATGGAGATGGCGCGGCAGCAGAATCCAGCGCTGCTGGCGCTCCGCTCGCGTGAGCGCGCCGCTGATGTCGGGGTGTCGAGTGCCCGCGCGGCCTACCTCCCCACGCTTTCCATGAGGACCGGTGTTGACGGGTTTACGAGCCAGAACACGGATGTGAACTCGTTGATTGCGCAGCAGGAAGCGCAGACGAACTCAAGCCGCCGCTCGTGTTTTACTACAGACTCCATTCGTCGCGGCGCCGGACTCCCAAGTATCGCCGGCCAGTGCAACTCCATTCAATTCACGCCCGAAGTGGCCGCGCTCATCCGCGACGGCAATTCGGCATTTCCGTTGAACTTCACGCGGAGCCCGCTGAGCTTCAGCGTGGGGTTGTCGGTTCCGCTCTTCGACGGTTTTCAGCGCGAGCAGCGCGTGCAGGAAGCGAGCGCGAGCCGTCTGGATGCCCGCTATCGCGTCCGGGAGCTCGAACTGCGATTGACGGCCGACGTGACATCATCGTACAGAAACCTTGTTACCGCGTACCAGACCGTGCGACTGCAGGAGCAGAACTCCGTGGCCGCGCGTGAAGCGCAGCTTCTGGCACAGGAGCGCTTTCGCGTGGGTGCCAACACCTTCGTCGACGTGACTCAGGCGCGGAGCGAATACGAACGAGCTGAGACAGACCGCATTAATGCCATTTATGACTATCACAAGGCGTTTGCCGCGCTCGAAGCAGCGGTCGGACGTCAACTTCGCTGAGTGAAGGAGCACACATGAGTCGGGGATTGAAGATATTGATTGGCGCCGTCGTTGTGATTGGGGGCGCGACGGCCGCGCGAAAGGTCGTAAACGACAAGAACAAGGCGACCGAAGTGCGCATCGACTCGGTCACCGCACGCGACCTGGTGTCGTCCGTGACAGCGAGCGGTCAGATTCAACCACGCATCAAGGTTGACATCGCCGCCGATATCAGCGGTCGCATCGTTCGTCTTGCCGTCAAGGAAGGCCAGCAGGTCAAGAAAGGCCAGTTCCTTCTTGAGATCGATCCCGAGCAATATCTCGCCGCTGTGCAACGCGCATCCGCAGCGGTCGCCTCGGCACGTGCATCGCAGGCCCAGGCTCAGGCCAACCTGCAGCAGGCTGGAAGCAACTATGAGCGATCGCTCGGCATTCAAAAATCCAACCCGCAGCTTATTGCTGAGGAACAACTGGAGCAACTCAAGACCGCGGTTGCAGTCAATGAAGCGTTGACGGAATCAGCGCGCCAGCAGGTTGATCAAGCCAGCGCATCGCTCAAGGAAGCACGCAGTAATCTGGCGCGCACCCGCATCATGTCACCCATGGACGGCCGCATCTCGCGATTGGTCGTCGAAGAAGGGGAGACCGCGGTTCCCGGCAACTTCAATCGTGATGCCGCCATTCTGCTTACAGTCGCCGACCTGAGCGTGTTCGAAACGAAAGTGAAAGTTGACGAAACCGACGTCGCACGACTCTCCATCGGAGACTCGACGGTGGTGCAGATCGACGCGTTTCCCGATACCACCTTTATTGGCAGAGTCGTGGAAATCGCCAACAGCGCCGTGCGCGCGGTCGCCGGCAGTCAGGATCAGGCCATCGATTACGAAGTCACGATCCAGCTACTCAACGCTCCACCTGACACACGTCCGGATTTTTCGGCCACGGCCAAAATCGTCACGGACATTCGGAATCAGGTCTTGTCTGTACCGATCATCGCACTGACGGTCCGGGAGAATCAGGACATCGCGCCAGGGGACACCGCCGTGGGCGTTGGCGGCAGGGCACCGGTGCGGGATATCACGAAACGAGACGTCGAGGGGGTCTTTGTAGTCGGAGAGGACAACAAAGTGACCTTCCGCCCCGTACAGATTGGTATCGCAGGAGACAGGTTCTTTGAGGTCATCAGCGGACTTCGCGCCAACGAAAAGATCGTCGGCGGTACCTATCAGGCGATCCGGGAACTCAAGGATGGTACGCTCGTGAAGCAGATAAAGGATGACAAGAAAACTCTAACCGCCTCTAAATCGTGAGCGACTCTCTCGCTGGACACAGTGGCACGGCGTTGGGCGAAGCGAACATCAGTTCCACCGCGGAACGCAAAGCAATCGTCCTCGAAAGTGGTGTAAGTCCCGGCAAGGACTGGATTATCGTGACGCGTGGCCTGACCCGCGAATACGACATGGGAGGCGAGGTCGTCCGCGCGCTTCGTGGCTTGGATCTCGCGATTCGGAAGAATGAATACGTGGCCATCATGGGACCATCCGGCTCGGGCAAGTCCACGCTGATGAACATGATCGGCTGTCTCGACACGCCCAACAGCGGCGAGTACTGGCTCAATGGCATGCTCGTCTCGAAGATGAGCGACGACGACCTCGCCCGCGTGCGCAACAAGGAAATCGGTTTCGTGTTTCAGACGTTTAACCTGCTGCCACGCGCGACGGCCCTCCACAACGTTGAGCTGCCGCTTGTTTATGCCGGCGTCTCGTCGGCAGAGCGCAAGAGGCGGGCGACGGAAGCTCTGGAACGCGTTCAACTGGGGGACCGCACCCATCACCGCCCTAATGAACTCTCAGGCGGTCAGCGTCAGCGTGTGGCGATTGCGCGTGCCCTGGTGAACAATCCGTCGATTCTGCTTGCCGATGAACCCACGGGCAACCTCGACTCGCAGACGTCCGAAGAAATCATGAAAGTTTTCGAAGAGTTGGCCAGCACCGGACAAACGGTCATCATGGTGACGCACGAAGCGGACATCGCCGCACATGCCCGACGCGTAGTCGTGCTGCGTGACGGAGTCATCGCGACCGACGATCGCGTCGCGAACTTCAAGCAGTCCGTCGGTCTCGCCTGAGGCACAACGTCGGAAACTGAGAACGGAGTCCGGTTACCGGGCTCCGTTTTTTTTGTGGCGTCGTCTGTTCCTCTTCCCCCACACGCAGAACCGGCGAGATTCCTCCACTCCCATGTTATTCGCCGACATCTTCGTCACTGCCTTCCGCCAGATTCGGAGCAATGCGCTCCGGTCGTTTTTCACGCTGCTCGGCATCATCGTGTCGGTGACGTTTCTTGTCGCCGTCAACGCGATCATTCACGGGATGAACACGTACGTGAAGGCCAATGTGGCGGACGTGATGATCGGGTCCAATTCGTTTCAGGTCCGTCGGACTCCGCTGAATATTGCGCGTTTCACGGACGACCAGTTCCAGAAAATGGGCCGCCGTCCCAAGATCTCCAAGGCAGACGCCGAGGTGGTGCGTTCAGCGGTACCCGAGGCATTGGCCGTGTCATTTCAGAGTGGGTGGCCGACGCCGCAGGCCAACGTGACTTGGCGCGACCGAACCGTGGGCGATGTACTCATTTTCGGCGTCACGGCGCCGTATCAACTGGTGCAGGATTATCGCATCCAAAACGGCCGCCCATTAACCGATCTGGACGTTGCGGAACGCCGACCGGTGGTCGTGATCGGGAATGAGCTGGCGGAAAAGCTGTTCGAGTCGGTCGATCCGATCGGCAAGGAAATCCGGCTTGTGGGTGAGCGCTTTACCGTAATCGGCGTTAATCAGGCAAAGGGTCAGGTTCTTGGTCAGTCGTTCGACGGTTTTGCTTTGATGCCCATTACGCGCTTCGAGATGATTTTCGGCCGGCGGAGCACGACGACGGTCTCTGTAAAGGTCGCTGAGGCCGCGCAGGTTGCCCCAACGATGGCTCGCGTGGAAGAAGCGCTGCGCGTCGCCCGACGCCTGCGACCGACGGAGGACAACAACTTCGAACTCGAGACGTCTGATGCGCTCATCGACTTCTGGAAAACGCTGACTGCCCTGCTCTTCGCCGTCGTCCCTGCTATCGTGAGCATCGGGATTGTTGTAGGCGGAATCGTCATCATGAACATCATGTTGATGGCGGTCACTGAACGCACGCATGAGATCGGCATTCGTAAAGCTGTTGGCGCGAGAGCCCGGGACATCGAACGGCAATTCCTGGTGGAATCCGTTGCCCTGGCGACGTGTGGCGGCATCGTGGGGGTGGCCGTTGGCGCTTCCTTCGCTTTTCTGATCGCGTCAAGCACACCGTTACCCGCGCAGGTAACTGTCTGGTCGGTGATCCTCGCTCTCACACTTGGCGCCAGTGTCGGCGTGTTATTTGGCGTGTACCCCGCTCGACGCGCCGCGCGCCTCGACCCGATCGCCGCGATGCGGGCGGAGTAGGACATGCGCCTCTTCGATCGCCTGCAGGAGAACGTTGGCGTCGCACTCGACGCCATGCGCCAGAGTAAACTGCGATCGGGACTGACCGTGCTCGGCGTGGTCATCGGCATCAGCACCGTGATGTCCATGGCCACGCTGATCAATGGTGTGGAGAAACAGATCGTGTCGACCATTGAAACGGCCGGGCCAACCACGTTCTACGTGTTCAAGGTGTTCTCACAAACACCACTTAATCCCGACGCCCTTCCTGCCTGGGTACGCATTCGACCGGATCTTTCCGCGCGCGAGGCCGCCGGTATTGGCCAGCTCGTCGAAATCGACTATTCGTCGCTGTGGGGCATCAAGATCGGTCGCGTGGAATATCGCGGGGAGCGCACACAGCCCAATCGCATTTACGGCGCCGACTCACGGTTTTCCGAGATTATCGGTGGGTCACTCGTCGTCGGTCGCTGGTTCACACGACAGGAGGAAGCGTCCGGCACAGCGGTCGTGGTGCTCAATGAAACGTATGCGCGTCGCTTGTTCGGTCGCGAGAATCCCATTGATAAAACCGTGCGCCTCGGCGGTCGCGCCGCAAGCGTCGTCGGACTGTACGCACCCGAGAACAATGTCTTCCAGCCACCGGGGGTGGAAACCGCGGCCATTGTTCCCTTCAAAATGCTCGATCAGCAATTCGACATCGACAGGACGAACGAACTGTTTATCGCGGTGAAGCCCCGGGCAGGCGTGACCGTCTCGGACGCGCAGGAGGCCGCAACGATTGCCATGCGGGAGTCACGGGGCCTGCGTCCCGCGCAGGACAATACCTTTGATTTTGTTACACAGGAGCAAATCCTGGACATCTTCAACAAGCTGACGGGTGCATTTTTTCTCGTCCTGCTCGCGCTGTCGTCCGTGGGTCTCATGGTCGGTGGCATTGGGGTCATGGCGATCATGATGGTCTCTGTCACGAGTCGAACCCGCGAGATCGGCTTGCGCAAGGCGGTTGGAGCGACTCGCCGTGACGTGCTGACACAATTTCTGATCGAAGCTGCCACGCTCACCGGGATCGGAGGATTGTTCGGCATCATTGCCGGTGGTCTGATCGGGCAAATCATCGCCAGACTCCTGAGCGTGCCCGCGAACACTCCGGTGCGTTACACGATTGCTGCCGTGCTAGTATCGGTTGGCATTGGCGTCGTCTTCGGTTTAATTCCGGCGAGGCGCGCCGCGCGCCTTGATCCGGTCGAAGCACTGCGATACGAATAGGTGACACGCCGATGCTTGATGTTCTCGCGATAGCCCCACACCCTGATGACGCTGAGCTGATCTGCGGCGGAACACTGGCGCTTGCTGTTCAGCAAGGGCATCGGGTGGGAATTCTCGACCTGACGCAAGGCGAGATGGGGAGTCGCGGCTCAGCAGCCATTCGCGCACGCGAGGCCGAAGACGCCGCGGCAGTACTTGGCATTCAGCTGCGTGAAACACTGAGGCTCCCCGACTCGGGCCTCACGAACACGCCGGCCACGCGGACGATGCTGGCACGTGAACTGCGACGATTGAAGCCAACGTTTGTTATCGCCCCGGCGCCCGCCCCGTTCGGGCGCCATCCAGACCACCGCGTGGCCGCGGAGTTGGTTCGCGACAGTGTCTTCGCCGCCGGCCTGAAGAAGCTGGACGTGGAGTCCCCGGCGTTCCGGCCGCGCAAAGTGCTCCACGCCATCACATTCCGCGAAGACGACCTGCGTCCGACGTTCGTCGTTGACATCAGCGACACGCTTGAAATTAAGCTGCGTGCGATCGCGTGTTACGCGTCGCAATTCGATGGTGCGACACAGGCGGGTGAGGTGTACCCGAATGGTGAACCTCTCGCGGACATCATTCGCCACCACTCCGCGCACTACGGGTCGCTGATTCGCTGCCGGTATGGAGAACCATTTTTCACAACGGAAACGATGCGCGTGTCTGACATCACTGCGCTCGACGTTTCCACGTTTTAATGCGCACGCTTCACAACATCAGCGTGCCGCTGTCGGTCGATGCCCGGCCATGGCCGGACGATACACCGTTCAGCTGCCAGTGGACCGCGCGCATCACAGACGGTGCGAGCGTCAATCTGAGTGCCGTCACGTTCAGCCCGCACGTCGGCACACATGCCGATGCTCCGTGGCATGTCACCGACGATGGCCTGCGATCAGAATCCCTGCCCCTCGTGCCATTCGTCGGACGGGCCTGGCTGTCAGACGTGACCCTCCTGAACGGGCCCGTGACGACGCAGCAGCTGCAGCTGCCTGACGACGAAAAGATCGAGCGCCTCCTGCTCAGAACGGATCGATCCGTCGCTCAGGGTGGTTTCCCGGAGACGTGGCCATCTGTGGATGAAGCCTGCGTGAACGAGCTGCTCACCCGCGGCCTGCAACTCCTCGCCGTCGACTGCCCTTCAGTTGATGACCGGCACAGCAAGGCGTTGCCGGTGCACCATGCAGTGTTCGCATCGCAGGCGTTCGTTCTGGAGAATCTGGACCTGCGCGGACTGCTTCCGGGATGGTACGACCTGGTCGCGGCCCCGCTGCACATCGTGGGGGTGGATGCGGCCCCCGTACGCGCTTTTATTGTATTGCACGGATGAGCGAATCGCTTGTCATTGAAGTACACGATCTCACCCGGGACTTCGGCCGCATTCGTGCGCTGGACGGCGTCACGCTCTCGATCACGAGCGGTCAGGTGTTCGGTTTTCTGGGACCGAACGGCGCCGGGAAGACCACACTCATCCGCACACTCCTCGGTCTGGTTGCGCCGACTCGTGGACGGGTCCGCGTATTCGGGCGCGATCCCATGCGTCACGGCGAAGCGGTGCGCAGCCTGTCAGGAGCCCTGCTCGAACACTCGGGACTCTACGAACGATTGACTGCTAAGCAAAATCTCGAGTTCCACGCCCGGGCGGCTCGAATGCCCCGTGCGTTGTACAACGTGCGCATTCGCGAACTCCTTTCTCGCGTTGGGCTCTGGGATCGCCGCAACGATCCCGTCGAGTCGTGGAGCCGCGGGATGAAACAGAAACTGGCCGTCGCTCGGGCCGTGCTCAACCGCCCTCCCCTCGTTTTTCTCGACGAGCCCACCGCGGGACTCGATCCCGTCGCCAGTGCGTCGCTGCGCGACGACCTGAGTGCGCTCGCCAACGCCGATGGTGTAACGGTCTTCCTGACCACGCACAATCTGGCCGAGGCAGAGCGGCTGTGCGCACGGGTCGGTGTCATTCGCGCGGGCCGACTGATCGCAACCGGGACCCCGGCCGAGCTACGTGCCAACGGCAGGGCTGCGGCGTTGCTCATTCGGGCGCCGCACATCACCAGCGAACAAATCGACGCGCTCTCACAGCACCCGGATGTGGTGACGGCCTCGGCCCGGGATGGTGGTGCTACTGTTGAACTACGCGTGGGCGCATCGGCGAGCGACGTCATCGCCTGGCTGGTCGGCCAAAGTATTCAGCTGGAAGAAATTCGACGGGAGGACGCCGGCTTCGAGTCGGTCTTTCTCGATCTTGTTCGCGGTCCGGGTAACGCCCTCAGCGACACAGGCGGCGAATCGTGATCTTCGATATTGCCACGGTCGTGCGTAAGGAATGGATCGAGAACTTCGATCAGTTCAGTCGGTTCCGCCGCGGTGGATGGACGGTGGTCGTCGTCATGTTGTTTCTCGGAGTGATCGTGCCACTCCAACTCGGGGCCGAATGGGCCTCACCGGCGGTGATGTTTCTCTATTGGCCTTTTTTGGCGGCAAGCATGACAAGTACGGTGGTGAGCGATGCCATCGCCGGTGAGCGCGAGCGGCACACGCTGGAAACCCTGCTGAGCACGCGGCTCTCGGATACCTCCATCCTGATTGGCAAACTTCTGGCTGCGGTGTCGTACGGTTTCGCGTTCGCCGTCTCGAACTTTGTCATCGGATGGCTGACGCTGTACGTGACGCTTGGATCCAAGCTCCCCGTAATTTCCGCGAGTACCATCGCAACGCTCTTCGCTCTCGTGGCGGCGACCGCCGCTGGTGTGGCCAGCCTCGGCGTGTTCGTGTCCCTGCGCGCTGCGACCGTCAGGCAGGCCCAGCAACTCTATGGCATCGTGCTCCTGATCTTCGTGGCCGGCCCAGGCCTCGCGATTCCCCTCGTACCCACGGAATGGCGGCACTCGTTGTCAGAATGGGTGGTGGACCTGGGCCCACGAGAAATCGCGTGGCGCGTTTCGACGGCTCTCCTCCTCGCAGCAACCGGGCTGCTGGTCGTGGCAATCCGGCGCTTTAAGCGGGGACAATTGGCGCTGGATTGAAGGGTGCGCTCGCGGCTTTCCTCACACAGATGCGGCCGCTGCACCGAGATCGGGCGCTTTGACGCTACCCGTGGCGGGCGGAAATCGCCATTTTTAGAGTTATGAAGTCACCGATCTACCTGGATCACGCCGCCACCACTCCGGTCCGCCGCGAAGTGCTGGAAGCCATGTTGCCCTTTTTCGGGCCTCGCTTCGGCAATCCCTCCAGTGCCCATCGCTGGGGTCGCGAGGCTCGGGCAGCACTCGATGAAGCGCGGGAGCGCATTGCGCGTTGCCTCGGCGCCCATCCGGACGAAGTGTGCCTGACATCGGGCGGAACGGAAGGAGACAATCTCGCGGTCATCGGCGCCTGGCGCGCCCGGAACTCAACGCGCAATGCCGTGGTGACGACGCCGATCGAACACAAGGCAGTCCTTGAGGCCGTGCATCAGGTCGGCCGTGAGGGTGGCGAAGAACGCTTCCTTGAGCTGGACTCGGCGGGCTGCGTAACGACCGATAGTTTTGATGCACTGGTTAACGATAGTGCCGCGTTGTGCACCGTGATGTGGGTGAACAACGAAATCGGTACCATGCAGGATGTGCCAACGCTCGCGGTGACCGCCAAGTCGCGGGGTGTACTCTTTCACACCGATGCCGTGCAGGCGTTTGGTAAAGTGGCGATTGATACCAGCACTCTGCCGGTCGATTATCTGACGATTTCCGGGCACAAGATCGGTGCACCCAAGGGAATTGGCGCGATGTTCATCCGCCGAGGCGCACCGCTCGCGCCACTGATGCATGGTGGGTCTCAGGACCGCGGACGTCGTCCCGGTACGGAAAACGTGGCCATGGCCGTTGGACTCGCACACGCGGTCGAACTCACGCTCGCGGAGCATGGCGTCGAGTGCGCTCGACTTAACGATCTGCGCGAGCGGCTTGAGACTGCGTTACTGGCACGGATTCCTGACGCCATTATTCACGGTCGCGGTGCACCGCGAGCACCACACATCGTGAACATCTCGGTGCCGGGCACCGACAGTGAGTCGCTGCTTATGGCGTTGGACCTGCAGGGGGTCGCGTGTTCAGCGGGCTCTGCGTGCCAGAGCGGGAGCATTACCCCGTCTCATGTGCTGGCTGCGATCGGGGTGCAGCGCGATGTGGCGATCAGTGCTATTCGCATGTCATTCGGCGCTCTGTCCACCGAAGCGGATGTGGACCGGGTCGCCGAGCTGTTTCCCGCGCTCATTCAGAAGGCGCGGCGACTCAGCGGGATGTCCTGATGCGCGAGCGGGTGCTGGTGGCAATGTCGGGCGGCGTTGATTCATCTGTCGCTGCCGCGCTGCTCGTTGAGCAGGGATACGACGTTGTGGGAGCGACCATGAAGCTCTTCTGCCACGGTGACGACCTCCCGGACCGACCGTGCTGCTCGCTCGATTCCGTCAACGACGCGCGCCGTGTCTGCGAGCAGCTGGGCGTCCCCCACTATGTGCTCAATCTGGAGTCCGCGTTCAGCAACGACGTCGTAGACGACTTTGTGAATGAATACGTTGCCGGGCGCACGCCGATTCCGTGCGTGCGGTGCAACACCTTCACCAAGTTCCGCGATCTCGTGCACAAGGCAGACGGGATTGATGCACACTGGGTTGCCACGGGACACTACGCGCAGATGAAGGATGGCGCGTTGCATCGCGGGCTGGATCCGTCAAAGGATCAATCGTACTTCCTGTGGGGCATTAATCGCGCGGTGCTTCCAAGATTACTGCTGCCAGTCGGTGCGCAGACCAAGGCGCAGACGAGGGCCGTCGCGCGCTCACTTGGCCTGGAGCTGATCGCCGACAAAGTTGAGAGTCAGGACATCTGTTTTGTTCCGGACGGCGACCATGCGAAGATTATTGCCGCACGTCTTGGAGCCGACACGCCCGCTCTCGCTGCCGGACCCATTGTGTTAAGTGACGGTCAGCACGTCGGCAGTCATCAGGGATACGCCCGCTATACGATTGGTCAGCGCAAAGGGCTCCCCGGGGGATTTGCTGTGCCGATGTATGTCACTGCGATTCAGCCCTCTTCACGCACCATTGTCATCGGACCTCGTGAGGCGTTGTTGGGCAGAGGCGTTGTGGCGGATGAATTGAACTGGCTCACCGATCCGGTGGGCGTTGGCCACCGCGTGGAGGTCCAGATCCGGCATCACGCGGAAGCTGTCGGCGCTGAGATCCTGCAGGCATCGGGACGCCATATCGAGGTTGCGCTCGAATCGCCGGTAACCGCGATAACCCCCGGACAATCGATCGTGTTGTATGACGGCGATCGTGTGCTGGGTGGTGGAGTGATTGCGCGGGCGGCCGGTGGAGCACGTGCTCCTCTGCCACTCGCCGTCGTTGCGGCGTAGCGCGATTATTTAGCTGCTCCCAACCAGGCGTCGCGGGCCGCAACGCCCACATCGGGAAAATCTCCGAAGGCGCCGTCGATCCCGGCATCAAGAAAGGCACGCCACTCGCGGGAAGCGTCTCCCTGATACGCCATGGAGAGAAACGGAGCATCAGACCGCAATGTCCAGACATGGACCAGCAGACCGGCCCGGTGTGCATCGTCCACGAGTGTGGTCGGCGATGGTTGCCCGGCGGCATTCAGCTGTAACACGAGGGACTTCTCGACCCCAACACCCGCCGCATACGTCGCGATGTCTGCGAGCCCGGCCGGCGTGATAAGGTCAGCGTATTGTCGCGGGTCTTTCTGCAGCATCAGGTCGGCCGGTGCACCCTGCGATGCGATCAGCTGAATGAGACGGAGACGGGTTCTGGTGGCAAGCTGACGGAGATTCTCCGTCTCGAACGACTGAATAAAGACCGGATCGGCAGCATCCGTATACCCGTGCCGTGTGAGTGTCTCGAGCAGCTTATCCTCAAGGGGCAACCCGATCGCGCGGAAATAGGATGGGTGTTTGGTTTCGGGATATACGCCGATGCGACGTCCCAGCTCCTTCTCTCGTTGCGCAATCAGATCCAGCACCTCGTCGAGGGTTGGCACCATGAACTGACCGTCAAAACTGTGACCTCGCGTGAGCAGCCGCTCCCGGGCTCGCAACGTGCGCAGTTCGCTGAGGGTAAAGTCCTCAACAAACCAGCCGTCAACCGCTTCGCCGTCGACCTCAACCACTCGCCGCCGTTCCGGAAACCGCTCAGCTGCGTCTGTTGTGGCGCCGATCTCGTTTTCATGACGGGTCACGAGCACGCCGTCGCGCGTGCTCACAACATCCGGCTCAATGAAATCAGCTCCCATGCTGATACCCAGATCATACGCCTCAAGCGTGTGCTCCGGTCGATGGCCACTGGCACCCCGGTGTGCAATTACGATAGGAATCACGCGTGAACCTCCGGAATCTGTGGACTGATCGGACGCAGCTGAACGCGTGTTGCAGGCCAGCAACGCCCACGCCAGAACGATGGCAAACCGCGATAGTGCGCGTCGCGCCGTGTATGCGCGGGTTCGGCGGTCTCCGGATCCGGTGACAGGCACGATCGCCTGTCAGAACTTGAGGCCAGCTGCCGCGGCGAAATCCCGGAACAGTTTCTCCTGCTCACCTTCCAGCTTATCCGGGACGACAACACTCGCCTCGACAAGCATATCACCTTTGGCCCCATCCTTTTCGATGCCCTGCCCGCGCACGCGAAAGCGCTTTCCACTGGGCGTGCCCGCGGGAATCTTGACGTTCACCTTGGTGCCACCGAGCGTTCGCATGGTAATTTTGGTGCCTAACGTCGCTTGTGCGATGTTCAGCGGCACCTTGGCGATGAGATCCAGACCTTCGCGCGTGAAGAAACGATCATCGGCAACCTGCAACGTGATGAGCAGGTCTCCCGGTGGGCCTCCGTTCGATCCGCGTCCGCCTTGTCCCTTCAGGCGAATCTTCGTGCCCGCGTCCGAACCGGCAGGAACGGTCACAATTATTTTCCTTCGGGTGCGCGTCTCTCCGGTTCCGTTGCACGTGCCGCATCGCTCAGTTGGTACATGCCCGCGCCCGGTACAGAGCGGACACGGCCGATTCACTGCGAATCCACCCTGCCCGAACGACACTTCTCCGCGTCCTTTGCATTCCGGACAAACCTTCAGCGTCGCTCCAGGGGCAGCGCCCGAGCCTTTGCACGTCGCACAGTCCTCTGCGACATCGAGCTCGATCGGAAGCTTTCCGCCGGCCGCAGCGGTCCTGAACGGTACGTCGAGCGTTGTTTCGATCGACTGGCCTTCTTCGGGAGCCCGCGTTCGGCCACCGGCACGGCCCTGCCCGCCAAACATTGAACTGAACAGATCGCCGAGTCCGCCGATGCCGCCGATATCGAAGTCCTGATAGCGGGGATTTGAGCCACCAGCTGAAGCATACGGATCAGCGGGCCGCGCGCCGCCCGATGGACGCCGTGCACGAGGACCTCCGGCACCACCCATGCCACTGAATGCGCCGAGCCGACGCATTTCATCGTATTGCTTACGCTTCTCCGCGTCACCGACTACCTGATACGCCTCGGAGATCGACTTGAACCGATCCGAGGACTTCGGATCGTTCTGATTCGCGTCAGGATGATATTGCTTGGCGAGGCGGCGATACTGCTTTTTGATTTCCTCTGCGGTGGCCGTCGACGCCACCCCAAGCACCGCGTAGTAGTCCTTACTCGGCGCCATGCCGCGCGCTGGTCAGGCGTTCCATTGTTTTACAACAACGCGCGCCGGGCGCAGGAGCTGGCCTCGAAAGACGTAGCCCACCTGGAAGACGCGGGCCACCAGATCATCCTCCTCCGCCGTGGCCGCCGCCTCAGTGGTTACCGCCTCGTGGAGATTGGGATCGAAGAGGTGGTCGACCGGGTCAACGACCTCGAGGCCGTGGCCCGCGAGCACCTTGAAGATCTTTCGCTCCACCATTTCGACCCCTTCCACCACTGTGCGCGCGGGCGTGCTCTCCTTGTCCACGTCCGCGAAGCGCATGATGTCGTCCAGCACCTCTATCAGACCGCTGACGAGGTCACCCTGGCCGCGCCAGCTGGCTTCCTGGCGCTCGCGAACGGCGCGCTTTCGGAAGTTGTCGTATTCGGCGGCCAGACGCAGGTACTTGTCACGCTGCTCACCCATTTGGCGCTGGAATTCCTCGCGAGTCAGCTCGACCAGCTGGTCAGCCGCTCCCGGGTCTTCGCCCTTGTCCTGAACATTTTCCGGCGATTCGTCGTTCAGCAATGTTCTGTCGCTCTTCTCGTCAAAGTCTGTCATGATGCTACGAACTACTCCCTTTCGGTGCGGTCGGTTTCGCCCAAGCGGCGATGCTTCTCCAAATCTCCATCAGGTGATGGACCGAATCAACCGGCACGTATGTTCGTAGGAGGTCGGGGCGAGGGTTTTCCTCCCCCTCCGCGCTCGCGATACGTATTCGCCCCACGCACCCGGTTCGGCGCCGGGTGTATGCCGCTCCAACTCAAACTGATCATCTGACGCGTGAGAATCCAGTCAACTCTGTTGTCATCTGTTCTTTTCCTTGTTGCCACCTCCCTTTCCCTCCCAGCGCAGACGCCTCCCCCAGATGCCGGGCCAAATCAGTTGTCAGGCTACATCCGGCACGCGGAGAGCCGCGAAGTAATTCGTTATGCGCTGATCGCCACCGATTCAGGAAGTGTTCGTGCGCAAAGCACCGCCGACGGGTTCTACTTCCTGAATCTGAGTGCGGGGAGCCATCGAATTCTTGTCCGGGCGCTGGGATTCGCGCCCTTCGACACCACTGTGTCGCTGACCGGTCGCACCACGGTGGACCTCTTTCTCCAACCCCGACCTGTGCAATTGCAACAGGTGGAGATTGCGGCCGATGTGCAGAAGCTCGACATCGATCCAACGTCCGCCGAAATGAGCATCTCGCGCCTGGATCTGGCGACGATCCGACAGGCGCCAGCCGCGTTAGGCGAAGTGGATCCGCTGCGCAGCATTACGCTGTTACCCGGTGTATCGCGCAGCAGCGATTTTTCGACTGCATTCAGTGTCCGCGGTGGTTCGAACGACCAGAATCTGATTCTTCTTGACGAAGCAACGATCTACAACCCGGCGCATGTTTTCGGTTTTCTGTCGGTGTTTAATTCAGATGCCGTAGCCGACGTGACGCTCTACAAGGGCGCGATTCCTCCACGTTTTGGCGGGAGATTGTCGTCTGTGCTTGATGCACGACAGCGAGAAGGGAACGCCTCGCGCTTCGGTGCCACCGCGACGATCGGACTGTTGGCAAGCCGGGCACTACTGGAGGGTCCGCTGCCGGGAACCAAAGGATCGTTTCTCATCGCGGCCAGGCGTTCGTACGCGGACATTTTTCTCAAGGCTGCTCCCGACACGTCGATACGTGACGCACGCGCGTACTTCTACGATCTGAACGCGAAGGCCAACGTCCCCATCGGCAACACCGGGACCATTATGGCATCCGCATATGCCGGGCGCGATCTCTTCAGCCCGGCAAAGGAATTCGAAGCCGGCTGGGGCAATCTCTCAGGTACGTTACGCTGGAATCAGATCTTTGCCACCCGGCTGTTCTCGAAGCTTTCGTTAACCCGCGGCGACTACGACTATCGACTGGGTTTCGATCTGCTTGAGGGCACGGTCGACTGGACGTCGCGCATCTCGAGCAAGGAGTTGCGTCTCGAGGAAAGTTGGCATTTTTCTGAACGCAACATTCTGGAGTTCGGGGCTGAAATCGCCGGGCAAACCATCAGACCCGCAGACCTTCAGCCTGCCGACACAACAAAGATACGACCCATCACGCTGGCGCCGCGATTCGGTCGATCGGGCGCGCTCTACGCCGGGCACGTGTTTGATCTGGCACCGCGCCTGACATTGAACTACGGGTTGCGCGTCTCACAGTTCTGGCGGCGCGCTCCGTCGCTGATCTATCAGTATGCAGACGACGCGCCGGTGCGCTGGAACGAAGGCCTGCGTCGATACGAACCCTCAGAGGTCGTCGACAGTACGCGGCAGAGCAGCGGCACCATCGCTGATTTTGGTGGACCGGAACCACGCGTCTCGTTGCGACTGGGACTGACGCCGACGTCCAGTGTGAAGGCGAGCTTTGCGCGCACGCGTCAGTACCTGCTGCTCGCAACACGAACCAACGCACCAACACCACTCGACGTATGGGAACCGGTTGGCACATACGTTAAGCCACAACGGGGTGATCAGTACGCCGTAGGGTACGCGTCGAGCCTGGCCGACGGCGGATACGAGGTCTCGGTTGAGGGATACTTCAAGCGACTTTACAACGTGCTGGATTTTGTGGAGGGCTCCGACGTTATCCTGAACCCCCGCATTGAGACTGCGTTTCTGCAGGGCATTGGTCGGGCCTACGGCCTGGAGGCGTTTGTGCGCAAGCAGGTCGGCGATCTCACCGGGTGGGTAAGCTATACGCTGAGCAAATCTGAGCAGCGCTTTCGGGCGGGGACCGATGGTGGCATCAACAATGGCGAGTGGTTCCCGTCACCCATCGATAAGACGCACGACCTGTCCGTGGTCGCAATAAAACCGATCGGTCGGCGATGGACCTTTGGTTCAACATTCTCTCTCGCCACCGGCCTTCCGACCACGTACCCCGTCTCGCGGTATCAGCTGGACGACTACGTCATTCCTGAATACGGCCCACGCAACGGGGCGCGTCTCCCGATGTACCATCGCCTCGATATCAGCTTTACGCGATCGCTGCGGCGCGGCGAGCTGCAACTCGGTGCGTTTAATGTCTACAACCGGTTCAACGCTCAATCGATGTCGTTTCGCCAGTCCGTTGCCGACCCGACGCGCACCGAGGCCGTTCGCCTTTCAATATTCGGCGTTGTGCCCAGCATTTCCTACACCTACCGATTCCGATAATGCGGGGTAACTCGATCATCGCGATGGCCGTGCTGCTCACGGCGTGCGAGCGCGTTGTTGACATCGATCTCAACGAAGGACCCAAACGGCTCGTCGTGGAGGCACGTCTGGAGTACGTGCTCGAAAGACCGACAGCCAACCAGCATATTACACTCAGCAGGACCGGCGCATACTTCGACGCAAGCGCGCCACCTGCCGTTCGCAGCGCCGATGTCCTTGTCACAGATGACGCGGGCGGGACGTATCGATTGGTCGAAGGTGCAACACCGGGTCGCTACGAAACGAACAACCTCATGGTCGTCGCAGGTCGCCGATATACGCTGCGCATCAATGCGGAAGGCAATCGGTACGAATCCACAGAACGTGCCGTGACGGTTGCTCCTGTGGACTCACTTACCTTTGAGCGCCCGAGGCCGGGACGCTTTTCCGGGACTGACGGTGTTCGCGCTACCATTTACTTCGAAGAGCCCGGCGGTGAGCGCAATTTCTATCTCTGGGATCAGTACGTTGACGGCGTGCGGCAGCTTGGCCCTGATAGTTCATTCAAGATGCGAATTATTTCCAACGACGACGGGTTCGACGGGTTGCCGATCAATGGATTCCAACCCTTTGAGGGAATTGACATTAAACCAGGTAACACGGTTGTCCTCCGTCAGATCGGTCTCTCGGAGACGCTGTATCGCTACTTCTTCGCGTTCTCAGATCAGGTTGGATCGGATGGCTCGCCCTTTGGCGTTCCGCCAGCGAGCCTTCGGGGAAACGTCGCGAACCTGACCGACCCACGGAACTCCGCACTCGGCTACTTCTCCGTGGCGCAGGTGTCCGAACGGCGATCCGTCTATCCCCGATAGATGGATCGCTGCCTCGGCGGCCCACATGTTTCGTCATTTCCCAGAGTTCCACATTCTCGCGTCGGCCATTCACTTAGCTCGCCGGCGCCCGGCTCACAGATAGTGCCCTTCGGATGAGGTCCAGCGCAAGCTGCGTCGCACGAAACCGAACCTCGGCGCGATCCCCAATCAGCTGTCCGCCCCGGGTGGTCACTTCACCGGCAACCTGCACTGCGATATGCACGAGCCCGACCGGCTTCTCAGCGCTCCCTCCACCCGGCCCCGCGACGCCAGTGATCCCGACGCCAACCTCGGCGCCAAATCGCTCGCATGCTCCACGCGCCATGGCTACGGCCACCTCTGCGCTGACAGCACCGTGCAGTTCAATGAGAGACGCTGCCACGCCTAACGCGGTTATCTTGACCGCATTGTCATAGGCAATCACGCCGCCAAGGAATACGTCGCTTGAGCCGGGCACCGCCGTCAGTCGCTGACCGAGCATTCCGCCGGTACAACTTTCCCCCACGGCGATGTGATAACCGGCCGCGCGACAACCGTTCAGCGCCACCGCTGCGAGATCGTCGTCATCTGTCCCATAGGCATGGTCGCTGGCCACTGCACACAGCACAACCGCCCCCTCAGCTAACACGCGGTCTGACTCGTCAGCGGAGCGGCCACGACTCGTCAGTCGCAGGTCTACTCCCTCCTGCCCTGGCAGGTACGCCAGCGACAGCCCCTTGAGCGCCGAAGTGTGCGTCACCAGCAGATCAGCCAGAGTTGACTCAGCTATACCCGTCGTGCGCACCGTTCGAGTGAGGATGGGAAACACGGCACCAGGCACCAGCGCACGAATGCGTGGGCCCAGCTCATCATTGAACAGTCCCCGCATTTCCCGCGGAACTCCAGGAAGCATCGCAACCCAGCGGCCGTGCGCATCTCGCAGCATCATACCGGGCGCCGTTCCATGGCGATTGGTGAGTATGTCCGCTCCCGACGGCAACATCACCTGCTGCTTATTGGACTCGGGCACCTCTCCGGATCGCCCTCGCGTGCGCCAGATCTCACGGATGCGCTCCCACGAGGGCTCATGGAACTCAAGCTGCCGATCGAAAAGCTTTGCGACCGCCACTTTGGTTTTGTCATCAGCGGTCGGGCCGAGTCCACCGGTGGTGATCACCGCGCCGGTGCGGACAAGCGCGTCGTTCACCGCGCTCGCAATATCATCCGCATCATCTCCACATGTGGCCCTTCGCACAATCGCGACACCCATCTGCGAGAGCTCGCGCGCCAGCCACACCGCATTGGTGTCCACGGTAAGGCCGAGCAGCAGCTCGTCCCCGATGGTGACAAGTTCGATGTTCACCTGTCGTGGCCCGGTGCGGTAAAGTCAGCGGAGCAAAACGGCGCCATAGCGCCGGACGTACAGACCTAACGAGTAGAGCGTGAGGCCAACCGCAGCTGCCATCGCGACAACGCCAACAATGCCGTTGAACAATGCAAATGTCTGCCACAGGCTCGACGTCCATCGGTGCTCAGCCGCTGCAGAAGCGGCAAAGAACCAGAAGAATGCGGCGCCTGACCAGATCAACTGGAAAATGGTCTTCCACTTCGCAGCTCCGATTGCCGCGATCACAACGCCGCGTCGTGCGGCCATGGTTCGGAACAGCGTCATGATCACTTCGCGGCCGAGGACCAGCGCGAGAATCCACATCGGCAGGCCCACGAGGCCGTACGGAGTGACGAAGGGAAAGCTGTGCCGTGCATCGGGACCCAGTACCGGTCCCACAGTGGTCCCGGCCGCCCAGGCGTCTGGAGCGGGGATCGCCGCAAACAATGCCACGTCGCGCATGAGCCAGTACGTCGGCAGCAAGGTGGCCACCAGCAACAACTTGTCCGCCAGAGGATCAAGCTGCTTGCCAAGGTTGGTGACGGCGCCTCGTTCGCGCGCCAGCTTGCCGTCGAAGTAGTCAGTGATCGCCGCAACGAGAAACAGAACCCAGGCCGAAAAGCGCGGCAACCAACCTGCGCTGACAATCAACAACGCGATCACCGGAGTGGCTGCGATTCGGCCGAGGGTGATCGCGTTGGGGAGGTTCATCGCTGAAGGGTTCGCGTCAGGAGAGAGACTTGAGGACCAGTTTCGAGACTGCGCGTAAGGTATCAAAGACACCGTCCCCCGTCACTGCCACGGCTTCAAAATACGGGGCCCGCTCGATCCAGACACCATCTGACGCCTGCTCGATGATATTCTCACCGGCATGGTACGGGTCAGGGGTGAGTCGCTGCCGTGGCGGTTCCGTTACTTCCCAGCCCATGTTGAGGGTGTCCTGCAGATCGCCAAGGGGAGCGGCGTTCGGGAGATCGCGCTTGTTGTACTGAACGACGAACGGCATGCGGGTGAGATCGTACCCGTATTCCTTCATGTTGTCGTACAAGTTCTGCATCGACTCCTGATTTGCCTCCATGCGGTCGAGCTGCGAATCGGCCACGAACACGACACCGTCGACACCTTTGAGAATGAGCTTGCGGCTGGCGTTGTAGTAGACCTGGCCAGGCACCGTGTACAAATGAAAGCGCGTCTTGAATCCCCGGATGGTACCGAGGTCCACCGGGAGAAAATCAAAGAACAGCGTGCGCTCTGATTCGGTGGCGAGCGAGATCAGCTTGCCACGAGCGTTCGGCGTGACCTTCTCGTAGACGTGTTCCAGATTAGTAGTCTTGCCACCGAGACCGGGCCCGTAGTACACGAGCTTGCAGTTGATCTCACGTGACGCATAGTTGATCATCGACATCGTCGATCTTTCCTCACATCCTATTGAAAGAGACGATCAATTTCGTCATCAATATTGCTGAGCAGTGCGGTCTGCGCGGCAGGTTTTACGGCGTCGCGCGACATGAGACGTTCGAACACCACCGCAAGCTCCTCGACCGCCGACCGCAGCTTGAGCCGGACCATGCCGAGTGTGGTGCGATTGTCGAACAGGACAACAAGAATGACCCGACGGCCGACGTCGGCGAGGAGCATGGATTCCCGCTCCCCCTGGTGAAACAACGTGTTGAAGTCCTTCTCGCCGATCAACTTGGCGAGTTGATCATTGGCGGAAAAATCGGCGGCAGCCAGCGTGGAAAACGCAGTCACATCAAACGCCGGACGGTCTCCGGTGTGCGTGATCAGCTGACCACTGCGATCAACCACCAGTGCGCAGCGCGCGTTGCTCTCGAACAGGAAACGCTGCAGCACGTCGGCTATCGCCGTCGCGTCGGTCTCCATGAATGACCAGCTGGTTGCTCCGTACGACATGTCGTTGCGTTAAACTGTGAGCCGCGAGTGCCCGGTGTGGTTCGCTGGTGCCGCTGGTGTGCCCCGATCCACAGCCCGCTCGTCGTGACGCAGATCACCCCTGATGCGCCTTGTATACCGACGACAGGACCCCGTGGGCGCAACCAACACTCCGGGCAGCCCATTGTGTCCTATTCCGTCGCTTCTTCGACGGTGGAGACGGTGCTTTCGTCACGTCTTTGCGTGACGCTCATGTCCTTGAGCGTCACGGGCAGCGATGACACGGCCAAGCAATGCGCCCTAACGCATCTCCCGTCGCGCAGACAGCGCCTGCGCGATCGTCACACCATCCGCATACTCCAGATCGCCCCCCACAGGGAGCCCACGAGCAATCCGGCTGATCCGCACACCATGCGGCTGAAGCACCTGCTGGAGATAAATCGCAGTCGCTTCGCCCTCCACGCTGGGATTGGTCGCCACAATCACCTCGCGCACCTTGCCCCCACCCACTCGGCTCAGTAAAGCACTCACAGTCAAATCTTCGGCGCTCACACCGTCCAGGGGCGAAATCCTGCCACCGAGTACGTGATACGTCCCACGAAACTCGCCCGACCGCTCAATGGCACCGATATCCGCAGCCTCTTCTACGGCGCAGATGGTGCTCCCGTCGCGCCGCGGATCCCGGCAGAGCGCACACATCGGCTCGTCCGTGAGGTTGTAGCAGATCTCGCACGGTCGCACGCGCTCCATCAACGTCTCAAGGGTTTGTGCCAGCCGCTTGGATCGCTCAGGGGGCTGCTTGAGCAGATGATACGCGAGACGGTACGCCGATTTTCGCCCGATGCCGGGCAGGCGGGCGAGTTCAGTTACCAGGTCGTCGATGGCAGACATTACGTGTGTCGCGATTCGAAGCGGGAAAGACCTAGAAGGGGAGTTTGAACGGCAGATTCATTCCGCCCGTCAACTTTCCCATCTCCTCCTGAGCCTTTTCGCTGGCCATGGCCGTGGCCGATTTCTGGGCCTCAGTCAAGGCCACTACGATGAGATCTTCGAGCATCTCAACGTCAGCAGGATTTACCACCGCTGGCTCCAGCTTGACCTTCTTCACGTTGCCCTTTCCATCAACTTCGACGGACACCATACCGCCTCCCGCCGATCCGGTGACGGTGAGACGCGAGAGCTCTTCCTGCATCTGCTCCATCCGTCCCTGTACCTGCTGCGCCTGTTGAAGAATCTTCAGAATGTCAGCCATGTCAGATAGTGTCTGCAGTGTGAATATTGCTTAGCACGATGAGCTCAGCGCTCATCGAGCAACTCGAGGTCGAGAGTATCGATCGCCTCGGCGATGAGCGGCGCCTGGCGTTTGAGAGACTGCAACGTCTCTGCTTTGATGGATTCAACTGTCATGCGTTCGGGGTTTGATCCACCACCCGAAGGTGGTGTCAGCGCAATCCGGGCAAGTCCGACCACGTGTTTTGATAAAGCAGCGGCCAGCTCCCCATCCTTCCCGGAAAGTCCCTCATACGCGGCCCGATCTTCAATCTGAAGAGTGAGCAGGCCCCCGGAGGTGACAGCAACCGGCAGCGATCGACTCAGAAAGGTGGCGAGCAGCGGACGTTCCTTGCGCATAGCGTCCTGAATGTCGTCCCAGCTCGCGACGATCGTATTCAGGTCCAGAGGGACTGCGTGTGGCGCCTCTGCTTCAACGCGCACCGGTCGCTCCACCGCGGGTTCCTTGCCCGCGGCTGGTGTCTCGCGGGTTGCGCGTGGCTCGGGCCTCTCCGAAGCCTGGGGTCGCTCCGAATCCTGCGGTCGCCCCGAGCTCTGAGCTCGCGCAGAAGCCTGAGGTCTTTCGGATCCCTGAGGTCGCGCCGGAGCAGGCACGGAGTCGCGCGCCACACGTTCGCCGCCCCGCCCTCCCTCCTGGGCAGGCGCTTCCAATCTGGCCGGCCGCGACTCAGCGCGCGCGACAGGACGCGCCGGAGCTACCGATGCCGCACGCGAGGTTGAGTCTCCGCCTCCACCTCCCCCTCCAGCTCCCCCTGCACCGCCCATAGCTGAGAGAATGTTCTCCAGGTCAATCGTGCGATCGAGCAGCGCCATGCGAACGAGCAGCGCCTCAAGCAGCAGCTGCTGCTGAGTGCTCTTCCGGAACTTCACTTCCAGGTCCGAGAGCGCATGCAGCATGCGCAACAGGTCCGCTGCCGACACCCGCGGCGCGCGCGCGCGAAGTACTTCCTGCGCCTTATCGCTGAGATCCGACGCCTCTGCGCCGAGCACTATCGCCAGCTGAGCACGGAGGATATCGCTGAATCCGATCAGAAACTGACCCAGATCGATCCCCCGCTCCACCAGATGCGCCACGCTCGTAAAGACGTCACCCGCGCGACGTTCTTCGATGAGATCGAGGAGCCCGATGTACTCATCTTCGGCGACGAGCCCCAGCGCGTCGCGCACGCGTTCGCCGCTCACTCTCCCGTCGCCCAGCGCCAGCACCTGATCGGCAAGGCTGAGCGCATCACGCATTGAGCCGTCGGCCGCGCGTGCGATCAGGCCGAGTGCATCAGGATCTGCCTCAATTTTCTCTTCAGCGAGCACACTGGCCAGCCGCAGCTTAATATCCGCGGTTCCTATGCGTCGGAAGTCGAAACGCTGCAATCGGCTCAGCACAGGGGCCGCGGCCTGCGCAATGCGCTGTGGTTCAGTCGTCGCGAAGACGAACACCACGCGCGGAGGCGGTTCCTCGAGGATCTTCAGCAGCGCATTCCACGCCTCGCGCGTAAGCATGTGCGCTTCGTCGACGATGTACACTTTGTAGCGATCTTCGCCTGACGGCGCGTACATCGCACGCTCGCGCAGTTCGCGAGCATCGTCTACACCACGATTCGACGCCGCATCAATTTCAACAACATCCAGACTCGCGCCACCCGACCAGATCCGCTCGCATGACACGCAGGTGCCACATGGCTCCCCGTCGGGCTGTTTGTTCTCGCAGTTCAATGCCATCGCCAGCACGCGGGCGAGTGTCGTTTTGCCGACACCACGCGGGCCGCACAACAGATAGCCGTGCGCGACGCGGTTGCGTGCGATGGCGCCCTTGAGTGTCGTGGAGACGTGGGACTGCACGGCAACGGTGGCAAAGTTGCGCGGACGGTACTTGCGGGCGAGTGCTATCACCGATGAGATCTGTCCAGGAGTGTACCTAAGGAAGATGGCGAGAAAACGGATGAAAGGGACCCCGGAAAAACCGGAAAAGCCGGAAAAAAAATCGCGCGGGGTCGTGGTCCTGATGGACTCGATCCCCGCGCGATACTCCAGGCCTGACGAAGCGACGCGAGACATCGCGTACCGCTGCTACCTTCGGGGTCCTGACGGATTGGCGCGCTAACATCCTCCGGGACCTGGAGCATATGGAAGATAGCCACCGAAGCGCTCGACGGTAGCTCCGCCGCGGAGCCTGTGGCTCAGACCCCCGCGACCGACCACTCAGACGTGTCACCCAGCGCCCGCCACGCTTCGTCCAGCGCGTGCAGCACAACCTGAGCCGCACGTTCGGCATCGTCCACACTCACGTCCAGATGCATGACCGCGCGCACCCGCGTGCGCGTCCACGGTTGCAGCTTAACACCTTCTTCGGCGGCGCGCCGGACCACGTCATGTGCGTTCAGCCCGGGCGCCAGATCAACCATGACGATGTTGGTTTCGGGCGGAATCACGGCCGCGGCAATCGCACGATCAACAATCGCGGCGAAACTCGCGGCCTTGGCGTGATCTTCTCCGAGACGCGACATGTTGTGCTCAAGACCGTACAGCGCGCCGGCTGTGAGTATTCCGCTTTGCCGCATCACACCACCCAGCCGATGGCGGTGCTCGTCCGCCTGCATGATGAGATCGTCCGTCCCCGCGAGGACCGCACCGGCGGGCGCGCCGAGTCCCTTGCTGAACGAAACCATGACGAGGTCGGCGTGGACAGCAAAGTCGCGCGGTGCCGTATTGCTTGCGACGGCCGCATTCCACAGGCGAGCACCATCGAGAAAAACGTTGCAGCCATGCCGGCGCGCCACGTCGCTGATGGCGCGCACCCCAGCCTCGGGAGTCACGAGCCCGCCGGCAGTGTTGTGCGTGTTTTCAATGCAGACCAGGGACGGCCGCGGCCTGAACGGCGATTTGGGCCTTATTGCTGCCTCAAGCGCGGGTGCATCCATCATCGGACCTTCGCCGGTGACAGTGCGGATCTGTACGCCGCCGACCCCTGCGGCACCGACAGACTCACGATCGACAATATGCGAAGTAATGTCGGCGTAGATCTCCGTGCCGCGCTCCGCCAGGACCCAGATCGCGGTCTGGTTGGCCATGGTCCCGCTCGGGAAGAACAGCGCGTCTTCCTTACCGAGCAGCTCCGCCACCCGCTCTTCGAGGCGTCGGGTGGTCGGGTCGCCATCCAGCCAATCATCGCCAAGCTCAGCCTCGACGATGGCAGCGAGCATAGCAGGAGAAGGCTTGGTTACGGTATCGGAGCGTATGTCGATCACGGGCAAGTCGAATGGGTTCACTGTGCGGCGCCTGTAGGCAGCGCGGCGGTCGAATGGCACAATCTTATGCCAAACCCCGGTTTTGTCGCCAGGAATTTCAGTGCGACCCGGCGATCGGTTGTTTTGACCCGTGCCTCACGAGTTGATGGGCCTGCGACACAACCGCGCCCACCAGAAAGATCAGGGCGGCGTAGTAGACCCAGAACACCACCGAGACCACGGCGTACAGCGTCCCCGAGTAGAGGGAGCCTGGGTCAACCGTTCGCGTCACGACGGTCCAGACGCTTCTGGCGATTTCGAACAGGAAGCCTGAACAGAGTGCCCCAAGCAACGCCTGACGAGGACTCACGCGTTGTTTCGGGAGCACGCGGTACATGGCATAGAATAACAACGCGATGAACGTGAATGCGATCAGTCGTCCGAACCAGTATTGCGCAGCTCCCATCACTGCGCCGCCGATGCCTAACGACTCGAGATACTCCACGCTGGCCGAACTGGCGACCGCCAGATACAGGCTGACCGCCACCCACCCCACCATCAGAAAGGTCGCTGCGGCGGCCATCTGCACGTCAAACCACTTCCCCGAAATCACGCCACGGTCACCCGGGCGATCGAAGACGGTCGAAAGCACGGTGCGCATGGACCCGAACAGTCTGGTGCTAAGCCACAGATAGGCGAGACTGCTCCAGAGACCCACGCTGCCACGTGTGCTGATGACATCGTCAATCAGTTCGTGAATGTTCGACGTTTCACTGTGCGGCGGCAGCAGGTTTTCCACGAGACCTCGCACTTCGGCCGTCGATGCATCGGGCGTCATGTTCAGCGCAAAGCTGAGTCCTGAAGCCAGCAGGAGCACGAACGGAACGATCGCCAGCAGGATGTTGAAGGCGATACCGCTCGCAAGAAAGAGCACATTGTCCTCCTCAACCGCTTGCGCCGCGTAACGCAGCGTATCCCACAGGAGACGCAGCGCCGTGATGGGTTCTCCACGCACAACGGCGTCTAACGGGTCGACCGGCGCAGGCCGCGGTCTCGAATTCTTTGTCCCTTTGGGCATCGTGGCAGCGGGCCCGCGGGGGCCCGCGCTCAGATCAATCGCTTAATGAAGCATCGTCGGGGGCCGCCTCAACGACGATGTGCCCCGGCGTGCCCGGCAGCGGGCGGTGAATCGCAAGCGGCTTCACAGTCTTACGGACCGCCACTCGCGTTCCACCAACATTCAGCTGCGTGAACAGGAATTCGAACTTTGCATCGTACGCAGCGCTCAGATCGGATTTTGTCGCCGCGTCCAGGTCCCACAACGCCTTCTTGAAGGGTCCCAACGCCTTTTTGCGCGTCTTGTAGTAGAACTGCTCTGCTGAATCCTTTTCCTTGCGCTCCTCCGCCGCGTTGGTGTCCAACCAGGCGTAAATCTCTTTCTGCAGGGCCGCAGGCATGTGATCGTAGAGCATGTTCTGGAAATTTGTCGCCAGATGAATTTCCGCGGTCTCGGTGCTTGGGAAGTTATGAAACGCGGTGTCGGGGAGCGTGGAGGCGCCGTGTTGCACTGCGCCCGACAAACCGTATTCATCTCTGGCCAGCGCCGAGAGCTCAGCAAGCGTTTTGAGATCCAGCTTGACGTCGGCAATGCTTCCGTCGGCAAGGACCACTCCGCCATGTGATGTGCCTGACTGCACCGAAATCTTGGACAGTCCTGCTTGCCCCGGAGCAATCCTTGCGAGTGTGGAATTAAAGCCGTCCATGAACGCGCGCAGTTCGGGGACCGTGGAGTTCTCCGTGCCGACTTCGCCGATTTCCCCACCAATGGACGTGGTCACTCCCTTGGGCTCACGGTCCCGGATGTACTTGGTCAACGCCGCGCACTCTTCGTAGTTCAGCCGCTGCTGCTCAGCCAGCGTTTCCTTGCTTAAATCCACCAACGTCGACGTATCAACGTCAATATTGTAGAACCCGGCGGCGATCGCTTCGTCTGCCAGCTTCTTCACATTATCGACTTCGGAAGCGGCGTCGACCGCGTATTTCTTTGAATTAATCTGGAAGTGATCACCCTGGATGAACACCGGCCCGCGAAACCCTTCGCGCATTGCCGCCGCGAGCATTACTGCGACGTATTCAGCGGGACGCTGATCGGTGTAGGCGATCTCGGAACGTGCTATCTCCAGGAGAAACGCCCCAGCATCCAGACGTTTCGCCGTGCGGAAAATCGCCCGTGCCGTGTCATACGCGGCACCGCGGACGTTGATCGCCGGAACCGTAAAGCCACCAACTTCTCCGCGACCACGTGCGAGATACAACTCGTGAATCGACGCCGGACGCACTCCGACTGCCTGACCCAGCTCCCAGATCAGCCAGCGGGCATATTCCCTCGCTTCGGGCTCACCGAAAACGGCGTCACGCACCAAGGCGTCCATCCGGTCGGTGCTAAGCTGCGATTCATCATGGACGGTAACGGCCGCGCCTACGCGGCTGACAGCGTCACCGAAAGCCTGATGTGCGGATACTGAAGAGTTCATGTCGATGGGGACAAAATGACGGGTTGAACACCGGAAGATAGACTCGACGTGGGCGGATGCACAGCGCGTGCCGCCCGCGGAACTGCCTGCTACACGCGCCGAACTGGCGATGGTTGCGGCAGGGCGCGGAACTCAGCGCCCGCCTTGTCGAAGCCCGGGCGCCCCATGATCCCGTACGTGAAAAGCTTTCCCTGCTCCACACCCGGCTGATCAAAGGCATTTACTCCATATAACGCCCCGGCATACGCTGTCGCAATCGAAAAGAGCATGAGCAGCTCGCCGAGCTCCGACGCGTCCACGCGCTCCATCTCCAATGTAACGCTCGGCCTCCCCCGTGATGCCAGTGCTCCCGCGGTCGCACGCCGCTCCGTATCCAGCAACTCGCCGAGTGTTCGGCCCCCGAGATACGACAAGTCCGCCACGTCACTGTGCAGAGCGGGGATGGTCAGATCGCGACCTCCCTTGCGCACGGCAACGAAGGTAACCGTCTTGTCGTGGGGACCTTCCATGAACAGCTGAACCTGACTGTGCTGATCGGTGGCGCCAACGGCGGGCACCGGCGTCGGACCGACATGGTCGCCCGAGGGGGTGACCTTCCCCAGACTTTCTGCCCACAGCTGAACAAACCACCCCGCAATGTCGCGGAGAGCATCGGAATACGGCATCAACACGTGCACCCGCCGCCCGCGTGTGGTATCGGCCATGTATTGCAGAAGGGCGTACGCGGCTGCGGGATTCTCCGTCACCACCTTGGTGCGACAGCGCGATTCCATCAAGCCAGCACCACGAAGCAACGCGCGGACATCAATCCCGATCAGCGCGGCCGGTAGCAGACCAACCGGTGTGAGCACGCTGAACCGCCCCCCCACGTCAGGAGGAATATCGAGCGCAGGAATGCCCTCCTTTTCGGCGATCGGCCGGAGCGCACCCTTTTCCGGATCGGTCACGAATACGAGATGTTCAGCCAGCGGTAATCCCTGCTCAATCAACATCCCGCGAACGATCAGATATTGCGACATGGTCTCAGCGGTGCCACCCGACTTGGACACAACAAGAAACAGCGTGTCATTGAACTGCACGCGGTCCAGCACCGCGCCGACCGTGACCGGATCCACGTTGTCCAGCACGTGCAGCCTCGGAAAGCCGTCGCGTGCTGCGTCATCCAGAGTGTTCCAGTGAGGCGGGCGAAGGGCATTGCGTAGCGCAACCGGCCCAAGGGCCGAGCCGCCGATGCCGAGCAGCACGATGTCCTTGTAGCGACCCCGAACCTGCTCAACAAAGTTCAGCGTCTGGTCAAGGAGTGCGGTGCGCTCCGGCAGCTCAAAAAATCCAAGCTCACCCGCACGACGCCGGCCATCCACCGATTCCCATGCTGCGTCGAACCAGGACTGCGCCGACTCCCAATCACTCACCTGCACGCCGCCGGATGCCGCATCAGCCAACATGAACGTGTAATCCAGATGTACAGTCATTATACCGAACTGAGAGGAAAGATCAGGTAGAGCAACGATCTGCTAAACAACAACTTCGAGGCCGTCGTACGCCGGTTCAATACCCTGCGGAAGTTCCTTCAGCAAGTCAACGTGCGATGTCTCGTGTGTCAGATGCGTCAGGTACGTCCGTCCCGCCCCCACTTCCTGAGCGACCGCAACCGCTTCGTCCACACTGAGATGTGTCGGATGTGTGCGGTGGAACAACGCGTTCAGCACCAGCACGTCTACATCGGCGAGTCGCTTGACCACCCGTGGTTCAATGGACTTTGCATCCGTGATGTAGGCGATAGGGCCCACGCGATACCCGAATACGGTGACATGTCCGTGTGGCACAGCGATCGCCTCGACTTGTGCCGAACCTAACGCAAATGTCGATCCATCCATCAGCGGGCGGGCATCCCCTTCCGGCTTTGACGTTCCCGGCAGCGGGCGCATCTCCGGATCGAACACATAGGGAAAGCGTTGAGCCAGGCGGCGCAGCGTTCCGGTCTCGCCGTACAACGGGAGAGGAGCATCACGCCGTATCGTAAAGGCACGGATATCATCAATCCCATGGATGTGATCGGCGTGGTCATGGGTGAATGCCACGGCATCCACGCGATCTATCCCCGTCGCAAGCAGCTGCACGCGCAACTCGGGCGGCGTGTCGATGAGGAGCCGTTCACCGGAATCCACTTCGATCACGACGCCACAACGCGTTCGCGCATCGCGCGGGTCGGTCGATTTGCAGACCGCGCAGGCGCACCCCACCTGCGGCACGCCGAAGCTGGTTCCGGTGCCGAGGAAGGTGAGTTTCATACGATGTTTTGTGCTGCGGGGCTGTGGTTGTGCACCCCGCAACCTACTCCCACAGATCGCGCCGGACTACTCGCCTTTAGATCACTTCGATCTTGAGGAGATTTGTTGTCCCGGGAACGTCGAACGGTACGCCGGCGGTGACAATCACGCGATCGCCGGCGTGCACCAGACCCCCTTCGAGCAGTGCGGCGCGGCCATGCGCAAACATTTCCACGTACGTGTCACTGGGCGGCACCAGTTTGGGCACCACGCCCCACACCAGCGACAACTGACGATAGGTCTTGTTCTGATCGGTGAGACCGAGAATGGGCACCGCGGGTCTCTGCGCCGACACAATACGCGCGCTGAAACCACTCTTTGTGAACACCACCACCGCGGGGACCCCCATCATGCGCACCGCCGTGACCAGCGCGGCCGCAATCGTCTCTTCGACGCTGGCCATCCCTGGAGCAATGCGCCGATCATCATGTTTGGGCGTGGGGTGTTGCTCGATTTCCTTGATAATGCGACTCATCGCCTCGACGGCGAGCCTCGGATGCGCTCCCGCCGCAGTTTCGGCGGACAGCATCACGGCATCGGTGCCATCGAGAATCGCGTTGGCCACGTCGCTGGCCTCGGCGCGAGTCGGCCTCGGGTTGTGAATCATGGATTCCAGCATCTGCGTCGCCGTAATCACCGGACGCCCCAGCTGATTCGCCAGCCGGATGATACGCTTCTGCACCAGAGGCACTTCCTCGAACGGCAGTTCCACACCCAGATCACCGCGCGCAACCATCACGCCGTCAGAGGCCAGCAGGATGGACTCGATCTGCGTCAGGGCCGTGTCCTTTTCGATCTTGGCCACGATGAGCATACCCTTGGGCAACATCGCCCGCAGCAGATTAATGTCATCAGCCCGCCGCACAAAGCTGAGTGCCACATAATCAAGATCCTGCTCGATCGCAAACGCGACGTCCACCTGATCCTTTTCCGTGATCGATGGAGCCGAGACAGCGACGCCGGGCAGGTTAAGACCCTTGTTGCTCCGGATCTCTCCGCCGAAGACCACCCGCGTGCGCACGCGCGGTCCGGCCACATCCAGAACGACCAGTTCAATTAAACCGTCGTCCACAAGGATGCGGTCTCCCGTGTTCACGTCGTTGGCGATGTGCTCATACGTAACCGGCATTTCACCGGGTTTCGCCTGATCTTCGCGGCACAACACGAGGTCGTCGCCCGCCGTGACCATGACGGGGTCCTCCAGCACGCCGATGCGGATGCGCGGCCCCTGCAGATCGCCCAGCACCGCCATCGGCTGCTGACGCGCAGCCGCGATCTCGCGCACCAACGCGATGCGTGCCGCATGGGTTTCGTGGGTACCGTGAGAAAAATTGATGCGGGCAACGCTCATTCCTGCGTCGAACAGCGCTTCTATGGACTCCCGCGACGTCGTAGCCGGGCCAAGCGTGCAGACAATTTTGGTCCGCGCGATATGTGAGGTCGCCATTTATTGTGTTGACACCGTGCTGCCAAGCGCTGAACGCTTTGTGGCGAGACCGGCGATAAGTGAGTCAAACGACTTCTGGAACGACGCGAGTCCGTCCACGAGCAACTTGTCGGTCACGTCGCGCATGCTCACGCCCGCCGCCTCGACCTCCAGCAACGCGGTATCGGCTGCAGCATAATCAACATCGACGGTGCGTTCGGCGACGCCATGATCGCGGAACGCGTCAATCGTCGCCGGAGGCATGGTATTGACCGTGTGTGGCCCAACGAGCGACTCCACATAGAGCACGTCGCTATAGGACGCGTTCTTGGTTCCCGTGCTGGCCCATAGGGGACGCTGCGGTCGAGCCCCGAGCGCCGCGAGCGCTTCCCAACGTGTGCCGGAGAATCTCTCCTGGAAGAGCCGGTACGCGAGTTGAGCATTGGCCACCGCCGCTTTGCCTTTCAACGATGCGTGCTGTGCGCCCAGCTTATCCAATCGCTTGTCCACTTCGCTGTCCACGCGGCTCACGAAGAACGACGCCACCGACGCCATGTCGGCCAGCGGTTCGCCACGAGCGACGCGATCTTCGAGGCCCGACACATACGCCTCGATGATGTGGTCATACGCGGCGAGTGAGAACAACAGCGTGATGTTGACGTTGATCCCTTTTTCGATAAGCTGTCGAGCGGCCACGGCACCCTGCTCTGTGCCGGGAACCTTCACCATCACATTCGGCCGCCCCACCGTCGACCAGAGACGCTCCGCCTCCTCCACGGTGGCGCTCACATCGTTCGCCACCCCGGGCGAAACTTCGATGGACACATAACCATCCACGCCGGCAGACTCTTTATAAACCGAGGCAAAGAGGTCACATGCGCGGCGCACGTCGTCCGTCTCGACCAGCTCGAACAGCTCCTCGGGCGTCAGCGACGGGGGCGCCGCAGCGATCTGCGCGTCGTACGCCGTTCCCTCCGCCAACGCCTTCTCAAAGATGGTCGGATTGGACGTCATCCCGCGGAGCGCATCCCGCTCAATCATGCTCGTGAGCGTTCCGTCGTGAAGCATTGGTCGTTCGATGAAATCAAGCCAGACGGACTGACCAGCATCAAAAAGTGCGCGAAGTCGGGACACGTGAGTCGGGTATTGAGGAGAGAAGATGAAAGATAAACAAAGTCCCTCTCCCTGTGCTGCCAATGAAAAAACGCGCGCCCCGTGATTGAGGCGCGCGTTCCGATCAGGCGACGAGCAAAACTACTTCACGCGCCAGGTCGTCGAAAATTCCTTGCCACCCCACATGAATCGCAGCTCGCCTGACGGGGCGCCGTCCGGACCGGGCGCCAGCACCATCAGAAAGGCGTCGATCGGAGTCGTGAGCGCTTTGACTTTCAGCTCAACACGTCCGAGGTCCATGTCGGGCTTGTGATCGGTGCCCCATTGACCGGTGTTCTTGTTGATGATGAGCTGCCAGTTCCCCCTGGCCGACGTGAGCGCGTACAGAGAGTACGCACCCTTCGGCACCGAGAGATTCCCGATCATCAGGTCGACGTCGGTCTTCATGGTGGTCGAGGAATTGGCGCCGAGGCGCCACACCTTGCCAAGATCATCCGCCAGAGCGCCAGCGCTTACGTCCCGTCCACGCGCATGCGGCTGACCGTAGTCGATCGTGATCTTGAGTGCGGCAGGAGCAGGCTGCCCCTCGACTCGCGGTGCGCTGAGCGTCACCTCGGTCGTGGCGCGAGTGCTGGGCGCCGATTTCAACGCCTGCGCGGCCAACGGCTGGGCAGCAGCGGTTGCCATGATGGTAAGAGCAGTAGCGAAACGTTTCATGATATTCTGGAATTGGGGGGCTGGACCTTAAAACTGATCACAAAGTGGCGCAGGTACAACCTCTCAGGGGTCGGGAAGTTCCGCGCAGCCTCAGCGAACGGCTCCGCCATGGATACCTTAGTCGCGGGCCATCAGCGATCCTGACCCCGAGGTGCGGCGACCTGTCAACGCGACGGCGGCGACCTGTCAACGCGAGGTGCGGCGACATGTCAAAAGGTGTTGACTGGGCAGCGCTTGCGGTCACGCACCCTGTTCCCCATTGTTGCGCCAACGTTACCCCCTCCGATTCGCGAGAAGACCATGGTCCGGATAGTCGCTACAGTTATACCTCTCCTGCTCTGGTGTCAGATCGCCACCGCGCAAGGCAGAGCTCCCCGCCCCGATCCGCGACTTGAGAGCCTCAAGGTCGAAGCGCTGCAGAAAGTGGAGGGTCGTGCTAAGCAGGTACAGGAAATCGTCGATATGCTGTTTTCGTTCGGCGAGCTCGGCTTTCAGGAGGTCGAGACGTCGAAGTATCTCACCGGCATCCTCGAAGCGAATGGCTTTGCTGTTCAACGCGGTATTGCCGGGATTCCCACAGCGTGGACAGCCACCTGGGGATCGGGCAAGCCTGTCATCTCACTCGGCTCCGATATCGACGGGATCCCGCAGGCGAATCAAAAACCGGCGTTCGGATTCCGCGAAGCATTAATCAATGGAGCTCCGGGCCACGGCGAGGGCCACAACTCCGGGCAGGCGGTCAACATCGCGGCGGCGCTCGCGGTCAAGGAGATCATGGAGCGCGAGAAGCTCCCCGGGACGCTCATTCTGTGGCCCGGCGTCGCCGAAGAGCAGTTGGGTACCAAGGCGCATCTCGTGCGCGCGGGGGTGTTTTCCAACGTCGACGTTACTCTATTTTCGCACGTCGGCAACAACCTCGGCGTTTCGTGGGGTCGCTCGGGATCGCTCGCGATGATTTCAGCGGAATTCCGATTCAAGGGACAGACCGCACACGCCGCCGGCGCTCCGTGGCGTGGCAAGTCGGCGCTCGATGCGGTGATGCTGATGGCGCAGGGTTGGGAATATCGCCGCGAACATCTTGAGCCCGTTCAACGCTCACATTACGTGATTAAGGACGGCGGCGATCAGCCCAACGTTGTGCCGCAGACCGCGAGCATCTGGTTCTACTTTCGTGAGCGTGACTACCAGAACGTCACACGGAACTTCGAGACAGCAAAACGTATTGCGCGTGGCGCGGCGATGATGACCGACACGCAGCTGGACACGGTCATCATTCTTGGATCTGCCTGGGACATCCATTTTAATAAACCGGTCGCAGAGATCGCACACGCGAACATTCTGCGTGTTGGGCTCCCGACCTGGGACAACGATGATCAGTCGTTGGCGAAAGCGTTGCAACGTGAGCTCTCGTTCCCCGAGACGGGCCTGTTGACCCAGATCGAAAAAGACCTCCGCGGCCCCGCGACTGACGGCGTTGTGTTCGGCGGTTCCGACGACATCGGCGACGTGTCATGGAGTGTTCCGACTATCACGTTGAACTATCCATCCAATATCCCCGGGTTGCCAGGACACAACTGGGCCAACACCATCGCGATGGCAACACCGATTGCTCACAAGGGTGCGCTGGCCGGTGCCAAGGTGCAGGCGCTAACGTTGCTCGATTTGATTATGTCGCCGACGGTGGTTGCCAACGCCTGGACGTATTTCCGTGAAGAGCAAACCAAGACGATGAAGTACACGTCATTCCTCGGCCCCAACGACGGACCCGCCATATGGCTTAATGCCGAAATTATGGCCAAGTATCGGCCCGAGATGGCAAAGTTCTACTACGATCCCACGAAATACGGGACCTATCTTGAACAGCTCGGCATCAAGTACCCCACGCTCAAGACCGTGCAGTGATCCGGGTTGAGGGGTTCCAGCGCACGGGACTTCAGTGATCTGAAATACAACCGAAGCTTTGGGAGCACTGATTCACTCACGTACTCCGCGCCGAGGCCCCGATGTTTGTTCGAGACGCCATGAACAGGAACGTTCCCACTATTCGGATCGACAAGAAATTGGCCGCTGCCCGCTCCATCATGGATTGGGAAGCTGCGCAGCTGATGAGCGAATACCAGGTGACGGTGTTGACCGTTGTCGAAGGGACGCGCATTGCGGGAATGATCAGCGCTTCAGATCTGGTGGCGCACGCCAACGGATAAAGCAGGTAGCGCTGACGCCTGTCAGACGCAGCTACAGTAGAGCATTTGCGGCGTGATCGCGGGAGCGGCAGCGTTGATGGCGTATCCACATCTATACCCGTAAGTATCCATAAGAAGCATCTCCGTGAACTGCCCCTTTCGACCAATATCGGAGTCGATGCCGGCGGCGTGCGTGTGCCCCACGACGCCAGTGAATGCCGTGCCGCTCCCTTCACTTTCGGAGCCTTCGCCCACCGTATCCGGCTGGGTCCGGATATCGTAGAGCACCTGATCCCGTCGTGCACGGTACGGTTCACTTCATTGCGGCAGCCCGAGCTCTTATCGTGGTTCGTACACAGGCCGTTGGCGGTGTCCCGGATCATCTCCCTCCAGACCCGTCGACCTAACGGGTCATACCGCATCCGTTCCGAGCGGGTATACGGCACGGTTTGTTTTGCTATGGGGTCCGGCGGGAAGAACACCTGCGACGGCGCGGTGTCGATGCGATACGTCGTCCGGTTCAGGCACCGCTCGGCGTCATAGAAGTGCGTCGTACGCTGGGTCTCACGATAAAACGTTCCCAGCGCCGCGGTCTGGAATTGTCGCGCCTTGAGCTCCTCCAGCAACGCGCCATGGACATCGCGGGTGTAATACGTGGTGTCGGCAGACTGGATTGTTGATCCCTCCGGAGGGAATCTGCGTCGACCGCAGCCGCTCGTTCCCCGGCGTATAGACATGCATCGCCGCGCGCCCCCCACCAGCCCCATCCGCACCTGGAGCTACGGGCCTTGCGATAGGGAGCGGTGCGAGAGCAGACCGAACGGCCCTTGGAACGCACTGCGAGGACGGCCGACACCGCTGCCCGCGCAGACGCGGACGAGTCCATCGCACCTCGAAGCAAGTGCTGGCACCGGCGTTCCGCGCCCACTAAATTATGCAGATGGAACGCACCGTTCGCATCTTCCATTCATTCGACGAGGCAGAACAGGCTGATCGAGTGGCATGGGCCGCGATGACGCCGCAGGAGCGGCTCGACTATGCCCTTGATCTCGCCGCCCGTTACCGGGAGGGACTAGGTGAAGCTGGACAAGGATTTGCGAGAGTTTGTCGCATTATTGAACTCCCTGAACGTTGAATATCTTGTCGTCGGCGGGCATGCAGTTGCCTTTCACGGGTACGCCAGATTAACGGATGACCTTGACCTGCTGCTCCGCCACGGTGCCGAGAACGCCGGACGGACCGTGGAGGCGTTGAAAGCCTTCGGCTTCGCGTCCATAGGGTTGACGGCAAGCGATTTTCTTGCGCCAGATCGGGTTATTCAGCTGGGCCGTGCACCGAACCGAATCGATCTGCTCACGAAGCTCTACGGCGTGGATAGCGAAACCGCGTGGAGGCGGCGAGTCAAGGCGTCGCTTGATGGTCTTGATGTGGCCATAATCGCGCGCGAAGACCTGATAGCGAACAAGCGCGCCACGGGACGAACGCAGGATCTTGCTGACGCGGAGTACCTCGAACGAAGCAACTCCACCGACCCCTGAGTGCGCCCCCCTCGCGGATTCCTGCGGATCAGAGACGTCGTCAGTCCGCTGCGTCTCGCGATAAGACGTGCCTAACGACGTTGATGTGGAACTGCCGCGCTATGCCATTCCGGTGATCAGCTCCCCGTACCAGCTCGGTGGACCGTCCTGGAACGTTGCGATCTCGCCGTACGCCGTCGAGGATCCGCCGGGGAAGAAATAGCTGCTGTTGCACAATGCGCTGCCGCACACGCCGAGGTCGTACTGTCCGCGCCAATCCGTCAGGGTCCAGACGCGATCGGTCCCTTTGAAGAGGCCGAGGGGGGCGTCGATACCCCCGGCGTGGGTGTAGCCCACGACGCCGGTGAACGCGGTGCCGTTCCCTTCGCTTTCGGAACCCTCTCCGACGGTGTCGGCCTGGGTCCGGATATCGTACAGCACCTGATCGCCATCGTACACGGTGCGGTTCACTTCATTGCGGCAGCCCGAGCTCTTGTCATGGTTGGTGCAGAGGCCGTTGGCGGTGTCTCGGATCATCTCCCGCCAGACCCGTCGACCTAACGGGTCGTACCGCATCCGTTCCGCGCGGGAATACGGCACGGTTTGTTTTGCGATGGGGTCCGGCGGAAAAGAACACCTGCGACGGCACGGTATCGATGCGATACGTCGTCCGGTTCAGCCGCCGCTCGGCGTCATAGAAATGCGTCGTCCGCTGCGTCTCGCGATAAAACGTCCCCAGGGCCGCGGTCTGGAACTGCCGGGCCTTCAGCTCCTCCAGCAGCGCGCCGTGGACGTCGCGCGTGTAATACGTCGTGTCGGCCACGGGGTTGCTGATGCCGCCGGGTGAAACCTACCACGCGCGGTCCAGTCGCTCGCCGCGGGCGCGTACGCGACAACTATTCAGGCACTTGGGTTGGAGCGCGAGCAGGCGAGCTAACCCGACTGACCAGGACCCCAATCATGCTCGATGCGTGTTGCAAAATTTCGTGACTCAGGTCCGAGCCTTCGGAGAACCTCCTCACGGATACCTCTGAAACCGTGGAGCCCCTCCAGCACCGTGGTTACCCCGACTGCAGAGATACTCTCGTCGTTTGAGGCAACGATCTCTTCAATCAAAGTGAAAGCTTCGCGAAGTTCACCTTCGTTATTTGGCAAGGGTACTGAAAGCATCCGCACAAGCACCGGTACTAAGACATCGCCGTAGGCTATGTGCGGCCCTGGTTCCTCATCGTCCCAGAGCTCCATGAGGTCTGCATATTCTGGCTGGCGAGTTAGCCAGGGCAAGCGCCGCCACAATAAGTCGTTCAGCAAATCGTACATTGACCGCTCCTCATTTTTTGAGATTTTCGGCAAACGCAACGGCCGAGCGTAGGTCTTCCAAGAGCCGTTGTGCTGTCCGCATGTCCGTTTGGTCTAAGTGCTGACTACGGATGATTCTTTCCAAATTGGCGATTCGTTCGATGCCCTTCTGAAGGTGCGGCTTACCACCGACCAAGTCGCCAGTCAGCGCCTCATGGCGGATAGCGCCGGCTGTGCCCCCAGCGATCCGGTCACCAGCTCTGAAGAGCGCGCTGATGGTGTTCTGTAGTCGCGGATTCGTCGCGGCCGGAATTGCAGCCCCACCCGCTGAAGCGATGTTGAGAGCCGCGACTCCGCTACCTGCAGCTACTCCTCCTCCGGCTGCAACGAGTGCACCTCCGACCGCCCCAAGAGCGGCGAATCCACCCAGAGCCTGCTTAATGCCGGGAGCCATTTTTGCAAGCTCCTGAAACACGCCCAAGCAGTCAGGAGGACAGCTCATCAGCCCAAACGGATCGCCATAACTCACCGGATCCCCGTTCGCAAAGCCGTACAGATTCAGCCCGCCCGCCAGCCCAATCGGATCTTCCTGCGTAAACTGCCCGCTCCCCGGATCATAGTACCGGTGCCGCCGATACTGCAGCCCCGACCCATCCGCCATCCCGGTGATCAGCTCCCCGTACCAGCTCGGCGGCCCGTCCGGGAACGTCGGGATCTCC
>JBGTBX010000383.1:0-26456 GCA_041749115.1 Gemmatimonadaceae bacterium
AAAGCGCCGATCGCTGGTTTCTTGTTGCTTTGCTCCGTCACGACTTCCCCTCCCCTACATGTCGAGCACTCTTCACCACGAGCCACTTGATGCGCCGTCTGCGAACTGGACCCCGTCGTTCCGCGAGTCGTGGCGCGACGACCTCGCTGCATCGATTGTCGTGTTCCTGGTGGCTCTTCCCCTGTGTCTTGGTATTGCGCTGGCGTCCGGCGCTCCGCTCATTTCGGGCCTCGTCACCGGAATCGTCGGTGGAATTATCGTTGGCGTCGCATCCGGATCGCAGCTCATGGTCAGCGGACCTGCTGCCGGACTCGCGGCGATCGTTCTGGGAGCGATTGCCACGCTTGGCTCGTTTCCGGCGTTCCTCACGGCGGTTGTCATCGCCGGCGCCCTGCAGATCGGACTCGGGCTCCTGCGTGCTGGCGTCATCGGGTACTATTTCCCGAACGCGGTCATTCGCGGCATGCTCGCTGGCATCGGTATCATCATCATACTGAAGCAGATTCCGCACGCGCTAGGCTACGATGCGGCATTTGAGGGCAGTGTTTTCTTCCGGGATCCGCAGGGTGGCAACACCTTCTCGGCACTGGCGAGTACCCTTTCGCACATTGAACCGGCCGCGGCGATGCTGAGCATTCTGTCGCTCGCCATTCTGCTGCTTTGGGAACGCCCGTTCATGAAGCGTTTCAAAGTTGTGCCGGGGGCGCTCCTGGCAGTCGTGCTGGGCGTCGTCATCAACAGCTGGCTGACTGCGAGTGGCAGCGCTGCGGCACTGGACGGCAACCATCTGGTCGTGCTGCCCGTCGTATCATCGTTTGCCGACGTGAAAAGCGCACTTTCCTCCCCCGATTGGTCGATGTTGACCTCAGGCGCGGTATGGACCGTCGCCGCGACGCTCGCCGTCGTGGCGTCGCTCGAAACTTTGTTAAGCCTCGAAGCGACCGATCGCATGGACCCACTCAAGCGCGAAGCGCCGACCAATCGTGAGCTGGTAGCGCAAGGCGTCGGGAACATGCTGGCGGGAGCGATCGGTGGTCTGCCCATGACCGGTGTTATTGTCCGCAGCTCGGCAAACGTATACGCGGGTGGCAAGACCAGAACCTCGGCCATCCTCCATGGCTTCTTTCTGCTGATTGCCGTGCTGCTCGTTCCGGGACTGCTGAACAGAATTCCGCTCGCGGTGCTGGCCGCCATCCTGCTGCATGTGGGCTGGAAGCTGGCGAATCCCAAACAACTCTCCTACTTTACAAAGCGTGGCTTCCATCAGTGGTTGCCATTCGTGGTCACGATCGGTGCAATTTTGTTGACGGATCTCCTGCGCGGCATTGTCATCGGACTCATGACCGCACTGGTGTTCATTCTGCTGGAGCACCTGACGGCGCCCAGCTTTACCGTTGTGTCTCAGGACAACGGCACGACGCGGATCAGGTTGAACCAACATCTGACGTTCCTGTCCAAGGCCAATCTCTCCACCCGTCTTCAGCAGTTCCCACCAGGGTCCAACGTCTCCATCGACGCGAGCGGTGTAACACGTATCGATCACGACGTAGCTGAAGTGCTCCGCGAGTTCCGCCAGTCGGCCACGAACCGACGCATTGAATTGCAGATCGTCGGACTTGAGGAGCGTCTTGCGAGCTGAGCTGGATCGTACTCCAGCGCCGGGGCCTGGGCTTCGCAGACCCGCGCGCTGACCATACCAACCGCAGCATTTCCAACAGGCGGCTTACCGCCTCGTTCACCTTAACCACCGACGTGCACTATGCGTACACACAACAAAGTCAGTCAGTCGAGCGTAACTCCCACCGACGCTGTCCAATTCCTTCGCGAGGGCAACGCGCGTTTCGTCGGCAACCTGAACGCAAACCGCGATCTCCTTCAGCAGATCAACGATACGCGCGACGGGCAATGGCCGTTTGCGACCATCCTGAGCTGCATCGATTCACGCACCTCCGCCGAATTGATCTTTGATCAAGGACTCGGCGACATCTTCAGCATCCGGCTGGCGGGCAATGTGCTGAATGACGAAGTGCTCGGCAGCATGGAATTCGCGTGTAAAGTTGCGGGATCCAAGTTGCTCGTGGTGCTGGGCCACACGGCCTGCGGCGCCATCAAAGGTGCCTGCGACAACGTGCAGATGGGCAACCTGTCCGCGCTGCTGAATCGTATTCAACCGGCAGTTTACTACGAGAAGACCGTGACCGCCAATCGCACCTCAGGCAACGCCGACTTCGTGAACCGTGTCGCCGGCATTCATGTGTGGCGCACGGTTGAACAGATCATTGAGCGCAGCATGGTGTTGCGTGAAATGATCGAGAAGGGCGAGATCGGACTGATCGGCGGGATGTATGACGTCGCGAGCGGCAAGGTGGAGTTTTACGATCCCACCTGGATGTGCGGCGATGTTAAGCACTTCTTCCTTGATGCGAAGTCTCTTGACGGAAAGAACGCCGTCGCCGTGTAAACATCGCCCGAGCGGTTGCAGGAAAACAAAAGGGGGCGAGCCGCAAGCCTCGCCCCCTTTTTTCGCGTGGAGCGATGACTGGTACATTCCGCCCACGACATTGATCTATGGAAGCGAGAAAGCAACGATCCAATCGCCGGGGGTACCGACGTTCCCTCTGCCACCGGCGGCGATGACGATGTACTGCTTTCCATCGAGCGTGTATGTCATCGGAGCCGCTTGTCCCCCGGCTGGCAGCTTTGCGCTCCAGAGAACGCTGCCTGTGCGGGAATCGTAGGCCCTGAGAATGTCGTCCTGGCCACTCGCGATAAACAGCAGGCCCCCGCCGGTGACGAGTGCGCCGCCAAAAGTCAGTGATCCCCACTCCGCAGAACCTTCGAGATGATTGAGCCATGGTACGGAACCCAGCGGTTTGCGCCATAACTCTCTGGGCCCACCGTTCAGACCAAGTGCTATCAGTTCACTCCACGGTGGAGGGCTGCATGGCACGCCCAACGCTGACAGGACAGGCCGACGACGGGCCACGTATCCAGTTGAACCCTGACTGAAAAATTCCGCGCCTGGCAGCCGTTGCAACTTCGTTGGTGTGTTCGAAGGTTCAAGGACAACCGCCGTGGCGAGCCGCTTGAGCGCCACGAAAATGGTGGAGGACTCCGGATCCCACGCCATGCCGTCCCAATTAATGCCGCCCCAGAAGCCCGGCCATTGCAAAGTTTCAGTCAGCCCGGGAGGAGTGAAGAGCCCTTCATTGCGCATTGCATTGAGCTGCGTGCGGCATCCCGCGCGCTCGGCGTCATTGATACCGAAGGCTGAATCTGCGGAGAGGACGTGGGAATGCAGCACGAAGGCGGGATCCGCGAACGGCTGCGTTGGCGACACCTCTTCGCCGACAAGTGTGCTCAGTGGCACGCGCCGTTCGGTGACAGGATACAACGGCAAGCCCGTGCGCCGATCCAGGACGAAGATCACTCCCGATTTTGTTCCAACCACAACCGCGGGAACGTTCTCGCCATTCCGTTGAACTGACACCAACATCGGTGGTGCGGCCACGTCGTAGTCCCAGAGATCATGATGCACCGCCTGGAACTCCCAGATTTGTTCACCTGTGCTTGCCCTGAGCGCGACAACGCTGGATGCGCCCGCGTTAGGCCCGGGACGGCCCATGCCCGCGTAATTCGGTTCGGCACTCGCGGTCGGCAGGAAGACCATGTCTCTTTCGGGGTCCGCGGTGATGATCGACCACACACGAGCGCCAGCACCTTCGTTCACCGCGCGCTGTTCCAAGGTGGCCATCCCTTCGGCTTCTCGGCGAGGGTAGCTCCATCGTTCTTTGCCACTTCTCACATCGTAGGCGATTACGCTCGCCCGTCGATCCTTGAAGGCGACACTGTTGGAGAAGGTGGCGCCGACAATCGCGACGTCTCCGACGATGGTTGGGGGAGACGTGATCGAGGTCAGGAGCCGCGACGCATCAGACCCTGAAGCGGCGGTCTCCACAACTCCCTGCTTACCAAACATTGCGCATAGCTGGCCATTTGTGGCATCGAGCGCAATCAATTTAGCGTTCACCGTACCGTAAAGTACTCGACGAGAACAAATCTCCGATTGTTCGCCTTCCCAGAGAGCCACCCCGCGAGATGTTAGCCCCTCCGAATAGTATGCGTCGATCGGGACCTGCGGATCGTAGGACCAAATCGTAGCGCCATTGCGGGGATCAAGTGCGAGGACGCGACTCGTGGGGGTCAAGACGAACAGTTTTCCCCACTGCATAGCTGGCGTAGTTTCGAATCGCGCATGTACTAGCGTACAACGTTGGCACGGGCGGTTGACCACGGTAGGCGTTGAGGCATCGTCCAAAATTGGAGATGGTGGTTCAAACGCCGTAGGCGGAAACTCCGCAATTCGAATCCGCCACGTTTCCAGCAATCGGGCGACGCTCCTTTTTCGAATCTCGCCGGCGACGCTGTGACGGCTTGCACCAGCATCTCCACCGTAGTGAACCCAGTCAGCGTCGGGGTTTTTGCGCGTGGAATCGGCGGGAGCGCAGCAAACGAAAGCAAGTATGGCGAGCTTCGGGGTCACCGATGTCACGTCGCGCCGGCTATTGCCCCTTCCACCCGTTGCCTGACGCGTAAAGATCCAGCATACGCTTGGCACCTGGGCTGGTCACTCTTCCCGCTTCGTAGAGTTCTCGGGCCTTTGAGAGTCCCTCGGGTCCCATCTCCGAGAGTAGCATCCCGACGGCGGAAAGCGGAGCAATACCAGCGTCGCCGACGGCAGCCTCAGCTAACCGATCCAGAACAAACCTGGTCGGAGCAACGTTCCTGATCTGACTCATTGCAGCCGCAAAGTAATCCGGCGCGCCTTCGGCGATTCTCACGAGCCGAGCAGTGGCGCCATCGTATTTGGTGCCACCCCGTTGGCCGCTGCCCGCGTCACCCAATACCCAAATGATGTTTCGCGTCAAGGAGACCTCCGACGAGGTCAGGTCGACCGTGCCATCGGAAATCGCAATCGCGGCAAGCGAATCTGCGATGACATCCCGCTCAGCCGCCGTTGTCCGGGCATCTCCATTTTGAGTGAGCAGCGACAAGACGAGACCTACTCGGCGGGTCGTTCTAATTTCCTTGGCAACCGCAACCGCATCAGTAGGCTGAGCGCGGATCCGCTGTGCGCGCACTAATCCGGGAGACGTCATCAACAGTACAGCAGAGGCGACGAGCGTCCGCGAGAGATCTGCAATCATCTGTGGGCTCCTTAGTAGATCCCTGTAATCAAGGCGTAAGAACAAAGGGTGGATGTCGGGGGCTTGTAGAGCACAGCACCAGTGGCATATGGACTCATCGCTTGATGCGCCGGCACTATGGCAAGGTCGTTGACACGGAAGTAAGCGTCTCTGTACAGGTCACTCGCGCGCGATCTCAGGAGGGCCATATTGACGTCAACCATCGGTTCCCAAAGCGCGTGAACGTCGTTCGCAGGAAGTTTCGCGGCGGCTACGCCTGCAACAATATGTTTCCCCTCATGAATGACGATCTTGTTGACCTGGTCCTGCACACTGTCGCTACCAGCGGGAAAACACACAGTGTTCACGTGCCAGATCGACTTCGCGGCCGTCGTGCCGCAAAGAGTTGCCGCGTCCTGATTCAGCGCGAAGCCCGAATGGTCAGATCTCCAGGCGATGTTTACTTGTCCACGGAGCAACATGACGGCATTGGGCGATGTCATGTAAAACATGCCGCCATTTGGCCCCGTACCAGGTGCTTGAACAATGGTAAATCCACCAGTCGTGCTCACGGATTTAGGTGTGAAGAAATTGCCCGGTGTCTGGCCGTTGCAATCAAACGCTTCGGTTAGTCCCGCGTAGTCTTCGTAGTCATTAGGGGGAATACATTGGTCGATTTCCGTCCCGATCGCAGCGCGACCGCTCACAAAGGGTACCCACGTCCAACCCGTTCGACGGGTCACAGAAATGTGGTCATACAGCCCACTGTAGGTGATCCCTCCTATAGTCCACGAAACGAAAACATCGCCGCTAGTTACCATGTTGCCACCCCAACTACCTACGTTGGAAGGTCCGTTGACCACGAGCCCGTAGTCGGTCACAAACTTCCACTGAATGTTATACCCAACCCAAGGGCTCACGTAACAGGTTGCGACCTGGTTGAACGCTACCGTGTGCGGGCAGTCGAGTTCGGGCGGAGGGCAAACCTCCGAAGGGTTAAACGGCGGACCGCAGTAAGGGTTCACCGTGCCCAGCGGCAGCGACCAGTTCCATCGCTCCGCCAGAAGGACGTCGTTTGGCTTCGGTGCGGTGGGTTCAGCTACACATCCGATGGCCACTACCAGGCTGATAACACAGAATAGTTTCCGGAACACCCAGCCACCTCCTGGTTCGTGAAAAACGGCAACCAAGCCCAAACGCACCCTCCAGCTTACTCCCTTCGCGGCACACTCTCCGAACGTTCAGCCGGGCGGATCCAGCCTCGCCCCTCACAGTTGAATTCTACCCCCCCCCCCCCCTGGATTCTGTCAAGGCCTGGGACGAAATAGCGGCAAGCTCTACAACGTGATTGCATCGTCACGGCCTAGACCATCGTCGCATAGTCTTAAGCTGCACAAGCCTGGGGTCCTGCCTCGGAGGTGTGGGCGCTTGGATGACTCGGGACGCGTGCTCGGCGCCCCAGCCAGACCCAGTCCGGCCAGCCTCCGCAGTTCGGGACGTTGCCGTTCGCGTGCCCGGCGTCAGCCTCGACAACAAAACAAAGAGGGGGCGAGCCTTGCGGCTCGCCCCCTCTGAACAACTGAGCTGTGTTGCTTAGTACATACCGCCCATGCCGCCGTGTCCGCCGGCAGGCGCAGCGGCCTGTGCTTCCTTCTTCTCAACAACCAGTGCTTCGGTCGTGAGCAGAAGACCGGCGATCGAGGCCGCGTTCTGCAAGGCAGAACGGCTGACCTTGGTCGGATCAATGACACCGGCCTGCACGAGGTTCTCGTACGTGTCGGTCAAGGCGTTGTAACCAAAGGAATCATCCTTTGAGCTACGGACCTTCTCCACCACGATGGAGCCTTCACCACCGGCGTTGAAGACGATCATACGGATCGGCTCTTCGAGCGCACGACGAACGATTTCGACACCGATCTGCTCTTCAGCGTCGTCAAGCTTGAGGCCCTTAAGCGCACGCTGCGCACGGATGAATGCAACGCCACCACCAGGCACGATGCCTTCTTCGACGGCGGCACGCGTTGCGTGCAGCGCGTCTTCCACGCGAGCCTTCTTCTCCTTCATTTCAGCTTCAGTCGCGGCGCCGACGTTGATGACGGCCACGCCACCGGCAAGCTTCGCCAGACGCTCCTGGAGCTTTTCACGATCGTAGTCCGATGTGCTCTTGTCGATCGCGCTGCGGATTTCCTTCACACGGCCCTGAATCGCTTCGGACTCGCCAGCACCGTCGATGATGGTGGTGTTGTCCTTGTCGATGACCACGCGCTTGGCACGGCCAAGGTCGGTGACGACCGCGTTCTCGAGCTTGAAGCCGACTTCGTCGGAAATAACCTGTCCACCGGTGAGGACTGCGATGTCCTGCAGCATCGCCTTGCGGCGATCACCAAAGCCAGGTGCCTTGACGGCAACAACCTTCAGAGTACCACGCAGCTTATTGACCACGAGGGTCGCCAGTGCTTCGCCTTCGACTTCTTCAGAAATGATGAGCAACGGGCGTCCCATCTGAGCGACCTTCTCGAGCACGGGGAGAAGATCCTTCATTGCGGAGATCTTCTTGTCGTGAATGAGAATCATCGCGTCTTCGAGCGCCGCTTCCATCTTGTCCGGATCAGTAACGAAGTACGGAGAGATGTAACCGCGATCGAACTGCATACCGTCGACCGTTTCGAGCGTCGTCTCAATGCCACGAGCTTCTTCAACGGTGATAACGCCGTCCTTGCCGACCTTCTCCATCGCGTCAGCGATCAGATCGCCGATCTCGCGATCGTTGTTGGCCGAAATGGAAGCGACCTGCGCGATCTCTTTCTTGCCAGCGGTCGGCACGGAGATCTTTTTCAGTTCTTCGACGACGGCGACGACTGCCTTGTCGATGCCGCGCTTGAGCGCCATCGGGTTGGAGCCAGCGGTGACGTTCTTGAGCCCTTCGCGCACGATGGCCTGAGCGAGCACGGTCGCGGTGGTGGTTCCGTCGCCAGCAACATCGGAGGTTTTGGTCGCGACTTCCTTCACCATCTGCGCGCCCATGTTTTCAATCGGATTGGCGAGCTCAATTTCCTTTGCAACGGTCACACCGTCTTTCGTGACGGTAGGCGCGCCGAACTTCTTGTCGATGACAACGTTCCGACCCTTGGGGCCGAGCGTGACCTTGACGGCGTCCGCCAGCTGATCCACGCCGCGCTTGAGCGCAGCACGTGCATCAACGTTAAAATGGAGTTCTTTCGCAGCCATAAAATCAGTTCCTGTTAATCAGTGAGTGAGAGAGTGATCCGAGTGCGGCCAGAGCCGTCGGTTCAGTTGATGACCGCGAGGACATCGCTCTCGCGCAGGATCAGATACTGCTCGCCGTCTACGGCGACTTCTGTACCGCTGTACTTACCATACAACACTTTGTCTCCGACTTTGCAGTCGAGCGGGATGCGCTTGCCATCCTCAAAGCGGCCGGGTCCGATAGCCATCACCTGGCCCTGCTGCGGCTTTTCCTTCGCTGTGTCCGGAATGTAGAGACCACCACGCATCGTCTCAGACTCTTCGAGAGCCTTGATAACGACGCGGTCAGACAACGGGGCGATCTTTGTTGCGGCGGCGTTCTTGGTCGCCATAGTCCTCATCCCTCCTAATTGGGAGAAAATTGGTTGGGATTAGCACTCACATCATGTGAGTGCTAGCAACGAAAGCTAGCGCCGTTCACCCCCTGACGTCAAGGCCGGTGATCTGAGGCGGAAAGTGTCGTATGTTGTTGTAGGACAACTACCTACGCTGCGTCGGGGAAGCCCGGAGTCAGGCGGGCGCGCCTCCGGTCAACATACCGTGCGCGATCCGCAGGCCCACCAGCGTGAGCGTCAGGTCCACATCGCCGATCTCATCGGACAGCTCGGCGACCTGCGGGGCGAGCCCTCCTGTCGCGATCACCCGCGGCACCCTGCCGGTGGGCCATTCGCCCTTAATACGTCGCACGATACCGTCCACGGCCGCCGCCGCACCATAAATAACCCCCGACCGTATGCACTCTTCGGTCCGACGACCGATGACGCGCGTTGGAGGGGTCAGTTCTGTGGCTGGCAGCTTGGACGTCCTGCGGAACAACGTGTCGGCCGACGTGCGCACACCTGGCGCGATGACACCGCCGAGGAATACGCCATCTGCCGTGATGCAGTCATAGGTGGTCGCCGTGCCAAGGTCTACCACGATACAATCAGCTTTATAAAGCTGACTTGCGGCAAGGGTGTTGATGATACGATCGGCACCCACGGTGCGCGGCTCTTCTACATCCAGAACAATTGGCAGCGGCGACGACCCGTCCACGACCACCGGCGAGACGCCAAATAACTGGCGACAGGATTCACTCAATGGTTCGGTCATCGCGGGCACGACCGACCCCAGCGCCACTGCACTAATCTGCGTCGCGGTCGTTCCGCGGAGCTGGAGCAGACCGATAAGGCTCACTGCAATTTCATCGGGAGTACGCGCCGCATTCGTCACGGTGCGCCAGTGAGCCACGAGGTCCTCTCCGTTAAACAACCCCATCGTGGTTTCGGTATTCCCTACATCAAATACGAGCAGCATGTCAGTCCTCGGTGAATACCAGCGAACCTGCAGTGCACAACGCGATACCGCCCGGCTGTTCAATCCTCAGAGCCCCCGACGCATCAAGCCCGCGCACGATGCCAAGTTTCGGAGCCACGGCACGCCGCCCGATCGCCAGATCCCGTGTCGCCCACCGTCTGAGTTCGGCGTCGCTCAGCAGCCCCTCCGACGACGACGCCTCCCGAATGGCAGGAACCACGCGCTGCAACACCTCGAACTGCGACAACCCTCCACGCAGCGCCGCGGTACCCGGCCGATCCTCGGGAACTTGCAGATTGAGACCGACGCCGACAACTATCCAGTCGACGCCACGCGACGCGGTCCAGCGCGATTCGACGAGAATGCCCGCAAGTTTCGCCCGACCGACATACAAATCATTGGGCCACTTCAGCTGAATGGACGACTCACACCATTCATCAAGCGCTTCTGCCAGGAGTAAGCCGAGGCGCAGGGACAACACGCGAATCGCCAACACATCGGCCGGGCGTTCGACCAACGACAGAATTACACTCTCGTCGCGTTCCGAGGACCAGACTCGTCCGTGCCTCCCTCGCCCGGTGGTCTGATGGTTCGCCACGATAAGTGTTCCGGCCACCGCTCCGCTGCTGGCGAGTTCGTGTGCGCGGTCCATAGTGGACGTGGTCTCCTCGAACACGGCGACCTGGGGAAGGTCGAGCGCACTGGCCAACTGCTCAGCGGAGTGCCCGTCATACGCGGTCATGTGCTCAGCGCGACAGAGCGAGCCACAGCACACCGGCGCCCACCACCAGCCGATATGCGCCAAACACCGCGAAGCTGTTGCGCGCGATGTAGCGAAGCAGCACGGCGATCGCGAGCCATGAACTCACGGCAGCGGCGGTGACACCTACAACCAAGGGCAGTGTAATGCCACCATGGACGGCCTCGGGAACCTTCACGACCACGGCCGCCGCGGTGATGATCGGGCTCAGCAGAAAGGAGAAACGCGCCGCGCTTGAGCGGTCGAAGCCTAACGCACGCGCCGCCGTCATGGTGGATCCCGAACGCGAAACACCAGGCAACAGCGCACATGCCTGCGCAACGCCGATCAGTATCGCATCGCGCCATGTCATGGCGCTCAAATCACGCTCCCTCGACGCGACCCGATCCACCACCCACAACACAACACCCATCAGCATGAGTGCCACCGCAATAATCTGCGGCGCTCGAAACACGGTTTCGGCATAATCTGCAACCAGCAATCCTGCGATGGCGGCCGGCACTGTCGCCACGATGAGATACATCGCCCGCAGTTCCGACTGTGTCGTCGCCTTCCTCTTTCTGAGCACGTTCAGTACGGCCGCGAACAACTCCATGATGTCCCGGCGAAAATACCAGACCACGGCGACCAGTGTGCCAAAGTGCAATGCAACGTCGAAGGCCAAACCGGGATCCTGCCAGCCCATCACCCACGGCGTCAGGGCCAGATGAGCAGACGAGCTGATGGGCAGGAACTCCGCGAGCCCTTGCAGGACGCCGAGGATCAGTGCCTGGAAAACAGTCATGAGAAGAAGAGGAGAGGCAACTCAGCGGGACGCGAGGGCATCTACGTAGAGTGCCTCGTACTGAGCGACGATGGCATCCTGCGAGAAGCGTGCACGCGCGTCAGCCGCGGCCCGATGCGAGAACTCCGTCCAGCGCGGCGTATCCTGCAGCAACGAGCTCGCCAGAGCTGCCATACACTCCACGTCACCCACCTCGCACAGGAATCCCGTTCGATCATGTTGCACAACTTCGGGGAGACCGCCGGCGTTACATCCGATGACGGGCACCCCCGACGCCAGCGCTTCAAGCGCACTCAGGCCGAATGACTCGCGTTCACTGGGGAGCAGAAAGAGGTCCGCATTGGCAAGCAACGGAGCTACGGCGTCAATCTTCCCCAGAAAGTGCACGTGCTCGGCGACTCCCAACGTTTCGGCTTCTGCCTGCGCCGTCTGGCGCTCCGGTCCATCACCGACCATAACGAGTGCCGCAGGCAGGGTCTCCCGAACTTTGGCGAAGACCTGCACGATATCGCGCACCCGTTTGATCGGCCGGAAGTTGGAGATGTGCATCAAAATCTTCTGTCCGCTCAGATGCGGCATCACCGGAGTGTATTTCGCGCGATCGTACAGCGATGGATCAATGAAATTGTGAATCACTTCCACTTCGCACCCGGCACAGCCGAAGGCATGGAAGGTTTCGTCGCGGAGATATTGGGACACCGCCGTAATCCGATCAGATCGTTCGATCGAAAACTTCGTGATCGTGTGAAAGGATCGATCCTGACCGACGATCGTAATGTCGGTGCCATGTAACGTCGTAATGACCGTCAGGTCACGACCGTTTTCCCGCAACATCTCCTTGGCGATCCAGGCGCTCGTAGCGTGCGGGATCGCGTAATGCACATGCAGGAGCTCGAGGTCGTGCGCACGCACGACTTCGTGCATGCGTGCGGCGAGCGCGATGTCATACGGCGGATACTCGAACAGCGGATACCGCCCGACGTCGACTTCGTGAAAGAACACGCGTGGAAGAAACGAGGGGAGCCGGAAGGGCTGTTGGTAGGTAATAAAATGCACTTCGTGCCCACCGCGAGCGAGCGCGATTCCGAGCTCGGTGGCCATTGCCCCCGATCCACCGTATGTGGGATAACACGTGATACCAATCTTCATGCTGGCTCCGATTCCCTCCACCATTGTATAGCGCGATCGAGCGCACCGGCCGACCGCGGATTCACTCTCAATACCGTTCCGGAAGTTAGTTGGTGTCGAAACCATGTGCGCTGGCGCTTGGCATACTGTCGCGTGGCAACGATGATCTGGTCCCGAGCGGTGACGAGCGAGCTCTTGCCCAATACCACCTGCCGCAGTTCCCTGTATCCGCAGGCTTTCCACGCCGGCGCATCCTCGGGCACAGCCTCCGTGAGGCGTTCGCACTCCTCAAGCCATCCCGATTGCAGCATCTGATCGACACGATCGGCGATGATACGGGCACTGTCTCCGTCAACTTCGAGCAGCAGATACTGCGGCGCGAACCGCGGAGGTCGCACGGATTCGCGGCGCAGAGTACTTAGCTGCATGCCGCTCAGCAAGGCGATCTCGATGGCACGTAAACGCTGCGTGCGTCCGGCTTGCGCCAACACCGGATCCAGAGCGGCCACCCACCGTTTCAGTTCTGCCGGCGGGAGCAGGTTCAGGTACTCGGACAACGCTTCGCGGCGACCTGGATCCAGAGCGGGCTCCTCGAAAATCGGATCGACCAGCGCGCGTACGTAAAGACCTGTGCCTCCAACGACCACTGGTGCGAGCTGCGGCGCCTGCGTGCGTTCAATCCATGGCAGAACGGCGTCAACCCAACGCGGCGCGCTCCAGCGCTCCGCGGGCTCACACAGGTCAATGCCTGCGTGCACTACCGCGGCGCGTTCAGCAGGAGTCGGTTTGCCGGTCCCGATATCAAAATGGCGATAGATCTGCCGGGAATCGGCACTGACGATTGCAAGCGGAAACTCGCGCGCCAAGGCGAGCGCTAAGGCGCTCTTGCCCGCCGCCGTCTGTCCGACGATGATGCGCAGATTAACGCCGCCCGAACCGGCGATCGACTTCATCCCATGAGAGTTGCACGATGGTACTGCGGCCGTGTACATCGTGGGCCGGAAGCGTGGCAGAGGCCAGATCACGAAAGAGTGCGCGCATCTCTTCCTGCGACAGAGCATCCCCCGATTTGATTGCCGCTTTGCACCCCACTGTTGCAGCGAGTTGCTCATGCCGTGCGTGAGCACTGGCGAATCGCGCTCCGGTGAGTGTCGCGAGCGTGTCCCGGAGGCATTGAATGGCATCAAAGCGCGGATGCGGCGTGGGGACAGCGCTTACGATAACGGAGTGCCCTCCAAACGACTCCACTTCGTAGCCCAGTGGGCCCCACACATCGGCGTTCGATTCGAACGCATCAGCCTCTGCGGGCGACAGATGAACGGTCTCGGGGAACAGTAATCGCTGAGAATCCGCCCCACCGCCGGACAACGCGGCCAGAAAACGTTCGTACAGTATCCGTTCATGCGCCGAGTGCTGGTCAATGAGTACGACGCCGTGCTCGTGTTCGTACATGAGATACGTCCGTCGCAGCTGAACGAGTAGTGGAATCTCCAGCGCAGGCTCTGGTGACGCCGCCACGCCGTGCGATTCGTCGGTCGGCCGAAACAGGCCGTCACCTGGCATGGTCGATTGCGAGACAGGGAGCGCATCCAGCGCGCCTCCCGTGGGATCGGTCGCAGCACCTGGCGTCCAGACGCGCCCGATCCACGCCGCACTGTCGCCGGTGCCGAGCGCTCGCTGCACAATCCCTTCGAGGGCGCGCTCCGTGGGCCATCGTTGATGGAATCGGACTTCCGCTTTTGCCGGATGCACGTTGACGTCCACATCCGACGCCGGCAGCGTCAACGAAAGAATGAACGAGGGTCGCACGCCTGACGGCAACGTGGAGCGGTATGCCGATTCAACGGCGCGCGCCATGCCGGCATCACGTATCGGCCTGCCATTTACTATCAACATCGCACGGCGCGCCGCCGTCCCTGCGTCGGCAGGACGTTCAACAAGCCCCTCGACATGCATCACACCGGTTACCGCGTCCACATCGAGAAAGCGGTCAGCATAATCCGCCCCCCATATCGCGGCGACCCGTTCGCGTAGTGTCGCCGCCGGAGCAAGCGACAGTGCTTCGCGCCCGTCGGACGTGACCCGGAATCGTACGTCGCGCCTAACGAGGCTTGTGGTCACGAGCGAGTCGGCGATCGCGCGCCATTCCGATCGTGTACTGCGGAGAAACTTGCGACGGGCCGGCGTATTGTAGAAGAGACTCGCTACGGTGACCGTTGTACCGCGTCGACGCGCCGCGGGTGCCTGATCCTGCACGATGCCACCTTCGGCGCGCACCAGCGTACCCTCGCCGTCCTGCGTCGACGTCAGCAACTCAAGACGCGCCACTGAACAAATCGCCGGCAACGCTTCTCCGCGAAAACCGAAACTCGCGACGCCGACGAGGTCCTCAGCCTGCCGTATTTTGGACGTCGCATGCCGAGAGAGGGCCAGCGCCGCATCCTCGGCGTGTATCCCATGGCCGTCGTCGCTGACGCGGATTTCCGTGGTCCCGCCGTCGCGAACGTCGACTTCAATGGTAAGGGCGCCGGCGTCCAGCGCGTTCTCCACCAGCTCCTTCACCACCGATGCCGGCCGTTCAACAACCTCGCCTGCCGCAATTTGATCGGCGACGGCAGAGGCGAGGACTTCGATTCGAGGCATCATGGGAGTTGATACCTAACGGCCCAACTCACCATTTGCTACCGGGCCGCTGGAACCTCAAGCGACTGGAGGAGGCTCCCTTCGACCCACCCTTCGCGGCCGTCAGAAAAAGACACGCGGTCCCATCCTCCCTCGTGGGCGATGACGCGCACCTGCTCACCAACGACCGCCTGAGCCGTGGTCGACGCGGAAAGCGCGGGGAGTTCATAGACCACAAGCGCCTCCTTCACCAGGCTCCGATCCTGTCCACGCGCGCGCTCAGCGCTGATCAGCGTCGCCAGGCCAAGCACCACGGAAGTCGCGAACGCGCCCGAGGCGCTCTGTTGCCAGCGTACATCGCGCTGACGCACGTATAACAGGTAACTCCCGCACGCCACCAACCAGGTGAACAACGCGAGCCCTGCCCCCACGTTTGGCGGAAGGGGCGGAACGTCGCCGAACCACCCGTTGGTAAAGCCGGGGGTACCGCTTAAACGGTCTCGGACATCCGATGCCATTGGTTCAAGTCGCAGAGCCCGTTGCCAACCGGCGGCGGCCGCCACTGAATCCCCAAGCTCCCACGACGCGGTCCCGAAGTTCGCCCAACTGTCGGCCGCGCGAGATTCCAGTTGCGCCAGTTGACGAAACACCTCGCGAGCACCACTTAGATCATTTTGCGCATAACGCTCAACGGCCGCATCGAATTGCGAGGCACGCGCCTGCATCTGCGCAAACGCCGACGCACCGAGCAGGCTCCCTGCGAGAAGCATCGAGATGACCACCCCGGCGCGATCAATCTTCCTGACACTCTTGGGATCGGCGGGCTTTCGCCGCTGGATCGCCTCGGCGTCGATGACGCTGTGTACGTGCAGCGCCTGTGCACCCAGCCCCGATGACACTCCTGGCGCGGGGGAAAAACTTGCTTCGTTCAGCGACTGCAGCAACCGCGATGCGTCTTGAGCGGCGGAGCGAGAGACACCTTCTCGACGCAAGTGACGCTCGAACCGGGAGGGATCAATGATCGTCAGCTCAACCAACGGCACCCGATCGGTTACCGCGTGCACGAAAGCATGCCGTACGTCGTGCGGGGCGGCGCGCGGATCTGCCGCGATGTCTCGCAGTCGTGACGCCGGCGATGCAATCGGTCGACCCTTCCTGCGCCGACGCGATGCGAAAAAGAGAGCGGGCAGCGGCGCCAGAAGTGCACCAAACCAGAAGACAGGGAGCGTGGCCCACGGTGCCGATGTTTCGCCGCGATATTTGGTACGAATGCTCAGACGCGCCGGTGTATCCTGGGCCACGGTGCTCGCCGCGACGACTGAGCCCGGATCCACGCGCAGCCCCACGGCTGGAGCAATCGCAGCTTCGTACTGCTCTGTATAGGGATTGAAGTACGTGTAACGCATTTCTGGCACGTCGCGCACGCCTTGTTCCCTGGGCGTCACAACAAAATCAAACTGCTTGCTTCCGCCAATCAGTGTTGAAGCCGAGTCGATGTTCAGGCGTTCGGGCCCGTTGACCACCTGAGCCCACGGAATCGTGACCACCGGACGCGGGAGGAGCGGCATACTCCCCACGCCGCTTACCGTGACTGTAAGCGTTACGGGATCGCCAACACGCGTGCGCGTGGCATCCACGCGCGACGTCAACGTTAATCTGCCAACCGCTCCCCGGAAGTCTGCGGGACGACCATCGACCGGTGGCTCCCTCACCTCGATCGCGTGTTCGGTGGCGCGTGCGGTGTGGCTCTCTTCGAGACTGAATATCGAAGACGAAAGAGGGACGGCATAGTTCAATCTGGCCGATCCGATGATCTGCCGACCAGGCTGCAATGGAAACATCGCCCGGGAGAACACATGCACGTCGTATTGGCGTGTGCCTTCGCGCCGGCTGTACAATTGTCGCGCGACGGGAAGATCGACCGCAAGCATTGAGCGGACGTCGGGAGGGATGAACTCCGGATTACGCCTGAGGCGCGAGCGCACCTCTTCATCGAGAAAGATCCCGATCTCATATGTCGCCTGCTGACCGACGTACACCGCAGACGGCCAGATACCGGACGCAAAATTGATGGACTTTGATGAATCGATCTTCGCCCCCCGTACAATGCGAGGCTCCTGCGCGGCGAGAGACGTCGCGCTGAGCAATGCAGCTATACGGAGCATGCGACGCATCACCAGTCTTTTCCTCCCGGCGGCGGCGTGGTCCGCCGGTCGCGCTGACGTCTGCTCTGTACCCCGCGTTCCTCGCGGGATGCGGCATTCAACAGCTGCTCCGCCTGTTGCTGGCCGAGGCCTCCACTGGGTTGCGAGGACTCGTTTTGATCGGCCTGACTGCGATCCTGATTGCTGTTGCCGCCTCCTCCACCGCCACCCCCTCCGCCGCCGCCGCTCTGCTCCTGTTCCTTGCGAAGCGCCAACTCGTAGTTCCACTTCGCGTCCTCGTGAGAAGATCGCATAAGCAGTGCCGCTTTGTAAGCGTCAACGGCAGCCTTGAATTCTATTTTGGCGGCCGAATCCTGCTGGGCTTCCGCGACGAGCCCGCGCTTGAGATGTGCGAGCCCTTTGTTGAACAGTGCTCGGAACTTCACTTCGGGATCAGGGCTGCGCTCGGCGCCTTCAAATGGCACGATGGCGTCGGCCAACGAGTCACCGGCCACCAACGCGGTACCGAGATTGTAATATCCCCTCGGTGACGGGCCCGATGTCTCTATCTCGGCGCGGTATATCGCGATTGCCTGCGGGTACCGGCCCGCCGAATATTCCCGCGACGCCATCCGGCCGGCACCCCCGGGGACCGCACACGCCGATGCCATTGCTGCGGCACCGAGCGCGGTGACCAGGCGTCGTGACGCTCGGGGAGGACGGGTCGAAAGCCAGGTGTCGAGCATCAGCAGGAATAGAGCAGGCAAAAGGAAGAGTTGGTAGCGCAGCGTGCGGGTGAGTCCTGAACTCAACGTCCGTGTTGTGGCGCGGAGTTGCGTCAACGCGGCGCGCACTCGCGCAGCTTTATCCGTCTCAGCGGCATCAATGAACGTCCCGCCAGCCACATCGGCGATGGCACGCAGCGTCGCCGGGACGTATCTGGTCACGACGATCTCATCGAATTCATCCCTCTTTTCGACGACCCGGTCGCCCTCTCGTATCGGAATTGTGCTGCCCGCCTCGGTCCCGAATCCTACGGTCACGAGTGCAATCCCGGCATCGGCGGCCTTTTGCGCTGCGGCCTGAATGTCTTCGAGTGGTTCGAAGGCCTCGCCATCACTCATTATAACGAGTGCCCGATCGGCCCCGGCGGTGGTGGCGCCGAGCAGGTCCGTGGCTTGGGAAATCGTCCGCGCCAACGAGCTTCCCCCCTGTCCAACGACCGAGGGATCGAGGTTGTCGAGGAAGAGTTCGATGGCCCCGTCGTCGATCGTCAGCGGGGTCAGGATATAGCTACGGCCCGCGAACGCCAGCATCGCGACGCGATCTCCGCGTGCCAGATCCCGGTACCGACGCACTTCCTGCTTCAAGCGTTCCAGGCGATTGGGTCGTTCATCTGTGGCCATCATGGACAAGGACACGTCCAGAGCGAGCACCACGTCGACTCCTTGTCCCCGAATCGTCGTTGGCTGACTTCCCCATCGCGGACCGGCGAGGGCGAGCCCGCCCAGCAGTGCCACTGCAGATAAACGCGCGGTCCGCCACACCCCGGATCCGGAGGGATGCGAAAGCAGGCGATCGAGCAGATGGGTCTCCGCGAGGTGCTTGAGCCGTACGGCGCGACGCCGCGCCCACGCCGTCGCCAACACCACGACGAGGCCGGTGAGGAGCGCGGCCAGAGCGATGAAGTACAGGGAATCGAAGGTCATCAGGCGACCCTCCGTTCGTCGACGGGAAGCATTGCCGTGTGCACTGCATCGACCACCCCCTTGCACTCAGCTGCGATTCCCAGTGCGCGCTCCGCGGGCAGCTGTTCACCGGCAAACTTCACCAGATCCACGTCGTGAAGGACGCGGTGCAACCGGGTGAGCGGCGTGAGCCGATCGCCACGCAACGCAGCGATCAGTTCAGCAGACGTGTGCGACACAAGCGCGGCGGGGAGCACACGGCTGAGGTATGTGCGGAGAACGTCCGCACACATTGCCGCGTAGTGACCGTGCTCGCCGGCCTCAGCGAAACCCATGGCATCGAGGCGAGCAAATTCCTTCATCGCCTCGGCGTACGGATCCACGGCGATCGCAGCTCCGGTTCGATGCGTCCGTCGAAGGGATCTCCAGATAAGCAGTGCGATCGCGCACACGGCGGCCGCGATCAGCAACCACCACCAGAGCGGAATGTCCGGAGCAAACACGCCGCGTGGCGGTTTGGGCACACGCTGCGCGCTGTCGGCTGGAAGCACGGACACCACGGTGACTGACGTGGCGCTACCCACCACCACACGGCGTGTGCGGCCGTCTTCAGTGATCAGGACATCAGAGAAACGAATCGGGAAGGTGCCGACATCCCATGCCGCCATTCGGTAGGTCGCCGTTTGATCAACTGCAATGGAATCGGATGACGGTTGCACAACTACGGGATCGAGCGGTTCCACCGCCCCCGATGAATCCGGCGCCGCGGGGAATTCAATGATTGCGCCTCTCGGCGCGCGGATGCGCAGCGCAACGCGAAACGGATCGCCCACGGTCACCGAATCGGGAGCCAAGGTCACCCCCTGCTGCAGGGTGCCAGAGGCCGAGGCCTGCCCGATGGCGGGGGTCGATAACGCACTCAGCCCGAGGAACACACCGAGTGTGCTCAGGCAAACGGTGTTCATCAATGTCCGCACCTAACGCCTCGCCTTCCGGGTCTCGCGCCCCCTGAAGAAGCGGAGCAATGGTTCGATAAAGCTGTCCCGCGTGGAAATCGGGATGTCGTCGATGCCCAGACGCCGGAGCATGCCGCGCACGGCGTCCGAGCGCGCTGCCGCAGCGGCTGCGTACGCAGTGCGGACGCGCGCATCGCTCGTGTCGATGTCCACTACGTCACCCGTCTCCGGATCAACAAAACGCGCGAGACCGACGTCAGGAAGGGTCTGCTCACTTGGATCGGCGAGACGAGCGACGATGACATCGTGCCGCTGATTGAGCAACTTGAGCGGCCGCTCCACGCCCTCGTCGTACAGATCCGAAATGAGAAACACGATGGCGTGCTGTTTAAGCAGTCGCCGCATGAAGTCCAGCGCCAACGCCGTGTCGGTCCGTTTGCCCCGCGGCTGATGCAGCAGAATGTCCCGCAGGATGCGCATGGCGTGTCGGCGTCCCTTACCGGGCGGCACCACGTGCTCCACACGATCCGTATAGAGCAACACACCGACGCGGTCGTTGTTTCGCACCGCGCTCATGGTCAGGACCGCCGCAAGCTCGGTAGCCAGCTCAGCCTTGAATTGACGCACCGTGCCGAATTGGCCGGACCCTGACACATCCACTGCCAGCATGAGTGTCAGTTCGCGCTCCTCAATGTACCGCTTAACAAACGGCCGCCGCATGCGCGCCGTAACATTCCAATCGATCGAGCGGACTTCATCACCGGGCTGATACTCGCGGACCTCCGCGAATTCCATTCCCTGCCCTTTGAAGATCGATCGGTACTCACCGGAAAAGACGGAATTCACCAGCCGCCGCGTACGCAGTTCAATCAATTTCACCTGACGGAGCACGTCGGGCGACAGCCCCGTGCCCAGCGCCTTGTTTGTCGGCGCCGACGTCGACAATCGAGCCGGACCGAACGCGTCCGGCGCAATCGCTGTGGAAGGCGCGGTCAGGGCCATGGCGGTTTTACGGTGCCTCGACGGTCTCGAGAATCTTTCGCACAATGTCGTCGCTCGTGACGTCCTCGGCCTCGGCTTCGTAGGTCGTCAGGACCCGGTGGCGCAGCACGTCAGGCGCGATCGCCTTTATATCGTCGGGGGTGACGTACGTGCGCGCGCGCAGAAAGGCATGCGCACGGGACGCCTGCGCCAGCGCGATCGTTGCGCGTGGTGACGCGCCGAACTCAACCAGTGGCACCAGCTCTTTCATTCCGGCCTCGCCCGGTTTTCGGGTGGCGTGCACAATGTCGACGATATAGTCCACGATCCGCTCGTCCATGTACAGTTCAGTAATCCGTCGGCGCGCGTCCATAATCTCCTGAGGGTGCGCCACCGCGTTCACGGCGATTGGCTCACCACTGGCCATGCGGCGCATGACTTCCTTTTCCTCGTCGCGCGTGGGATAACCAACCCGCAACTTGAGCATGAAGCGGTCTACCTGCGCTTCGGGCAACGGATACGTGCCTTCCTGCTCAATGGGATTCTGGGTCGCCAGTACCAGGAACGGCTCTTCGAGGCGAAACGTCTCCCCGCCCAGTGTCACCTGTTTTTCCTGCATCGCCTCAAGCAATGCCGCCTGGACCTTCGCCGGAGCGCGGTTGATCTCGTCGGCCAGTACAATGTTGGCGAAGATCGGTCCCCGCTTAATGCTGAAGGAGCCGGTAGATTGATCAAATATCTGCGTCCCTACCACGTCGGCCGGCAGGAGATCCGGTGTAAACTGGATCCTCTGAAACGAGGTGTGAATCGTTTCGGCGAGTGTGCGGACCGTGAGCGTCTTGGCCAGCCCCGGCACCCCTTCGAGCAACACGTGGCCACCCGTAAGGAGTGAGATGAGCAGCCGCTCAACCATGTACTCCTGGCCGACGACGCGCTTCCCTACCTCGTGCTGCACTGCTTGAACGAGGGCCATATCGGCCGTGCTCTGTGTCGTCACTCGCTTGTCTCCATTGTGTCCGTGTCGAGGGTCAGGCCTCCTACCCCGGCAGCACCGTCGGTTTCCCTATCGAGCCGTGATGCCGAAATCCTCCTGCAACAACGCCCGTTCGCGAGCCGTGAGCGGCCGGGAGGCACCCGATGAGAGCTTTCCCAGAGTCACGGGACCGTATTGTGTGCGAACGAGCCGTTCGACTTCGAGTTCGACCGCAGCACACAGGCGCCGCACCTCTCTGTTGCGCCCTTCACGTAGTGCAATTTCGAACTCCCATCGGCGATCGCCCAGCGGACGCACGTTCACCCACTCCGCACGTGCGATACCATCTTCCAGCTCCACCCCGGCACGAGCGGCTTCCGCGGCTCGCTTCACGTTGCCGGTAACGGTCGCAACGTAGACGCGATCCACTTCGCCGCTTGGGTGAGACAGCCGATTGGCCGCTTCGCCGTCGGTCGTGAGAATGACAAGTCCTTCCGTGAGGAAGTCCAATCGACCCACGTAGGTGAGGCCGGGCACAGCCTCGACCAGGTCAAAAACTGTGCGTCTCCCTTGCGGATCCCGGGCGGTGGTGACGACGCCGGCGGGCTTGTTCAACACGATCCAGGTCGCGGCTCCGGTCACCAGTTCGACCTCGTTGCCGTCAACGGCGACCCGATCCCGGCCGAGGGTCACGCTTTGCCCGGTTTTCGCCGGCGCTCCGTTGATGGAGACGCGACCGGCGGCGACCAACGACTCAGCCACGCGTCGCGATGCGACTCCGGCGCGCGCCAGCGCCCGGTGAATCCGCATCGACTCTGCCATCAGACGGCCGGTGAGTAGGAACGCAGCGCAATGGCGAGTTCGTCGGCGCGCGGAAGTTCTTCGAGATGTCGGAGCGCGAATTGTTCGAGGAACATCGCCGTGGTACCATACAGCAACGGGCGACCAAGCCCCTCGCCGCGACCGACCACATCGATGAGCGCTCGTTCGTGCAGCGACTTGAGAATACTGCCAACGTTCACGCCGCGAATCTCCTCAATGTCGGCACGCCCGATCGGCTGTCGGTACGCGATGATCGCCAACGTCTCCAGCGCCGCTGCAGATAAACGATGGGGCCGTACCGCGAGCTGAGCGCGCTCAATTGTTTCGGTGTACTCCGGCCGCGTCAGGATTTGATATCCTTCGCCCAGTTCAACGAGTTCTATCCCGTGACCATTGACGTTGTACGTCTCACGCAGCTCATCGAGCGCCGCGCGCACGGCGGCCGGCGAGGCGTCGGCATCGAGCGCGGCCAGTTCCTCAACAGCAACGGGACGCGCACTCGAAAAGAGGGCGGCTTCAAGCAGCTTCGCTAGTGGATTCACGACTGATCAATACGTTGGCGAAAGGCGACGACTGCTCGAGGCGAAGTTCGCCGCGGCGTGCCAATTCAAGAAGTGCTAAGAGGGCGGAGAGAATCTCCCATGACTCTGCGCCTTTACGGACAACATCGCGCCACATGGCCCGATCGCGCAGTGCGAGCACACCGCGTATCGTCTCGATGGCCCCATCGATGTTCAAAACACGCGCAACCACATCGTGCATGACCGGCTCTTTGGTAACCCGAAGAACGCGATCGACCGCCGCGAGGAGTTCGGCCAGCGAAAGCACCAGCGGCGTGGCCGGTGCCTCTACGGAGGACGGTGGAAAGAACGCGCGCGCAAACCGCGAGCGGCGGTCTTCTCCCATGCGCTCGAGCACGTCGACCACTTCGCGCATCTGCTGATATTCCAGAAGGCGCCGCACCAGTTCGGCGCGCGGATCTTCCCAGGCGTCGTCGTGATCGTTGCGCGGCAACAACATCTGCGCCTTGATGCGAAGCAACCGCGCTGCCATTTCGAGGTATTCCGCAGCCTCGTTCAGACCCAGCGTGTGAATCTGGGAAAGAAACTGATCGGCAATACGCGCGATAGGAATGTCGTAGACGTCAAGTTTCTCGTCACGGATCAACGTAAGCAACAATTCCAGCGGTCCGGAATACGCCGACAGCTCAACAATAAAGGAGTTGTCCGGTGTTGGGGTGGCGAGCCTCACGGGAGTGGGATCAGGACGTTGCTGATCAGCATAAACGGACGCACGAGGACCTCCGAGACTTCGCGCAGCGCGTAAAGCGGCAAGAACCAGATGGAAAACACCGTGTTCCCGAGGCCGGTCATCAGCATGATCATGATGATCAGGATGCCGTACATCCCCACTTGCTGATAACGCAGTGCCCAGGACGGCGGCAGCACATACTTCATGACGTGAGACCCATCCAACGGCGGGATCGGCATAAGGTTGAAGATCGCGAGTCCGAGATTGATCCAGACCCCCCAACGCATCACTTGCTGCAGAATGGCGAAGGTTTCATTGGCGGCCGGCAGCGCGTCACCGAGCATGCCGAACACCACGGCCAACAGCGTCGACAACACCGCGAGAGCAAGGTTCACCACAATGCCCGCCATCGAGACGATGATGTCGCCGCGACGGTAATTGCGATAATTGCGAGGAACCACAGGAATGGGCTTCGCCCCCCCAAGCACCGGTAACCCCTGCCACAGGAGCAACATCGGGAGGATGATGCTCATGAACGGATCGAGATGCTTTAACGGATTAAAGGTCAGGCGACCCAGCTGAAAGGCGGTCGGGTCACCCTGTTTGAGGGCGGCGTAACCATGCGCGTACTCGTGCGCGACCATGGAAAAAAGCAATACCGGAGCGACCTGTAGAGCGTACTGCAGCTTGTCCAAATAGCGGTCCGAGAGAGAGAAGTCGCGGGAGTGGGCCAACGTGGCAAACTAGCGGGCGTCGGAGACGGAGTCAAAACGTGCCAACACGGCATGTCCCATCGTTTCCGCGCTGACCGATGGACAGCACGTTGCCTTAGACTTCGCGAGTCCGCTCCCACCACGTTCTCCGATGACTCAGCGCCCTCCCCTGCAACTCAGCCCAGACGAAATGCGTGCCGTGGGCACGCGCGCCCTGGACATGGTGATCGATCACTACCAGAACGCTCGAGAGCGTCCGGTCGCCAACACGATGCCGCGGGCCGAAGCCGAACGCAGGTTGCGAACGTCGATTCCGGAACACGGCGAGCCCGTGGAACAGCTACTGGATACGTTAAGCCGCGATGTGTTCCCGCATACGTTCCAGACGGATCACCCGCGGTTTTATGCTTTTGTCCCGGGACCGGGCAACTTTATCAGTGCCGTGGGCGATTTTCTTACCAGCGCGCACAATATTTTTGCCGGCCACTGGATGGCGTCGTCGTCCGCGGCGCAGATCGAAATCACCGTGCTGGGCTGGCTCCAGGAATTGTGCGGTTATCCCGCAGATGCGGGTGGGATTTTTGTCAGCGGCGGGTCAATGGCGAATCTGTCCGCCATTGCGGTCGCTCGCGAAGTGCGTCTTGGCGGCCCCGATCCGTTGGCCGTTGTGTATTGCTCCGATCAGACGCATTCGTCGATGGCGAAGGGGCTCCGCATCATTGGATTCGCTCCCGAGCAACGCCGGACGGTCGCGTGCGACGGGGAGTACCGCCTTTCGGTCCCTGATCTCACCCGCGCGATTGCCGAAGATCGGGCCAAGGGGCTCAAGCCCTTTGTGGTGGTCGCGAATGGTGGCACCACCGACACTGGCGCGGTCGACCCGCTCGACGATCTCGCCGACTTGTGCGAACGGGAGGAACTCTGGCTCCACGTGGACGGTGCGTATGGGGCGGCGGCGGTCATCACCGAGAGGGGCCGCGCCGCGCTGGTGGGCCTGCATCGGGCGCATTCCATCACACTCGACCCTCACAAATGGCTGTTCCAGCCCTTCGAACTGGGCTGCCTGCTGGTGCGGGATGCGGGGGCCCTGGAACGCACCTTTGGCCTGCACGACGATGATCACGCGAATTACCTGACCGATGTGCGCCGGCACATCAGTGAGGAGGTGAATTTCTTCGAACGGGGTGCGCAGCTCACGCGGTCGTTCAAGGCGCTCAAGCTGTGGCTGTCGCTGCGGACGTTCGGCCTCGGCGAGTTCCGACGCGCCATCGACGTGGGATTCGACATGGCCGAGGCGGCTGAGCGCATGCTGCGGGAAGACGATCGCTGGACGATTGTCACGCCGGCCCGGCTTGGTGTCGTCACCTTCCGCTGGACCGACGCCACGCGCACCGCTGCCGAGATTGACGCGATTCAGGCCGCCGCGGTCGATCGGATGGCGACCGACGGCTACGCCCTGGTTATGTCAACGATTCTTCGTGGAAAGACAGCCCTTCGGCTGTGCCCGATTCACCCGGCAACCACCGAGGCGGAGTTATCCGAAACGCTCCGGAGGATTGCACTGTTCGCCGAGGAGGCGTCGGCGCGGCTCGACGCAGGATCAGGGGTGTGACCTTGCGCGCAGTGAGGCGTGCAGCGAAGGAAGAACGGCGGCCGTAACAGATGATCACGACCTACGCGATTTTTTTCCTTGCAGACTCGCGTAACTTGTGAAATCTTCAGGAGTTACAAAGTCCCCGGACTGCGGGGCAAGTCCCGAATGGAGTGCACCGGATGAAACTTGTGTTGGCGTTGTCTGGAGTCGCGACCTTTTTCACCCTGCAATGGACGACCGGCGTCGACGCTCCGCGCGGCCATTCCCTGTCGCAAGCGCCGCGTGCCGCCG
>JBGTBX010000384.1:0-2057 GCA_041749115.1 Gemmatimonadaceae bacterium
AATCGCATCGTGGAGCTGGTCGAGCTGTTGACGGCCGAGGCGGCCGGCAAACGGCGCGACCAGACCGCGGAAGTTTGCTTCCGACCCGCGATAGCTGTCGGATCCTTTATACGCGTCGACCGCGTGCGGCCAGAGTTCGGCATGCGGCTGTGCGGCGATTGCTTCGGCGAGGCGATCTTGACTCAAGCCCGAGATGAGCCGTAGAAGGGCGTCGCGGAAGTGCGGCACGGTGACGCCGGCCAAGATGCGATAGTCGGACAGCATCGCGGGATCTGCATTGTCAACAGTTTGTTGCAGCGCTGTCCGCGACGGTTCCAGCAGTAGTGGCCAAAAGTCCGGGAAGGCGGCAATGAATGCGATCGCGCGCGGACGATTCTGCGGCTCGAGATTGTCGATCTGTCTGACAATGGATTGTGAGACATCCGTCCATGCGCTTGCAGCGCGTTCTCGCACGGCTACCAGCGAGACGATGATCTTGCGTTGCTCTGCCTCCCATTGCGCTGGCACGCCCTTGAGCAGAGATTTCGCCAGCACGGTCCCGAAATTGCGGATGCTCTGGGCGCGCACGCGTTCGAGGTAGCGCTGCTCGACATAGTCGAGGATAAGGGGGTATGCGGTCGGAAAACCTGGCGACTGAACGTCTGCGTCATAAAGATCGAAGATCGCCTTGCCTTGGAGCGGTTCCTTCGAGAGAACGAGTTCGACGGCGTTGACGAGGTGCATCCGCACCAGCTCCGGTGGCGGCTCGAAAAGGTCGGCCTCGGCCGAAAATGCCGGGTGTGCGCAAAGGTGTCTGTCCTCGCGCAGCCGCTGGAGGTGTGTGCCGGCGATCCGATTGACGACCTGCGTATTGTTTGTTGCATCGTCGATGATCGATGCTTCCAGCTGAAGCAGTTTCTTGATGTCGTCCGCAGCGGTCGCGCTATCCCACGCCATAAGAAATGTGGTCGCGGCCGGATCGCTCATGGCGCCGAGTTCGCGGTACTTCGAGATCAGATCGTAGACGAGCGCGACCCAGACAGAGGTCATCGAGGCTCGAAGCGCCCCCGCCTTGTACGCTTTGACGGCATCGAGGAAGTAAACCTTTGACTTACCGTGCCGAACTCGCGTGAGCAGTATGTCGAGATCAATGAATCCGGTGTCCACGAGCGGTTACCTTCGCAGTCAAGGTGGGATAGATCGTTCGATCCTATACGCTATCTGGATACTTCACGGCTGCACGTCCAAGGTATCGACGGTATTACCCGGGTGACACACCATCAGGCATGATCGCCAGGCTGCTCAAGCGACAGTGCTGTACCGTCAGAGCATTCACGGCGCGACTTGATTGGAGATCCAGATCGACCCTCGGCTGGACCGGGCACGGGCGGGGCGTCAGGGTGCCCCGGCCACACGATGAAAAAGTCCGAAGCAAAGGCGGCTGCAGGCCAAAGCAGCGCCACGAGCACGAGCAACAAGCGCATAGATTTCCCCGGGTCGAGAGGTGACCGAAGGGAAGTATGCTCGCAAGTCACGCTTGGCAACCCGACTTGAGTCACGTTGCGTAGTCAGCGTTGGAGGCATGGCGCGAGAGCGCGCACCGCGTCCGACTCTGCTGTGCATAATGAGGATTGGCGCCAATTCAAGTCCCTAGGGGACGTCCGTGATCAACAGCATCACCATTAGGGGCTACAAGAGCTTTCAATCGGCAGTTCCCGTCACGATCCCGATCGAGACGACGACACGAAAGCCGGTGTTCTTCTACGGCCTTAATGGTGCCGGTAAGACTGCCATTGGCGAGGTGATACACGGACGCCACACCGGCGACGCCAAGTTTCATGCCTGCCGCGTCGACACGACTCCGGGCGGGCCGTTCCGCTACCTGGTGTACAACCATGACTTCGTGCATTCGGTCATAGGTGAAGCCGGAGGGATGCCCGGCATCTTCACCATCGGAGAACTAGATACCGAGACGCAACGGCAGATCGAAGAGCACGAGCAACTTCTCCAAGAGGTTAGGCTCGTACGAGATGCAGCGAATCGAGATATCACACGCGTCAACGGCCAGTTGGACACCT
>JBGTBX010000385.1:0-2751 GCA_041749115.1 Gemmatimonadaceae bacterium
TCCTACACCACATCCCGGGACGCGCCCCTCCTGAAGAGACACTCCCGCTGAAAGCGGGCAGTTTCGAATCGTCGGGCAGCCGTGTTCTGTACTGCGACAGCGTCCCAAACAATATCGCGCAGTTTTGGGAACCAAACGCTCTCACATTCTGTTGAAGGCAGACACACTGACCCTTGAACACCCAGCTAGCCCCAACGCGCACCCGAGTATGTGCGCGAGGTCGCTCGGCGCAAAATCAGGAGACTTCTCATGAATAAACCGCTGATCGCGGCTCTGGGCCTCGCAGGGCTGATGAGCCTGCCACTTCCCGCATTCGCGGCAAGCGAAGCTGACTGCCAGAAGTCCTTCGAAGCCGCCGACACCAATAGCGATGGCGTCCTTACGGAAGCCGAGGGCCGTCGCTACTTCGCGGCGATGCGCGTGGCAAACAAACAGATGAGCGGGGACCGCCTCGATAAGGCAGCCTTCATGGGAAATTGCAAGGCGGACGTTTTTGCCACCACGCAGACACAGCCTGCGGCTGGTGCGCCACTGGAAGGCGCGAACAGCTTCACCGAAGGCCAAGCAAAGGATCGCGCTGAAGCAGCCGGTTTCACCGAGGTCGCGGCCCTCCGCAAGGACGATAAGGGCATTTGGCGCGGGACGGCGAAGCGCGGCGGATCCCAGGTGAACATCGCGATCGACTTCAAAGGTAACGTCGTAGCTCAGTAGGAGAGTATAAATGTATGTTTACAGCAAAGTTTACGATAGCTACGCACAGGCCGAGGCTGACGTGCGTGATCTCGAGGCAGCGGGCATTCCTTCCGCAGACATCAGTCTGGTCGCAAACAAGTACGTCAGCGAGGAGTATGCCGACGTGACCGAGAGCTCTGCCACATCCACGGGCATAGGCCTTGGCTTGGTTACGGGAGGCGGCGCCGGATTGTTGGCGGGGCTCGGTCTACTCGCCATTCCTGGTCTAGGTCCCGTTGTCGCGGCTGGTTGGTTGGCGGCCACGGCAGCAGGGGCCGTGGCTGGAGCGGCAACCGGCGGCATCATTGGTGCGCTTGTGGATTCTGGGACCTCGGAGCCGGACGCGCACGTCTACTCGGAAGCCGTCCGTCGCGGTGGAACGTTGCTCACTGTTCGCACGGAGTCTGCGAGCACCAGCGGACTGGAGGCCATCCTTGCACGGCATCAGCCCATCGACCCGGCAATCCGGCGCCGCGAATACCAGCAGACGGGGTGGCGTGAATTCGACCCCGCCGCAGAGCCCTATACACCGAGCCAGGCCGAACTAGATCGTATGCGGCGGCGATAAAGCGAATTGGGCGCCCGTCCGTCCGCAGTGGATAGGCGCCACTCGCTCTTACCCTCAAGGGAGCATAAAGATGAATAATGTGATCTATTTAGTCGGTTTGGTCGTGGTTGTCTTCGCTGTGCTTGCATTTTTTGGCTTGAGATAAGCTTGAGAGCGAGAACTCCCGAGTAGGACTTGGGATTCCACCGCTCACGACTCCGACGTTCTTCCCTTAAACACTTCGTGCCTGCTTGGGTTTTTCGTCGTCGGCTGCCGTGTGGGCCGGTTCCAGCCACAACCCGGTTGCACTCACGATCGGATTTCATCTCCGCTAGGGAACGATATGCAATTCCGCATCATTTAGCTAAAGAGCGACACGAACTCCGTCTCGCATAGGAGACTCCAATGGCCGTCACGAAACGCAAAATTCCCCGGACGACCCAGCGGGCCCCGACGCTGGCCAAGAAGAAGTTGACGGCACGCGCGGCCCAACCGAAGAAGGTCGTCGCACGCGCGACAAAAAAGCCCGCCGTTCGTGCGGCGCGCGCAGCTAGATCCGGCGCAACCGCCGCGCGTGCTCCGCTACTTGCCACCGCACCAAAGAAAATCGGCACGGTGACCGCGAAAGCTATGGATGCGGTTACGCCGCCCGCTCTCAATCTCGCACCGCACGATAAGACGCGTGTCACAACTCCGGGCTTCGATCCGATGGCACTCGCTCGGCCGTGGATGCGCCTCTGCGTTCAGATGGCCGTAGGCAACTTCGCAATCCAGGCCCGCATGGCCCGGGCCGCGATGAACCTGCCGTATGCCGCCGCAGCGCTGCGCTAGAGCAAGGGCGCTGCCGCCTACAGAATGTGCGGCGGCGTGCTGCAGATCAAGAAGCCGCGGAAGGCCTGCCGCGGCATGGTGCTATTGCTCAGCTATCCGTTTGTCCGGCGCCTGGAGTTGTTGCAGGAGTCGCAAATTCGGCATCAATCTGCGCTTGCCTTATGCGGCCGAGCAAGCTGTGAACGCGGAACAGCGCGTCCTCAACACCGATTTCGGCCGCCGCCAAGTCTCCGATTTCTACCGCGTCCGCAGCGGTCACAAGGCTCGCGGCAGCAGCTTTCATCTCCCCGATGAATTCGTTGATCGCCATAAGCTCGTTCTCCCGACGGCGCACCGCCACTTCGGTGCGGTATGCGCGTATCAAGAGAACGGTGGAACATGGTCCGGGTTCCCCACAACAACGACCGCCGTCAAATACCTCGCCTGAGACTTCGTTGGCTTCGGTACGCTCGAACCCGACCTCATCAGCTGCACGCCCAAGGAAAGCTCCTCCTTCCCCTCCTAAAACGCTTGCCAAATCCGGAAGTCGGACGAGGTCAAAGGCCGCATCATCTTCCGCTGAGTCGTTCGGGTCGCGCGGCCCACCTAAACTTGCTCTATTGCGCAGACTGCCGCCGTCGGTTGGCGTACACACGTGGGTT
>JBGTBX010000386.1:0-1650 GCA_041749115.1 Gemmatimonadaceae bacterium
GAGTCTTCATGAAATATGTGGGGATCATCCTGCTGTTTACCATCGGCAATTCGACGGACGCCTTTTTGTTGCTCCGTGTGGGTGAAATCGGGGTGCCCGTTGCGCGCATTCCGCTTATCTGGGCCGCTCTGCATCTCACCAAGGTGTTGACGTCTACGTGGGGAGGCGCACTCTCTGATCGATGGGGGCGGCGCCCGTTGATCGTCGCGGGCTGGTGTGTGTATGCCGCGGTGTACTGCGGGTTTGCGCTCGCCACGCGCGAAGTGCATGCGTGGTCGCTCATGCTCGCCTACGGCATATTCTCCGGATTGTCCGAGGGAGCCGAAAAGGCTTTTGTCGCCGACCTGGTTGGTCCGGTGGTACGAGGGCGGGCATTTGGCTGGTATAATCTCGCGTTAGGCCTTGGTGCCTTGCCGGCGTCCGTACTGTTCGGGATCCTGTGGGCGAAATATGGAGCAGAGGTGGCGTTCAGTGTTGGTGCCGCTGTCGCGCTGGCTGCCGCCGTGTTGTTATTGCGACTCCGCGTGGCAGGCGCCTCCGCAACGGTCACAGTACACTAATCTGGAGCATGTCCAGATGCACAGACTCGGTGCAGCGCACATCGCTCCGTCATGGTACGACCTCAATCGCCTTGAACATGCCGAGTGAGATGTGCGTCGGACTCGCGGGTGTGTCACGAAATTCGCAGACCACGATGTAGGTTTGCCCGGCGGCAAAGGTCACGCGCACTGCTGTCCGGTTGTCGCCGCCGGGATACGCGGTGAGCACCGCGCCGTCATCGGCATACAACGAATCCACGTTGGCACCCTTGCGATATTGATCAAAGAAGAACGTGGCAGGCGTGCCTGGCTTCAACAGACTCAGACTGACTTCGTGCCGCTGCTTGCCCACGTTGCGGATCAAGATGTCGGTAACGCCGGCTCTGACTGAATCGGGAGCGCGAAACGCGTAGTCGTTGGACTCGATGATAAGCTGGTTTGCCGCGGCCTGCGTCGGGCGGGTTCGGGTATCCCTGACGTGCACAAGTTTGAACATGCCGAGTCGTGCGTGTTTGGGAGCACCCTCACTATCAGAGAAGTTACACCATAAAACGTAATTGCTTCCGGGTTCCAGCTCCCGCACCAGCCGCCCGGTGCCCACTTCTCCGGCGGAGGCAAAGAGGACCGCACTTCCTCCATCCAGAAAGGGCCGGAACACCTCATCGCGTTGATCTGCGGTGTGCAGATCCCGGAGGGTCACGCCCGGATTCAGCTTCAGCAGGATCATTTCGTGCACCACGCTCCCCTGGTTGCGCAGCGCGAACGTCACCAAACCGGGATCAACCGTGTCGGCGACCTGAAACGCGTAATCATGCGCCACAACTTCGATAATGCGTTCGGCAGGGGCGGGTCCCTCGCTGGTGCATCCGAACAAGGCGCAGGAGCCAGCGAGGAGCAGTCGACTGAAGGGCAGCCGTATGCGCGGCCGTGCCGGCGGCAAGGGAGTAGTTGGCATATCGTGTGTGTCAGCGACGCTGTGGTCGGCGATTCACCGGCAGGTCCAGCGCCGCGCGATCGACGAATGTGCCGTTTTTCATTACCATGTCGACCAGCTTGGCGTTGTTGATGTCGGTGGTGGGATCGGCGCGCAGCAGCACCATGTCTGCAAGTT
>JBGTBX010000387.1:0-7540 GCA_041749115.1 Gemmatimonadaceae bacterium
CCCAGCTCCTGCTCGAGATTGCTGATCTGCCGGGAGAGAGCAGGCTGGGCAATGTGCAGGCGTACTGCCGCCTTGGAGACAGTGCCCAGCTCCGCCACGGTGACGAAGGTTCGTGCGTGCCGCAGATCCATGACTCTCCTCATGCGTTTCCTTATGCCAGCTCGGCATTATCAATCAGAGAATATATGTATTGGACCTCCTGCAATGTGCAATGCTTTCATTGTGAACGTACGCGCCGCACGGGGCGCCCGATGGCGAAAGCGAGACGTTATGAAGCCCAGTTGCCTGATACTGCTGCCCGCCCTCGGACTCGGGCTTGCAACCATGGAGGCGAGCGCAGAGACTTGGCCGACGAAGCCGTTGAAGGCGATCGTGCCCATCGCGGCAGGCAGCGTTATCGACATCGTCTCCCGCGTGGTATTCGAGCAGCTCTCCACGCAACTCGGGCAGAGCATCGTCGTGGAGAACCGTGCCGGCGCCGGAATGACGATCGGTGCCAACCTTGTCGCTAAGGCCGACTCGGATGGCTACACCGTTCTCGCCACTTCGTCCGCGCACGCGATCGCGCCGGCGCTTCATCCCAACCTGAACTATCATCCGGCGCGAGATTTTGCCGCGGTCGCCGGTCTCGGCACCTCGCCGTTCGTACTGGTGGTTTCGCCGGCCAGGGGTTTCAAGACAGCCCGCGATCTCGTGGCCGCAGTCAAGGCGAAGCCGGGTACGTTCAACTTCTCCTCGCCCGGCGTCGGGACGGCATCGCATCTGAGCGCGGAACGCTTCCGGTTGAGCGCCGGCGTGCAGGCTGTGCACGTTCCGTTCAAGGGCGGTACAGAGGCAATGACCGAAGTGATCGCGGGACGGATCGATTTCTGCTTTGTGGCGCTCGGGGCTGCCCTGCCGCATATCAGGGACGGCAAGCTTTCTGCGCTTGCGGTGAATGGCGCCGCACGTTCGGCCGCATTGCCTGAGGTGCCAACCATCCAGGAAGCTGGTTTCAACAATGCCGAGTATCCGACGTGGTTCGGACTTTTCCTGCCGGCAAAGACCCCGCGCGAGATCGTCGACAAGCTTCATCGCGAGACGCTCAAGGCACTGCGAGAGCCCAAGGTGAGGGACAGGCTGGCGACACTCGGCGTTGATCCGATGCTCATGACCCCGGCCGAGTTCGACGCGCATATTGAGAAGGAAGTCGCGATCAACGCAGCGCTGGTCAAGGCGATCGGATTGAAGCCGGAGTGACCTCCTGCTCGTCCAAAGCGACTGCGGCCATAGTTCCACGTGTGAGACGCCTATATGGCCCTGTCCTCGACATTCGTTGCCGCGGACGGCGATGGCTACGACCTCCAGATGGCACGTTGGAGCCGACGCCTTGCACCCCTGTTCATCCAATTCGCTGGGATTACCGGTGGGGAACGCGTCCTTGATGTCGGTTGCGGCACCGGTAGCTTGACGTTCGAGCTGGCCCAGCGCCCAAGCTTTGGTGCCATCCAGGGCATCGACCTCAGCCCCGTCTACGTCGAGCACGCCAAAAAGCGCGCTCGTGATCGGCGGCTCGGCTTCCAGGTCGGCGATGCCTGCGCGTTGCCGTTCGCAAATGCATCGTTCGATCACTCCGTCTCAATGCTGGTCTTGCAATTCATTCCGAAGCCTGATCTTGCGGTGCGCGAGATGTGCCGCGTCACGCAGCCGGGTGGGACCGTCGCTGCGGCCACATGGGATTCGCGCGGAGGGCTCGTTGCCCAACGCATGATCTTCGATACGGCGGTCATGCTCGATCGGAGCGGGCATGAGCGCCGAGCGAAGGCGTATACCCGGCCGATGAGCCGCCCAGGGGAGTTGGCACAGGCGTGGCGCGACGCCGGTTTGAACGATGTCACGCAAAGCATGCTAACGATCCGCATGGACTTTGAATCGTTCGCGGACTTCTGGGCACCGGCTGAAGGCAAGGACGGGCCGGTTGCAGACTACGTCGCGACTCTGGGTATGGAAGCTAAGGCGAAGCTCCGTGACATGGTCAAGCTCGCCTATCTGGACGGAGAGGACGATGGCGTACGGTCTTACGCCGCAACCGCTTGGGTTGTGAAAGGCAAGGCGGCATAGTCAACGGGCCGTGTAGCGGCTGGCCAGCCTCATTGAGCGACCAATGGCCCAACGTGAGTGGTACACAGCCTGACGGTGCGCTAGGCGGCACGCGTTCGTCGCGCGGCATTGCGTGAGAATCGCGTGAATCAGTCCGGCTCAGTGGGGCTCAGTGCGGAAGAGGTGCGAGGGCCGCCGCAAGCGCAAGTCGTTGATAAAAATATAAGTTTTGACCCCAAGGCGCAAGCTACGAACCAGGGGGTCGTGGGTTCAAATCCTGCCGGGCGCGCCAGTAAAACAACGGGTTGGCTTAGGCTGACCCGTTTTCGTTTACGGCTTGTGCCGTAAACGTGCCGTCCGGCTGACTCTCGACCACTGCGCGCAAGGCGCCGAGGCGATCCGCGTACGGGGCCAGATGATCGGCCGAGAAGTGTGCATAACGCCGCACCATCTCCGCGCTCTCCCATCCGCCCAACTCCTGCAGTGCGTGCAACGGCGTGCCGTTCTGCACGTGCCAGCTCGCCCAAGTGTGCCGAAGATCGTGCCACCGGAAGTCTTGGATCCCGGCCCGAGCAAGCGCCTGGTACCAAGCCTTCGTGCTGACCTGGCGAATCGGCTGCCCACGAAAACTGAACACATGCGTCACGTGCGTCCCGATCCGGGCTCGAATGTTCCACACTGCTTCCGCGTTCAGCGGCACCGCAATCGCCTTCCGAGCCTTGGCCTGATCGGGATGAATCCACGCCAATCGCCGTACTAAATCCACCTGCGACCACTGTAACCCGGTGACATTGGCCCGCCGCAAACCCGTGGCGAGGCTAAATGCCGCCATGATGGCCAGATGCTCAGGCAACTCGCTCAGGAGTCTCTGCGCTTCGGCGCGAGTCAAAAAGCGCACTCGCCGCGTCGGCTCCTTGAGCATCCGAACCTGTGGCGCCCGATCCAGCCACTCCCAGTCGTTGACGCACTTCCTGAGGATGGCCCGCACCACTTCCAGCGGTCGGTTTACGGTTGCATTCGAGACACCCTCGGCAAGCTTCGCTTCCGTGATGCGATCAATGACTGACCGGCTGATTATGTCCAAGTACTTGCCGCCCAAATGCTGATCAAGCCAACGCAGATGCGCCTTGTCTTGATCCAAGGTGGCCTTGTGACCGGACTCCTTCAGCCAGCGCACCGCCGCCTCGTTCCAAGTCCGCCGTGGCTTTTCTCCCAGCTTAGAGATCCGCCAAAGGTCCGACTTGAATCGGTCGTGAAATTCCTGCGCTAGGGCTTTGTTGGCAGTCTCAGCAGTTCGGCGTACTCGCTCTCCGTTTGGAGCAGTGACGTCGATCCACCAGATACCGCCGCGTTTGCGAAGTGACATTCCATCTCCTTTCTCAGGGTCACTTGCAACGCTTGCCGAGGCTGAGAGTAAAGGGATCGCAGATATGACGCAAGATCGTCTTCAAGAAAGACCCAGCGCTTGCCGACCTTGACGCCAGGGATCTTTCCAGCTTTGGCTCGCTGCCGTAGTTCTTCCGGATGGATCCGAAGCCAACTCGCGGCTTCGACGAGGTCGTAGGTGATCATGAAGTGATTCCCGGGAGGTTACTGGCTCGCCCGCCGGCATCGAGTACTGCTCGTGTGCGCGTCGGCATGCAGCGGATTGTTGCGCCACCAGTGGAAACCGGCACGGAAGGTTTTTGCTCTGGATACGCAAGAACCTTCGCAGTGATCGGCGGAGAGGCGAAGATTCTGTCGCGCGTTTGCCCATAACCTTCAGTGCCAACGAAACGGCGCGTCGTTAGGCTCCTCCCTGTCACTACAGGAGGAGCGCTGTATGTCGCAAAAAGAGACGCAGATTGAAGTGGATCTTGCAACCGCTGATCAGGGGTTGGACCTGCTCGATGCAGGCAAAGTGGTCACGTTTCAAACATTCGCTGATTTGGGGGAGGGTAGGGGTTTAGCGCGCGTCGTGCATGGAACCCTCAGCGAACACGCGGAGGGGTTGGTGAACCTGAACAAGCAAGGAGTGGGAATTTTCGTGATGGTTAACGAGGGTGACGGAATCGTGAAACGGGGCAGCAAGACGTGTCGCACCGCCGCGAATGTCGTGCGCGTACGAGCGCTATTTGTGGACTTGGATGGAGCTCCGATCAGACCAGTCTTGGAGGCGGCGATGCCGCCCGACTGGATCGTTGAATCGAGTCCGGGCCGTTGGCACGCCTACTGGCGGGTGGACGATTGTCCGCTATGGGAATTTGAGCGAATGCAGTCCGCGCTCGCGACGAAGTACAGCGGAGATCCAACAGTTAAAGATTTGCCCCGCGTCATGAGGGTACCAGGGTTCATTCATCACAAGCGTGAGCCGTTCGTTTCGCGGCTCTATCTCCCCGCTCAATTCAAAACGCTGAAAGGTCGGTTTCATCATGAGTGAGCAGCAAGACCGTCTATATCGCAGCTACAAGGTGCTCGCCTCAGCGCTCGGCCTTGAACTACCTCCTTCGCCGAAAATGAAGGGCGCCCAAGCTGCGAATGAACCATCGTATTCTGGTTTCTCGCCGGAAGACTTCGATCGAAATTGCCCAGATGGCGAGCGGACTCAACATTTACTTCGGGTTGCCGGATATGTAATCGGGCAGGGGGGCAGCGTCCGTCTCGCCACCGACATTTGCCTTCGCTGGAATGTACACTTGGATGCCCCTCTGCCCGAAGAGAAGATCCGGAGCTCCGTGGCTAGCGTCGCACGTACCCACGCACGGAATAATCCATCCAAGCCAAGTGGTGACTATCCGCTCTTTGATCTCGCGGCCGCGAGCGTAGCTCGTTTTATTGAGTGCGAAGCACCGGAGCGCGACTGGGTCTTCGTCGACTGCATGCCGATGGGTAAAGCGGGTGCGGTGGTCGGAACTGGGGGAACTGGAAAATCACAGTTCGCCCTTGGTCTTGCCTACGACCTTGCAACGGGTCGCCAACGTTACTCGCCTTGGCGCCCGGCCAAGGCACGAAAGGTATTCTTCCTAAGTGCCGAGGACGATGAGGAAGAACTACATCGTCGCTTTCGGCGCTTGGCCTGCGAGGATCTCGAGGCCGACAACACCGAGGTTCTTCGCCTTCTCAGCGAAAATCTGCGTATCGTTTCCCGGGTCGGCGAAGATAATCTAATCACCCGTGAGGACAACCGCGAAGTCGTACAGACGGACTTCATCGATCGTTTGGTGAAGACGCTCGAGTCCGCCGGGGAGGTTGGGCTTATCGTAATCGACCCAATATCCCGCTTCAGAGGTGGTGATGAAAACGCCGCGCAGGATACGACGCGTTTTGTAGAGGCGGTCGAAAAGCTGGTTAAGCTAACGGGGGCGGCACTGCTCCTTGTTCACCATTCGAATAAGGCAAGTTCTGCTAGTGGAGAGGTTACCCAGCACGCAGCGCGCGGTTCCAGCGCCCTCGTGGATGGGCTGCGGTTGGTCATCAACCTCAGCGTTGTACTCCAGCGCCCCCCTCGCGACAGCGGGGCGACACCGCAGCTAGTTATGGTCAAGATGACAAAAACCAATTACTCCCGCCTGCATGAGCCGACGTTGTTGATTCGGAAAGACGACGGACGTCTTGTGCCCGTCGACCCGCAGGACGCCGTTGAAGTGCGTGAAGGCGCACAGTTCGATCTGCTAGTCGCAACTTTAAAAGACGAAATTGCCGCCGGTCGTCGCTATTCAAAGAGCAAGTTCGCGTCGGAGTTCGGCGGGGAGGCGGGGACGTTCGCGATGGGTCAGGCAGCCATTAAAGGCTTGATCGACCGCGCGGTATCGACGGGCCGGCTAATGGTGGAGCCAGGCAAGACAAAGTATGTGGGGTTGGTTGATCATCAACGTGCTTCCTGAGCTTGTTGTTCGTCATAAGTAACTGATCTAATAGGCAATTGTGATGGATAGTCGGAGGTGATCATCAACGCAAAAAAGGTTTAAAATTCAACAGCTTATGGTGTGCAACGACCCTATATAGATGATGCCGCCGTTCATCACGGCGGCGGCCATCCTCTCTGGAGTAGTTTCTGCCCCCAAATGACCACGCGGCGCACATGCGTTAGCGCCTTTCGACGCGGTATGGGATATCGCGGTCCTATATACGCCGTACTCAGTTCTGCGCACGCCGTACTTAGGTACGTCGCACGAGTCATGGCGACTCTGGAATGAAACGACGAATGCGCCGCCGTGGCATAGGTGGTATGCGCGCGCGCGGGCGCGAAGGCGACGCACTCCGTACCACGTCCCTTGCATTCGACGCAGTCCGCAGTCCGCAGTGCGCCGTACCTAGTCCTGCGCACGCAGTTCTCAGCACGCAGTTCGCGGTTCGAGGTACGACGAGCCGGGCAATCTCACCGCTCGGTGGTATCGCGCGCGGGCGCGCGGGGGCGCGTAAGGAGGTACTCCGTACTGAGTCTTGGTAGGGCCGTGGCTTTGCGGAGGCAACTACTACTCTTTGCTCCGCGCATGTCCACGATACGCGGCGTGCTCAAAGGCGCAAGAACACGTTCTGCGCGCTCACACCTGTTCAATCACGTCGCCATGCATTTCAAACAAGCCGCCGACGGCAAGGGAATACTCCTTCTCGGGCGAGCCCTCCTGCCGTAACGCGCGTAAAGCCGCACGACGTACTTCTGGGTCCTCGATTCTAAAAACGGCGGCGAGCGCATCTGCTATCGCGCGCAGTCGCTCTTGCCGCTGCTCCACCAATCCGGGTCGGTTTAGCCCGACCTCTCGAATTGTCGCTTCACCACGCACGCTGCCATTCCGAGCAAAAAGGAACGTTCCATAAGCGAATATGTGAGGGCTCGGATCCTCCCTGTAAGGATTAAGAAAGCGAGCGGCCGCGAAGTGTTTGTCAGCTTTCTCCGAGTTGCATCTACGACACGCGAACCCTAGGTTGTCCCATTCGAATTCGAGTTCTGGAAATAGGCCTGGCGCTTTCGGAAGAATGTGCTCAACGTCGCCGTGGTCCACATGACTAACCTTACTCTCACAGTACATACATTTGTCGTGGTTCGCAGCGCGAAGCGCTTGCTTGTTGTCAGGATGCTTATAGTTTCTCCTCTCCAAAGCTTGAGGGTTGGGGCATGGAGGGCGGGTAAGACGGATCACTTTCTGTGGTCGGCAATTGTCTCTATTGCTTTAGGGACTAATCGTTCAAGGCCAACGGCAGAAAGTTCGGTTCTCAAGGCTTCGAAATCAGACGGTTGAAGCGGTCGAGTGAGATACTTCTCCAGAAGATTTGAGCTTCCCAGCGGTTAACGGGCACCAACGACAGCGCGGGATAATAGCGTTGTTGGAGGTGATCAATGAAGAGGATTCCGAAAGCGGCATACACGCTCGAGTTCAAGCTCGAAGCGTTGCGGCGGGTACGCGGCGGTGAAGCGGTGAGACAGATTGCGCGGGAGATCGGCGTTCCGGAGCAATCGATTCGCAATTGGGTGAAGGCGCAG
>JBGTBX010000388.1:0-3747 GCA_041749115.1 Gemmatimonadaceae bacterium
GCCTGCGTGCGCAGCCGACGGTGCCAGTAGCCGTACGAGTTGGCGTTCGCGCCGTTCGCCACACACCACGCGCGCCGGCTCATCCCGCTGCGCTCGCACGCCGCGATACGCTGCTCCCAAATCTGCCGCTTGTCGGCCTTCGCCATCCTCACGCTCCTCGCTGGGGTTGCGCGCGAGGGTGCGGATGCTCATGCGATCAGAGAAGGTGTCGTCGCCGGACGCTTACGTAAGTCCGGGGCGTCGCACGTGAACATCGTCACCGTGCTCTGCCTTGGGAATCCCGGTCATCCCGAAAGAACGCGGATCGCACGCGCCATATGTCCGCAAGACTGGCTGTCGCCCGGCAGATGTTGCCCCGTGTCGGCACTCAACCGACAACCCCATCCAGATAGTTGCGGACCACCTGCAAATCACTCACTTGGCCACGCAACATCCGGTCCAACGCCGCCGTGCCGGCGAAGAGTGGTGCATCGTTCGGACGCCGTAGCCAGGCATCCGCCTGGGCGTCATCTGCGAACAGCACATGCAGCGCCTTGTAGATTCCGATGACGTAGCTCAGACGGACGATTGCGTCGCTACCGACCGTGCTGCTCCCGGGCTCCTTGCGCCACCGCAATAGCGTGGCGCGCGAGGGACCACCGAGAAGGATACTTTGCTCCTCGCACGTCAGGGACCAGCGCTCTGCGATTCGGAAGAAAGTGCGTAGACCGGCCGAATCGACTTGAGGTTTGGTCATGATGCAGATGATCCCACCGCCCGCTGGCAACGCAAGATTCCCCCGATTCAAGGCAGATCCAGCCTAGGCGGTGGCCTCTCAGCTTCTGGCGCCGCGCGTTGTGATGCGGGGTCGAACCGCTGTTTGCGCCCGCGTGACCGCGTCGACGCCTAACACACGGGCTGGGCGCCCAGGCTGAAGTCGGACACCGCGTGGCTCGCCGCCCAGACGGCCCGCTCACGATCGGACACCGAAGTCCATCTCAACTGGAACTCGCGGGGGAAAAGCGAGTGAGTCGGCGTCGCGCACGCTTGGCCGGTTCCGATGATGCTCAGCCAGCGGCGACCTGGAGATCGCGGGCGCGAACCTGCGGGGAGGGCATTTCGTCGTAGGTCCGGCCGTTGAGCTCGCGCCCTGTAAGGTCCTTCCGCACGCCTCCCCACTGCTTGAAGAAAAACGGCACGCGGGCAGCGGTGCAGTGCGAGTGGATATCGGCAACCCACGCCCCGTGCATCGGCCGTGAACGCGGCCCGGACTCGCCGCCCACAATGACCCAATCGATGCCGTCGAGCCGCAGTTTGGACAACGGCCCGATCAGCGGTTCGCAGGACAAGAAGCGAACGGCAGCCGGCACCTGGCGCAGGTCGTCGACACGGCCGATCACGCGGTCGGCCTCAACGCTGACGCCCATCCAAACGTTCCGGGGCCAAGGCAACTTGCGCGCCATTGCCCGCACGCGGTCACTACGCTTTGTGAGGATCTGAAACGTGTGCTGCGGGCACGCCGTCATCGTCGCGAACACGCGGGCAATGAAGGCGTCGGGAATCGCGACGTGGAACAGGTCGCTCATTGAGTTGACGAACACGAGGCGCGGCGACTTCCACGCGCGAGGTGCATCGACCTGGCCGTCGTGAAGTGTGACCTTGAACCCATTCGAATAGCGCTTGCTGCCCATCGCCTTGAGCCGTTTCGACATCCGCTCGGCGTAGCAGTGTTTGCAACCCGCGCTGATCTTCGTGCAGCCCGTGACGGGATTCCAGGTGAACTCGGTCCACTCGATGTTGCTGGGGTTTGCCATCTAGACATGCTCCGAGTACGTTGTCGCACCACGCGAGATCCCTAGAACAAGTCTCGGTTCGACCCTTGCCGCGCCCGAACGGCCTTCCAGAACTTGTCGGCTAGATCCGCGCGGGACATAAGGCATAGGTAATACAGCGTCTGGTTGCTCGACGCCGTCACATGCTCAATGCTATCCGAGACCCGCATGTCGAGTTCTCTCGCTGCGAGCTCGCGCCAGTAGCGGAAAACGGCATTCTTTGCGTCCGAGCCCCGAAGTGTCAGGTCGACGTGCTCGCGCCATCCTGGTGCGAACCGCTCGAGCGCATCGCTCTTCCCAGTAGCGAAATCCTTGCCAAAGTTGCGCTGGAGGTCTTGGGTCGAAAAGTGGATGAGAAGATCAATCCGCTTGATCACGGCGAGGCTTCGAAGAACAGTAAACGGCAATGACCCAAGGTTAAAGGGGTCGAGCAGCGCTACGTGGAATCCGTACCGGTTCACGACGCTCAACGCGCTCGCTGCAGCGTCTTCTGCTGAGAGACTAGTTGCCCAGACGTTCTGCTGGCCGAGCGCTTGAATGCGTCTTCTGCAGGCGTCCACGTTCACCGCATTCTGGTCGTTAAGCCAAACTTGGCCGAACTCGGCTCCCGGCGTTTGCCGCGCTCGCGCGATGCAAACCACTGCGGTACTCGGATAGACAGCGTCGGTGCGTCTGACTCGCACCTCGCCCGGGCCACAGTACAAGTCGATGTAGCAAGGGGTGTTCCCCACGAAGTCCTTTCGCACTACGCGCGAAAGGTGGACGTACTCGGAAACAAGCGCAGCTTTGTCATCGTGGGACCAAGACCCCACGATCTCGCGGCGCAGCCCGTTCGACCCGTCCTCGTATTTCTCCTTCTTTGCCATTCGCCCCGCCTCCGGTCCTCCGGCGTGTGGGACGGTAGCCTACTGCACGACCGCGCATAGGCTTAGGCTCGGAGCGCCGAATCCGGCCGGGACGCGACTTGCCCAGGTCCTTCAGTGGGTGCTGGCTGAACATGATCCTGCACGGCGTCGAGGCGCCCAACATCCTGCACACCAACACAATCACAATCTCGCGGACGTGCAGGAGAAGGATCGCTTCGACGTGCTACCCAAACGGGCTTACGTCGTCGTCCAACGAAGCGTTCTTGGCTGGCCGCGGATTCATACGTGCCTTGTAGTCGTCGGCATGAAGACTCAAGCACTGATACATCTCACCTCGGAACCGCAAAGCTTCCGCCGGCACGGGGATCCCAACGTGCGAGCGATCGCCGCCGCGAATGACACTGAGGACGCGTCGGCGGCTGCAAATCCCAGTCGAGCGACTGACTGATGATCTCGGCCACAACGTCGCAACCCAATGCACGGTCAGGCACTCATCGCGCTGTGACCCGGTGGAGCTTTCGACGAAACTGATGTCGGTCTTGCGGAAGATGCGGTCGCTGCGCTGGCCCAGTCGCGGCAACGTGTCATTCGGCTGTAAGACGCTTCACGCTTAAGACTTGTTTCCTGAATTTGCATCGCTTCCAAGAGGTTCACGATGGCCATGTCGACACAAATCGAGCGCCCGAGCGACAGTTGGTCATTGGATGGCCCGGGGTGGCTACATGAGCCGCCGCCGAGAGGTAACCTCAAGTGGTCGGACGTGAGTGAGGATCCTGGGTACGTCGATTACGCCGCGGTCATATCGGCATCCGACTTACTCGACTGGCACCGGCGAGACCGACATTTCGCCTTCGAAGGCGAGGCTAGCAACTCGAGTGAGAGGTAGTCGGCCCACACCGCGGCCGCCCGCGAATGTCAGTTGAAGCAGCCACTGCGGGCGCCGCACGAGAGCACCGAAATGCCGCTCCGCAACCGCCGCCGAAGCGCCGGGCCGATTGCGCGATTCTCATCTCCGGAGCCCGATCCGTCCGGCGTGTGTGCACGATCTACTTCGCACGGGGTGGTGGCGT
>JBGTBX010000389.1:0-10165 GCA_041749115.1 Gemmatimonadaceae bacterium
TCCGTCGGCGCGAGCGCGGCGGACGTGATCGCGAGGCCCCGGTCGCTGGTCAGCACGGCGGTGCCCCGGTTCGCGCCGGCCCATACGGCGACGGTGGCATTGCGACCCATCTCGCTAAGCTGCGCTTCGGACAGCATCGCCCCCGGCGTCAGTACCGCCGCTGCCAGGCTGTCACCCTGTACGGTTGAATCAATCAGCGCAACTTGCGTGGAATCGACAGGGGCGGCGCCGGAGCCTCCGGAGAGTCTGGTGATCGCCACCACCACCAGTGCAACAGCGGCAACTCCCAGCGCGGCCCGTATTACCAGCGGGCGACGCGTCGTGGACACAACTTGCGGTGCCTGCTCTTCCAGCACCAGTGACGGCGACGGTCTGGGGGGCGTTGGCGTGTCGATCGCGCGCGCTCCCTGCGGAGGCGTGACACCATCTGTGAAGGCTGCGCTCCGAACCGGCGTCGGATGTTGCATCGACAGTACGGAGAGGTACGAGCGATCTTCATCACTCAGCGGTATCAGCGCTGTGGCGGCCTCGACCGCCTCAGCAAAGCCCACGACTTCAGTGAAGCGGTTGGCAGGGTCTACTGCGAGCGCGCGATCCAGTGCGATCTGAAGCGACTCGGGCCACACGAATTCCGGATCGATATCGATTAGTCGGCGCGGTGGACGCGTAAGTCGCGCGGTGAGCGCTTCACCGCTGTGCCCGTCGGGATACGCCCCGGTGCCCGCAAAGAGGCGATACGCGATAAGCCCAAGGGCGTACTGATCGCTCCGTGGATCGAGGGTCTCGCCGCTGAGCTGTTCCGGACTCATGTAGTCAGGAGTGCCCACCACAAAACCCGTGGACGTGAACTCCCGGGTGTTCGATCGGTGCATCGAACGGGCAATACCGAAATCAACCAGTTTAATGAGATCAGTCCCGTGCCGCGTGTGACCGATCATTACGTTATCCGGCTTCAGATCCCGGTGAAGAATGCCGTGACTGTGCGCGGCCGTCAGTGCTTCGGCGATCTGGCGGATGATATCGGCGCCGCGAATCGGTGACAGACGGCCTTCGCGTTGCAACACCGTTGAGAGAGGTTCTCCCTCAACAAATTCCATGGCCAGATAAATGGCACCATCGGATGTTTCCCCGAAATCATAAACCTGCGCAACGTTGTGATGCGTGATCTGACTCGCGGTTTCCGCTTCGCGATGAAATCGCGTGATCGCCATGGGATCGCCGATCATGCTCCGTCGCATCAGCTTGATCGCCACTTTGCGCCGCATCCGCACGTGCTCGGCGAGATACACCTCGCCCATCCCCCCCTCGCCAATTTTTTCCTTGACGAGAAAACGTTCGGCAATGACCGTACCGATCAGCGCCGTGCCCGACGACATAAGCGCCGCGCCGTCGATGGTGCAGAACAGATCCTTGCCCTCGTAGCTCCGGGAACACTGCGGGCAGATCTTGACCTGATCAGGCGGTTGATTCATCAGCAGACGCTCATCGTGTTCCAGTCCACCCGGGCCCGCGGAGCGCACGCCCTGGCTTTGCCCCGGTGTGCTGACCGTCTTTCAGTACCTGCACGCCGTTCACCCACACCTGCTCCACCCCTCGGCTTATCTGATGCGGACGCTCAGGGGTCGCAAGATCAATCACCGTATGTTCGTCGAACACCACGATGTCCGCGTAGGCTCCTTCCCGCAGCTGACCGCGATCACGGATTCCGAGGCGTGTCGCCACAGCCGACGTCATGCGACGAATCGCATCCTCAAGCGTCAGCAGCTTCTGCTCCCGTACGTATCGCCCAAGGATGCGCGGGTACGTGCCATAAGATCGCGGATGTACGATGCTCGTTGAACTATCCGGATCCACGCCGCCGGCGTCTGTCCCGATCACGACCCACGGAGACCGGATCTGCATGGCGACATTCGCTTCAGACATCGTAAAATTGATCTTGGATAGATCGCGTCCTTCGGTGACGAGCAGCTCTACGATCGCTTCGGCCCACGGCCGCTTCATGTCACTTGCAATTTTGTCCAGCATCATGCCTTCGTATTTTTTGAAGGCGGGATACTTGAAGTTAGCCACCATGTACGCCGTTGGACCTTCCAGCTGACACAGCGGCGCCCCCGAGGGGTCGGTCATCTCGCGCAACAGCCGGGCGCGTTGAGCTGTATCTCTTAATGTCTCGAAAAGCTTCCCACCCTCGGACGCCCAGTCCGGGATACACTCTCCCAGATTGTTGCCGGAGAATGGATACGGATACATCGTCGCCACAACATCCTGCCCGGCCGTGCGCACAGAATCAATCAGTGCGACCATGCGAGGAGCTTTGTCCCAGTTGCGTCGATTCGATGCCTTCAGATGGTAGATGATCACAGGCACCTGACCTTCCCGGCCGATGCGAAACGCCTCAGCCATCGCCTCGAAGAGCGAATCATCTTCGGAGCGCATGTGCGTGATGTACGTCCCGTGCAACGGACTCATGGCCTGTGCCATCGCGATGAGTTCGGCGGTTCCTGCAAAGCTGCCAGGTGGATAAATCAATGCGCTGGATATCCCGAAGGCGCCATCCTGCATCGCATTGCGCACCACCGCGCGCATGGTGTCGAGCTGCGCCTCGCCTGCCGGGCCGGCAGTCTGTCCCATTGCGTATGCACGCACCGTGGTGGCGCCGAGGTAACTCCCACTGTTTACGGAGTTACCGTGCCGCTCCATTGCGTTGAGCCAGGTCCCGAAACCGCGTGCACCGCGAAACTGTGCGACCTGTGCATTCATCAACGAGTCGTCCGGATCACCGGTAGGAAACAGCGGATCGATGTTCTCGTTTGACGGGGCGGGGGTTGTCGCCTCGCCGAGGATTTCTGATGTCACACCTTGCGTCACCTTCGAAAGCACGCGCCCATCGGCGAAAAGGAGCGGGTTCCACGAGTGCGACTGAATATCAATGAAGCCGGGCGCCACCACACGACCGCTGGCGTCCAACCGCGCGGCTGCGGAGGCTGAATCGAGCGCACCTGCAGGCGCGATGGCCACGATACGGTCGCCCCGCACCCCCACATCTCCATAGAACCACGGGTTCCCGGTACCGTCGACCACTTTTCCTCGGCTGATCACCAGATCGTACCCAGCAGGCGCGGGAGCAGCGCAGGCGGTAGCCAGCAGCGTTGCTACAACCAGAACGACCCTGTCTGACCGCCACCGACGATGTCGCGTGTCCGGAGCAGCGACCGGGGGGCTCAACTTGCACCGCGTCACGCGTAGGAAGCCGTTTGACCCTTTCTTCGGGCGCGTAGGCCTGTCATTCTCCATAGTGTAGCCTCGGGGTCATACCTTGGTGTCCAAGCAGAAGTAGGGTACGCGAGGCAAAGGGCAGCATCGGGATGCGCGGCTGCCAGAGTACCAGGGTTACCGAAGCTCGCGCCGCTGAAGTGCGCTAAGGTGCTGGTGTTTTTGCTGTTGAGCAAGCTTTGGGCCGTCCTTCGTCGGGTAGAACGGGGTAAGCGTGTTCTCCCGAAGCGTTCTGTTTGGAATAAACTGAGAAGTTGCGACTCCCCCCAGGAGGTTTCGTATGACTGTGCATTGTTCGTTCCAGTGGCGGGTGATTGCCGCCTGCATCGCTTTCGTCGCGAGCGCTCCGATGGAGGTGGGGGCACAGGAGAGCAAGATCGGCACCGGCGGAATCAGCGGAAAGGTGCGCGACGAACTCGGTCGATCGCTCTCCGGAGTCACGGTCGCCGTGGGAGGGACCGATATCGTCGCTGAGTCCGACGACGACGGCGTCTTCCGGCTCGCGAACGCGACCGTCGGCGAAATGTCTCTTCGTATCCGACGCATAGGCTTCAAGCCCGATACCGTCCGCGTGTCCGTGCGCGCCGGATCGACCGCGCCTGTGGAAATCGTCATGAAACGGCTCGCCGTCGAACTCGATGCCGTGCGTGTCGTCGGCCGTCAGAACGTGAGCGGGCGTATGGCGGCTTTTTACGGTCGCATGAACCGGGGCATGGGGCACTTCCTCACGGGTGAACAGATCGAAAAACGGAATGCGGTCAACATGACCGATTTATTTCGGATGATACCTGGCGCCCGTGTGGAAACGGGTGGTATGGGCCGTACGAGACTGCGTTTCCGTGGAGCGCGAAACCCACCGCTCGTCTGGCTCGACGGCACCCCGATGTACGCGGGCGAAGTGGACCTCGACGCGTTCGACCCCCGCTCGTTTGCGGGCGTTGAGATCTACAGCGGACCATCCACGGTTCCGTCGGAGTTCCTCGGCAACCGTAACATCAGCAGCTCGGGGGGCACGATTGTCCTGTGGACGCGGGAAGGCCAACTGCGCGCCAGGAAACGAAAGCCGGGTGAACCTTCCGCCGCCTCGATAATCGCCGATCTGGTGGAGCAGCAGCGTGTGTTTACTGCAGCCGAAGTTGATTCACCTGCGCGCCCCGACTCGAGCGATCTGATCGGTCCGATCTATCCCGATTCATTTTATAATGCGGCCGTTCCAGGCAAGGTGCTGACGGAATTCGTCGTGACGCAGAGCGGCCAGGTGATGATGGACACGTTCGGGATCGTGGCGGCCACGCATCCCTACTTCGCCGAGGCCGTGCGTCGTGCGGTCAAGGATCAACGCTACATCCCGGCACGACGCGGGGTGAACAATGTGTCACAGGTCGTGCAGCAGCCGTTCGAGTTCGTCCCGGACAGCGGCATTCTGCGAAGACGGTAGCGATCTCCCCATTGTTCCGCCGGGGCATATTGCTGCGGCGGGACGACGCGATCTATTTCGCGATCAGGGCGTCAGGTGGCTGTTGTGGGCATGTCGGCGACTGCCATACCCATCGCATGGTAGCCTTTGTCCACGTAGAGCGTGGTGCCGGTGATGCCCGCACCAAGCGGGGACGCCAGAAAAGCTGCGGTGGAAGCGACTTCCGAGGCGCTGACTTCTTCGGCGAGCGGCGAGTTGACCGCGCAGTACGCGACCATTTGATCAATGATGCCGATCGCACTGGCCGCCCGGGATGCCAACGGTCCGGCAGAAATAGTGTTCACCCGCAGCCCCCACTTGCGGCCAGCTTCGTACGCCAGCGTGCGCGTATCACTTTCGAGGGCGGCCTTGGCCGACGACATGCCTCCGCCATAACCCGGGATTACGCGCTCGCTGGCCATGTACGTCAGGGACACGACCGATCCGCCAGGGCGCATCAACGGTCCAAGGCGTTGCACCATGCCTATTAGCGAATAGGCGCTCACACTGAGGGCGGTCAGGTATCCTGAACGCGAAACCTCCATGAGCGGTTTTTTCACCTCCGGGCCGTTGGCGAGTGAATGCACCAGAATGTCCAACGGGGACTCGCCAAAATCCGCCGTCATGCGGGCCGCTAATCCTGCAATCGAGAAATCTCCCAAATCCTTGTACCGCTTGTTCGTGCGAATGTCTTCTGGAGCGTCTTCCAACTCGTCGAACGCGGCATCAAGTGGATAAATCCGCTCGAACTCGAGGAGCGAGCCGTCTGACAAGCGCCTGGACGCGTCCATTTTTCCGCGCTCCAGCAGATTCTGGAAGATGTTCAGCGCCGGCGGCCACGTGGCGACGCACACGCTGGCACCCGCCTCGGCGAGCGCCTTGCCGATGGCAAAGCCGTAACCCGCGTCGTCAGCGACTCCTGCAACAAGGGCACGGCGGCCCGAAAGATCAATTGGCAGCATGCGTACTAGTGTATCGACGCACCGCCCCCGCAGTCCAGTGACACAAGGCCTTGAGCCTGCAATACCACCTCGGCCAAGGCCGGGCTCGCCCCAACCAGCGACTGGTGCCCATCGCGCGCGGCGCTGCCAGCACTACCCGCGCGTCACTCGCGATACTAGCGTGCGGAAACCCCATATGTGTCAATGTCGACGTCTGAATATTCACTCACCTCGCTTTACGAAGTTCCACCCACGGGCGTACCCTCAACAATCGAGGGCGGCGCTCGCTTTTTGCGACTCACGGCGCGCGCCATGGCTGCGGTCGACGAAACGCCCGCTCGCATCGAAGAAGGCGTACGCGAACTTGCTGAGACGCTCGGCTTTACCTCCGACACGAATGCCACGGCGACGGCAATCTTCCTGACATTGGCTCATGGTGAGCAGCAGTGGACGGAGGTGATCCGCATTCCCTTGCGTGGTCCGGACCTCGCCCGGGCGGTGGCACTGCATCGCCTGCTCGACCACGTGCGCAAGGCCGAAATGTCGCCCGATGAGGCCGCGATACGCATCCAACAGCTTATGGCGTGGAAAGCACGATCCGCCGTCCTGCCAACTCTCGCCGGCACGACCCTCATCAGCGCCTCCGCCGGTTTGCTCCTTCAGGCCAGTTTAACGGAATTCCTGCTCGCCACCGCACTCGGCCTCCTTGTCGGTCTCACCCTCGTCACGATCCGTTCGCGTCCCCACTGGGAACCGCTCGCTCCCGTCGCGCTGGCGGCCGTGGCCTCGTTCCTCGCGTTTTCCGCACCGTCATGGGGATTCACGTCGGTGCGCCCGCTGCCGCTGCTGATTGCCAGCCTCGTCATTTTTCTTCCCGGCTGGCGACTGACCGTCGCCATGACGGAGCTATCACAGGGTCATTGGACGTCGGGTTCCGGTCGTTTCCTCGCCGCTATTACAACGCTGCTCCTGCTTATCGTCGGGGTCGTGGTCGGACAACAAGCCAGTGTAACGCCGGTAGAACTGGTAGTAGTAAGCGGCGGCACTGCACCGGTGTGGGCGCAGTTGCTCTCACCGCTCATCGCTGGCGGGGCGATGACACTTCTGTTCGGGGCGCGCCGACGGGACGTCTGGTGGATCGCTCTGATGTGCGTGATTACGTCCGTCGCCGCGTGGCTGGGCGGGCGCGCCCTCGGCTCGACCGCGAGTGCATTCATTGGCGCATTTACCGCCATGGGAGCGGGCGTCATGCTCGGCCGGCGTTTGCGACTGCCGTATCCGGTACTCCAGCAACCGGCAACGGTGCTTCTGGTGCCGGGCAGCGTTGGTTTTATGAGCATGACTTCGCTGGTAAATCAGGACGTGAACGTTGCAATCCAAACGGGCTTCCAGATGCTGTTCATTGCACTGACGCTCGCGCTGGGTGCCATGACGGCACAGGTCGCGTTCAGACCTGCCGACGCCCGCGATCGGCAGGTGCTCGCCCGCCGTGGCACATGACTGAACGCGTGCATCCCGCAGTACAACGCTCGCGCAGTTTTGCGCGCGGATTGTGGCGCATCGCACGGGCAGATGTCTCATGCGGCAATGAATGCCTGCTGTTGCGCAATGGTCCGCAGACCTTCGACGCCATGGAATCGATCATCGCATCTGCGCGGGAGAGCGTTGACCTGGAGCAGTACATCTTTCGTGACGACGATATGGGCATGCGCTTTCGCGACGCGCTGGTGAGCGCCGCAAAACGCGGAGTTCGTGTCCGTGTACTGATCGACTGGTTCGGTCGCATCGGGACGCCACGCCGTTTTTTCGCACCGATCCGGCAAGCGGGAGGCGAAGTGCGATTCTTCCAACCGATTGGCTGGCGGCGTTATATGGGAGTCGTTCCGCGCGACCATCGAAAACTTGTGGTCGCCGATCGGATCGTCGGCATCACCGGTGGCATTGGGATTGGCGACCAGTGGAAGCGCGGTATTCTCGTGCGGCGATCGTCGCCGTGGCGCGATACCGCCGTTCAGATCAAAGGTGATGCCGCTGAAGCCATGGCTGAATCTTTTGAGCGCATGTGGGCACGCGCCGGTGGCGAGCGACCGATGAGGTTCCGGGAACAGCGACTTTCGCGCGCAACGCATCTGGATCCCTTTCATGATCCCCCGTCACTCGTTGGCATCGTGGAAGGAGAGCCCGGACGCTTTCGCATATCGCGCGCGCTCGAGATGTCCGCCCTGAACTCCGATGTCTCCATCTGGATTGCCAGTGCCTACTTTGCCCCGTCGTGGGGGCTTGTCGAAGCGTTGGGCGGGGCCGCCACAGATGGTGTGGATGTGCGGGTATTGATCCCGAGCCGCTACGATCACCCGTGGTTGCGCACTGTCCTCACGCCGTACTATCGCCGCTTACTGAAGTATGGCGTACGGGTGTGGGAATGGCGCGGCGAAATGATGCATGCCAAGACCAGCGTAGTGGACGGCCGTTGGGTGCGTGTGGGATCAACGGATTTCAACATCCTTGGCATTGCGATCAACTACGAGCTGGATGCGGTCATCGAGGATGCGTCACTCGGCGAGCAGGCCGAGGAGATGTTCCTCGACGACCTCAAGCGATCGCGCGAGATCTATTACCGGCGTGTATTCAGCCGCCACATCGCGGCCCCAGCGCCCGACGCGCCCTTGAAACGTGAACCACCGCAGACACCGCCCCGCGTCGGACGCCTTCCACAGGATGACGAAGACACACCCGTGCAACTGCCTCCCGTTTAGCTGAGCTCAGCGAGGTGTGCGGGATGCTCAACCGGCGCACCCTGTGCTGCCATGCTACTAAGCTGTGTAACTTACTTTCTGAGTCCGATCGCGACACCTGCGCGGACGACCAGATTGCGGCCGCTGCCTCCATCGCGGAGCGTGACACGTCCTGCACCTGGTACATCGACAATGATATCACGACAGTTTATTAATCCGTACGTCGCGCCGACATCGAGGTTGACGCGTGGTGTCATGCGAAAGAGGATACCACCACCGGCGTTCACTTGTGTACCGTTCGTACCTGGCAGAGATCACACCACTCGTCGTTTCGACATCGACAGACTGCTGGAATGATCCTCCGAATCCTCGTCGCTCCCATCTGAATGTCGGAGCCCGACCAGACGTCGCACGAAGTCACGTGCCTCCTCCGTGAGCTGCAGGCTGGGAACCAGGGAGCCGCGGAGCAGCTTATCCCTCTGCTGTACGGCGAGTTACATGACCTGGCCAAACACTTCGTTTGCCGCCGAGTTGGAACGAGGCGGGGGTGGATGGCGTCTGGTCGCGATGCGGCCGACCGAGCGTCTGAATCTCAAGTAGTTGGTAGCAGCACGGTCGTTGCTTTACTTATCTGTGGCGCGCCTAAGTACCTCGTTTCGGGGCTCTCGGAACTCCGTGGCGGCTCGTTATTGCGCCAACGATGACAGTCTCTCCTCAATGCACAAACGGCAGACTCCGTGTGGAGCCTGCCGTTTGTTTCGATCCGAAGTTCCTGGTTTACATCGCGACAGCCGGCTTCTGCGGCTTGATCTCATCCGTGCTCTTTCGAAGCTCCGGTAAATTTGCCGCTCTCAGAATGGCGTTGAGCGCTGGCAGATTATCGTCGATGACCTTGTTCATTGCCTTGGTCTGGACATCGAGCTGCGTGCCCAGCTCATTGAAGACTGCCTTCGCCTGAACTGTCGGTCGATATTCTCCCTCACTCACGGTGCCCGCCAACGCGGCGATCTTGTTGTTCAACTTGATCGGATAGTTCAGCGGATCCTGACCGGACTGATTTTTGGTCTGGTACACTTCGTTCTCGTGCACCGTGACCGCACCCATCATCTTGTCGGCAATCGCCTTGAACTCCGCCTGCTGCTGTCCATTCAACTTGTCGGTGCGATCACCGACGTTCCAGCGCAGGTTTCTCGCCAAACGGACGGCAAGGTTGGCTTCGGTGGTTTTATCGCGAATAGCGATCAGGGTTCGGAACTGCTCTTGCAGGTCCGCGTCGGTTGCATCGGAGCGTGGGTCTTTCATTAAGCGGAAAGTCTGCGACTCGGTTTGTCCAGCCGCGGTCATACGAACGCTGTAGGTCCCAGGTGGTGCCTTGGGTCCGGTGGTACTTGCCGCCCACATGATAATACCCTCAAAACGTTCAGCGTCCGGATAGCGCATGTTCCAGCTGAACGTATTGAGCCCGGCCTTGTTTGGTACGCGCGGCGGACGCTGTGCACGGCTGAACAGCGCTTCGAAGTCGCCGCCGGCGAGGGCGCCGGGACCTGAGAAGCGCGCCGTGGTGACCTTGGTCGCACTGTCGCGCGTCATACCGGTTCGGGTCAACGAATCGATCGCGACCGTTTTGATGCTGTCCAGCCGGATCGAATCCGCGGCCGACTCTGCGTCCTGCTCGCTGGTAAAGCTCTGGATGCGCTGCCCGCGTGCGTCAAGAAACTCCATCGTAATACGCTGGCGCGGATCTTTCACGTAGTAGTGCA
>JBGTBX010000390.1:0-9279 GCA_041749115.1 Gemmatimonadaceae bacterium
TGCAGACGGGCCGACGGGTGGCCGGTTGCAGTATCATCCCGTGGTTCAAGGAGTTGTGGGTGATTGGTCGCCGCGAATGCCCTGCATTGGCTGTGAGGGTTTTGACGCGGTCTACTCCACGACTTGTTAGGCCTCGATGCCAGCGGTTGGCAAAGATCGATTTGAGGGCTAGAGTACAGACCATGCATGCCATCGCGTTGACCCGACGTGAGGCAGAGGCACGGCTCAACGCCGTCGCGCCGGCTATTCGTGCGCGCGGGGTTCAACGCCTGGCTCTGTTTGGGTCGGTCCTGCGCGATCAGGCTCGGCCGGACAGCGACGTCGATTTCATCGTCCAGTTTGCGCCGGGCGAGAAGTCGTTCGACCATTTCGAGGCCCTCGCCGACCTGCTCGAAGGCGAACTGGGTCGGCGGGTCGAACTGATCACGATCGACGCGCTGTCGCCCTACTTGGGCCCACGCATTCTCGCTGAGGCCGAAGATGTCCTTCGAGCCGCGTGACTATCTCCGTCACATCCAGATCAAAATCAATTTTCTGATCCAGGCCAGCGCCGGCGTGACGCTTGAGCGCTTCCTCGACGACGCCACGCTCCAGCGGGCGTTTGTCCGCAGTATCGAGGTGATCGGCGAGGCCGCCAAGCAGGTGCCCGACGCGTTCCGCAGTCAGCACCCGCACGTCGCGTGGCGCGGAATGGCCGGCATGCGCGATCGGCTGATTCATGGGTACTTCGGCGTGGACTACATCTTGGTGTGGGACGTCGTGACGAAGCGGATCCCGGAGTTGCACGAGCAGATCTCATCAATACTCGAGGCCTAACTTGCCGACGCTCGCGAAAGTACTTGCCGAGCGTGAGCAGACCGTGTTGCTCGAACTTGACTACTTTCTCGGACGGCTATTTCCTGGCGAGATCGTCGACATCCCAAGCTTCGTGGTGCATTCGGCGAGGATCCAAGACGCTCTCACACCCCACATAGGCTCACTGCTGTCGATTGGCGTCTCAGTGGTCCTCGATTTCCCCGGCAATACAAAGAAGCAGCGATCCTGGTTCCGCCAGTTGTGCCTCCAAACGGGTGCCGAGCATGAGCTGCACTTTATTGAGGCCTCAGACGACGTCTGCAAACGGCAGCTCAAACAACGGAGCGAAGGGCTACCCCCTGGCACGAGATGGACCACCGACGCTGAATTTGACGCGATCACCGCATACTTCGAGGCGCCCGCCACTGATGAACAATTCAATGTCATTCACCACGAACGCGCCTAGCTCGGCCGTGCAGCCGACAGCGGCGCGTGTCACGATGAGCGCCGCCGCAAGATGACTAAGCCATCAAGCGCCATCGACACAGCCCTCGCGGTTCCAAGTGGGACCGAGGGCGTCAGGCCATTCCTGCCATCGCGAGACTTCGAGCTGTCGAAGAAGTTTTATGAGACGCTGGGTTTTCAGAAACTCCTCGATAGTAGTGACGTCGCAATATTCCGCGCGGGTTCCGGCGGGTTCCTTCTGCAGCGGCGCTATCAGAAAGATTGGGCTGAAAACTGCATGATGCAGCTGATGGTGGACGACCTGGATTCATGGCGGGCGCACATCCTCAGCTTGGATCTTCCGGGTCGATTCGCTGTTCAGCCACCGAAAAGCCCCGCAGTTCAGCCTTGGGGGCTTCGAGTCGCGTACCTCTTCGATCCCTGCGGTGTCTTGTGGCATGTGGCACAGCGGCGCGCTGGCGTAGTGCACGACTAAAAAACCGACTCCTGGCGGTCACTGTGCTGCTCAACGGTGTCGCCCTGCTGCCATTGGCGGCCCAAGTGAAGCCGGAAGAGTTGGAGGTCGTCGTTGCATGGGCTCAGCGCCCTGTTGCTCAATGGCGGGTCCCTGCTCGGGAATGGACGGCAAGGATGGAGCGCAATCATGGCGGTGCCCATTACAATCGGAGCCGCAAAGTAGGACACCATTCAGCGACCAAGGAGAACAGGCGTGAATCAGGGAAACAAGAAGTTTGGCGTCGGCATGGCGCTCGGACTGGCCCTCGGAATGCTCCTCTATCGGCTCTTCTTCGGCTGATCAGATTTCACAAGGAGTTTGCGTTAGATGCACCCGCGTTTCGGAACCCGCCTGATCCTGCTCCTGACGACGCTCGCCCTTGCCGCAGCGACGGCCAGCACAGAGCAAGCGCCGAGCGGTGTCCGCCCGCAGGTAGTCCCCGACATCGCCGGTCGCGTAGCCCGCGTGCTGAAGGGGCTTCGGCCCAGAATAGAAGTCGTCGGCTCTCCGACGCGCTGGTCGCTGGCGGAACGGATGGCCGAATACAAGGCGCCTGCGGTCAGCATCGCCATTGTTGAAGGCGGCCGCGTCGTGTGGGCCGAGGGTTTCGGAAGTACGGAAGCCGGCGGAACGAGCCCGGTCACCGCTTCGACGATGTTCCAGGCCGGGTCCAACAGCAAGGCGGTCACGGTGTCCGCAACGCTGCGTTTGGTGCAAGCAGGCACACTTGTGCTCGATGCGAACGTGAATCAATACCTGACGTCATGGAAGCTGCCCGAGAACGAGTTTACGGCGCAGGCGCCAGTCACTCTTCGGAATCTGGCCACCCATACGGCCGGAACAACGGTGATCGGCTTTCCCGGATATAAGGTCGGAGAGCGTCGGCCGACCGTGCCCGAACTGCTCGACGGGAAAGCACCTGCGAATACGGCGGCCGTGCGTGTCGACACCGTCCCTGGCACGGGCTTCCGATACTCGGGGGGCGGCACCACGATCATGCAGCAGTTGCTCGTCGACGTATCAGGTACGCCGTTCCCGGCATTGCTCAAAGCACAGGTCTTTGATCCGCTCGGCATGACGCGCAGCACGTTCGAGCAACCCCTGCCGGCCGCCCTTGCAGCCGATGCCGCGCGCGCCCACGCGAAGGCCATCGTTGTTCCCGGTGGGTGGCACGTGTACCCGGAGATGGCTGCGGCGGGTCTTTGGACCACGCCCACCGACCTCGCGACGTGGATGATCGCGATGGGCGACGCGATCGCGGGCCGCTCCACAGTGTTCCTTGCCGAGAAGACCGCTACACAGGTGACCGGGTCGGCGGTGCCCGGCCGTTCGCCCACAGAACGGATCGGCCTGGGTCTGTTTCTGACCGGCACCGGGGACAGTTTCAACATCACTCACGGCGGCGAGACCGAAGGATTCGTCAGCCAGTTCAAACTGTTTCCCAACACCGGCAAGGGCGCGGTGATCATGGTCAATATCGGCGAAGCTGGCGTCAGGCTGATGCGCGAGATCGAACTCGCCATTGCTGAGGAGTTCATCTGGCCGGAAGGCGGCACGATCAAGATCACGACCGTTCCCGTTGATCCAGACGCGCTCAAGCGGCTGGCCGGCACGTACGTGCTCTACAACTTCGCGGGCCGCCACTTCCCCAAAGTGGTGTCTGAAGGCTCACGCCTGTTTTATGAATTTGGGTCAGCACGCAACGAGCTTTACGCCCAGTCGCCGACGACCTTCATTGGTGCCGACGGGACACAGTTCTCATTTGCCGGTGACGCGAATGGTCGCGACATCCTGATCATTGGCACGGGCGCTGGCGCGAACGCCGCGCTGAAGCAGTAGGATCTCGTGGCGGATCGCGACAAATGGGATACCCGCACCGGCATGAACCGACGACGCGCGCGCGTGTTACCGATGATTCCACCGCGCTGTTCGGAATGCGGCGCGACCTATTCGGAGCGCGACAACTCGTGTCAGGCGCGCGGGAGCTGATCGGGCGAGTCTGCGTTTAGCACGACATAACGACGCGTTATGCGAACCGGAGAATTGACATCCGGCTCGCATTCAGCAGCCCCGGCACAGGCGCGCTACATACCCAGTTCAGACAGAACCGATTTCGTGTGCTCACCCAGGCGGGGTATCGCGTCCATCCGGTACCCGGTCTCGCGCGAGATCACAGGCGGAACGAGCGTGCGCAGTGGCCCGGCGGGCGACGGCACATCGCGCCAGCGGGCTCGGGCGCTAAGCTGCGGGTGTTGCGAGAACTCCGACATGTTCCGCAGTTCGGCGTTGGCGATCCCGGCGTCGTCCAATCGGGTAATGCAGTCCACCGTCGACAATTCCGACACCCGCAGATTAATGATGTGGTGGAGCGCTTCGCGATTCTCCATGCGTGCGGGGTTGCCGGAGAAGCGCGGGTCAGTCGCAAGGTGTGGATCCAGCAAAACACTGTCGCAGAACGTGCTCCACTCTCGTTCGTTCTGGATGCCGAAAAACACCATGCCGTCGGCCGTTGGGAACGGACCGTAGGGCGCAATCGTCGCGTGCCGCGCCCCACTGCGTGGCGGTTGCTCTCCGCCATACTCGGCGTACAAGTACGGTTGACTCATCCACTCGCCTAACGCGTCAAGCATCGAGATCTCGATCACGTCACCTCGTCCTGTTTTGCCACGCTGCAGCAAAGCAACGAGTATTCCCGAATAGGTGTACATCCCGGCGGCAATGTCAGCGATCGAAATACCCGACTTGGCCGGTGCCTCGGGAGTCCCCGTTACACTCAGCACACCTGCCTCACACTGCACCAGGAGGTCGTACGCCTTCTTTTGCTCGTAGGGGCCGCCACGACCGTAGCCGGAAATGGACGCGTGAATAAGTCGTTGGTTCAGCGCGACGGAAGCGTCGCCGCCGAACCCCAGACGTTCGATTGCCCCAGGCGCAAGGTTCTGAACAAGCACGTCTGCCTTCACGATGAGCCGTCGCAAGGCCTCGATACCGGTGCTGGACTTGAGGTCGAGGACCACGCTCTCCTTGCTGCGGTTAAGCCATACGAAGTAACTGGACAGGCCGCCGACTGTTGTGTCGTAACCGCGAGCAAAATCGCCGTCGTCGCGTTCGATCTTGATGACGCGGGCGCCGAGGTCCGCGAGCTGACGGGTCGCGAACGGCGCTGCGACAGCTTGCTCGAGCGAGACCACCGTCAGCCCTTCGAGAGGCAATGGGCGCGTCACGATGGTGCCACTCCGCGACAGCGGAACGCCGCCACCGTTTGAGAGGTTTCAGGATGTGACATCAAACACCACCCCGCGCCACGAGCTGCCTGACGATGACGTTGCGCTGGATCTCGTTGGTACCTTCACCGACGATCATCAGCGGGGCATCGCGGAAGTAACGCTCCACGTTGAACTCGGTCGAATAGCCGTATCCACCATGGATGCGAATTGCGTCGAGCGCGATCTCCATCGCCACTTCCGAGGCGAACAATTTTGCCATTCCTGCTTCCATGTCGCTGCGCTCGCCGCTGTCAAAGCGTTCAGCTGCGTACCGCGTCAACTGTCGCGCTGCCGTAAGCTTCGTCGCCATATTCGCCAGATAATTTCCGATCGACTGGTGCTTCCAGATCGGCTCGCCGAACGTCTCGCGCGACTGCGCGTAGGCCAGCGAATCCTCAAGCGCGGCCGCGGCAACGCCTAACGCGCGGGCGGCGACCTGAATGCGCCCTGTCTCGAGACCGTTCATCATTTGGGGGAACCCCTGCCCTGCTTCGCCGCCAAGGATCGCCGACGCCGGGACGCGGTATTCGTCGAAGAAGATCTCGCAACTCTCCACACCTTTGTAGCCGAGTTTTGGCAAGTCACGCGCGACTGTCATCCCCGGCCCGGGTTCGGCCAGCACAATTGAAATGCCTTTGTGGCGCGGGTCCGCGTCGAGATCCGTCTTGACGAGCAGAGCGAGCACGCCGGAGTGTCGCGCATTGGTGATCCATGTCTTGGCGCCGTTGATCACCAGGTCATCCCCGTCCCGCCTGGCCACGGTAGTAATCGCCTGCATGTCGGACCCGCCCGCCGCTTCGGTCAGTGCCATCGTTGCGCGCATGCTACCGGTAGCCATCGCCGGGAGGTAGCGGGCCTTTTGCGCAGCAGTGCCGTAGGTCGCGAGCAGTTTGGCCACGACGGTGTGCCCGCCCATGGCGCCGGCCAGGCTCATCCAGCCGCGAGCGAGTTCTTCGGTAACCTGCACATAACAGGGCATGGAGACGGGGGCGCCACCGTACTCTTCAGGAACCGCGAGGCCGAAGATCCCGATTTGTTTCATGGTGTCGATCCAGGCCGTCGGGTACTCGTTGGCGTGTTCGACGGCCCGCACGGTCGGTCGCACGTCACGATCGATGAACTCACGAACCGTCGAGACCAGCAGGGCCTCTTCGTCTTTGAGGTGATGGGACACCTAACGACCCCGCAATGTAATGAAGTGTTGTTCGACCGTCGGAGAGCGATGGCCACGCCGCGAAGGCGCGCCCCCGATTTCTCCCGCGACGCCCATACTCCGAGGAATCACTGAGCGCGAGCCTGCCATTTTGTTTGATATCATATCCGCGTCGTCCCGAAAGGGTGCGCCAGCCGGACCCTGCATTCCCTCATACCGGAATCAGCGCAGTGTAAGCGATCGTGATAATACAGAAGTATATTACCGATCCAAAAAGAGAGGAGCCTATGGCTGAAGAGTTCCGAGTTGTCACCGGTTGGACTGGTCGCTACTACGAAGATTTTCAAACGGGCGACATCTACGATCACCCTATGGGTCGTACCCTCACGGCTGCCGATAACCAGTGGTTCACCCTGTTGACGCAGAACATCGCCAAAACGCACCTCGACGCCAACTTCGCCAAACAAACGGAGTACGGGGCGCCCCTGGTGAACTCAGCGCTGACGCTGGCGCTCGTGACAGGTCAGTCGACGATCGACTTGTCGTTTAACGTCTACGCGAATCTGGGATGGGATGAGGTACGCATGCCAGCGCCGGTCTTTGAAGGTGATACCATTTATTCAAGGTCAACGGTCCTTGCAGCTCGCGCGTCCAAATCCAAACCGTTTGTAGGGATCGTGACCGTCGCCACCGAAGGGTTCAACCAGGACGGCACCGTCGTGATCACCTACCGCAGAACCTTCATGGTGTACAAGCGAGGCGAAGGCCCCAGTCTCGAAGCGTCGCGCCCCGACGTTTCATCGCTCATTAAACTGGCGGAACAGCGCAATGCCCGGGAGTCAGAGTGATGCCCCCACATGAGCTGGTTTCGAGCGCCATTACTTTTCTCTTCGTGCCGGGCGATCGGCCGGATCGCTTCGCCAGCGCGGCGAGTGCCGGAGCGGACGTCGTCATCATCGACCTCGAAGACGGGGTAGCTCCCGGTAACGAGGAGTATGCTTTAAAACACGCGCTTGCCGCGGTGTCCGAAGCCGACGGCTTAACAGCCATGGTGCGAGTGCGGCCGGCGGGAGCACGTTTCTTCAGCGAACAGGTTCAGGCGCTCTGCAGCGATCCGGGCAAAACCGCTCCCGGACTGATGGGACTCATGCTCGCGAAATCGGGTCACGTGAGCGACGTGCGCGCTCTGCGCGAGCGACTGCCTAACGAACTTGCGCTGATACCTCTGATCGAATCCGCGAACGGGGTCGTCGCTGCTCGCGAGATCGCGTCGATACCGGGCGTTACTCGACTGGCGTTTGGCGCGCTTGATTTTTCTCTGGACATCGGCGCGCAGCCTATGCATGAGAATCTTATTTACCCGCGCGCTCAAGTAGTGGTGGCATCGCGAGCGTGCGGAATCGCCGCACCTCTGGACTCACCGTCTCTTGAGATTGAGAAGACCGACCTCGTGGAGGCTGCTGCGCGACGCGCTCGGGGCTCCGGGTTCGGCGGAATGTTGTGTATTCATCCGGGCCAGCTCGCCGCCGTCCACACAGGATTTGCGCCGACAGAAGCGGAGATCGAGTGGGCGCGCTCCGTTCTTGCTGAAGAGGGAGGCGCGGCACAGGTTGATGGTAAGATGGTGGATCGGCCGATCACAGAACGCGCCAGGCAGGTTCTTCGTCGCCTCTCGTGAGTTCACAGATGAACACAACGCTTCGGTACGAAACAACTGGCGCGGATCAGCTCGCCAAACTGGATCGCTACGTGGCTGGGTCGACCGTGGGGCGAAGCTTCACGCGCTTCGCGTACTTTGCTATCGTCGGCTTGGCCTGGTTCAGTGCAGTCCTCTTCTATGTGAAACAGGGAGACCGGAACCTGACGTATCTCTTCTCCGGCGGTTTTGCAGCAGTTCTCACCGTGGCACTCCCTTGGTTGTATGGACGGTATCAGGCGGCCTTCTGGCAGTCCGTTCTGACCGCTGACGCGTTGCGTGGTGTCATAGGGCCAACAACACTGATTGTCAGCGATCAGGGTATCGAAGAACTCGGACCAGTGACAACCGTCCGAGCTGAATGGCGTCGCGTTCTGCGTGTGGACTCGAGTCCTGAGAGGACATTCGTCGTCATTGCGCCGCTTATTGCTATTGCCGTCCCTGCCTCGGCGTTTTCTGGTGCCGGCGACCGTTTCGCGTTCGAACGAATGGTCGACGAACGACGTGTCGCGGCACTGCAAACTCCAGTTGATTGAGTTGCCCGGTTGCGCAAGTTGATTTTTCCGCTTGTTCCGACAAGAATATATGACAGGAGACACGTGTGAGCCTTCCCGCAGAATTATCAACGCCATCGGAAACCGGCTCACGACGCTTCTACCATGGCACGCGCGCCGACCTTAAACCCGGTGACCTCATTCAACCCGGCTACTCCTCGAACTATACCGATCGACGGTCGCCCTGGGTCTACTTCAGTGAGACGTTGCACGCGGCCACATGGGGCGCTGAGCTGGCAAAGGGCGCAGGTCCATGCCGCATTTACGTGGTGGAGCCCACCGGTTCCTTCATGGATGACCCGAATCTCACGGACAGGAAGTTTCCCGGTAATCCCACGAAGTCGTACCGCTCAAACGAGCCACTTCGCGTCGTAGGCGAACATCTGGATTGGCAGGGACACTCCCCGGAGGAAATTCAGGCAATGAAGGATGGTATCGCCGGGAAAGAGCCCATCGATGACTGAGCTGTTTTCGTCGCTCGTCGTGCTCGTTGCGCTGGCAGCCTGTACGGCCGCGGACGGCTCGCCGGTCGTTAGGCGCACCGTGGGTGACACCACTTTTATCACCTCACCAGCGGACGGCACAGATGGCCCGGCGTCGCTTCGCGACCTCACGCGCATCGACCTCGCCGCACTCGGCATCAACCGCGTAGATGCCGGGGCCTTTGGGCCGAATGGCACACTCTGGCTGTTCGACGCCGTCGGAGACAACGGAGCGAGCATTCACGTGCTCGACTCACTCGGTCACCCCGTCACCATCGCCGGACGCGAAGGCGCAGGACCAGGTGAATATCGGGCACCCCTGCGCATCTTTCAGCTCTCCAACAGCACGATGCTCGTGAAGGAGATGCAGAC
>JBGTBX010000391.1:0-4597 GCA_041749115.1 Gemmatimonadaceae bacterium
CGTTCGATCACGGCGAACAGCATAAGCCGCTGCGAATGTGTGGGTTGTGTTGTGTCCGGGCCGAAAGACAGGTGACGGCAACCTCGCGAGTTGGGGGCAACCGTAGGGGCCGACAGGGGGGCCACCGTGGTGTTGGCACGCTGGCCCCTCATGCGACACCCGGCAGGCTGCCAAACTGCTCGTACCGGAAGGGCAGCGAGACGATGACGCAGGGATTTGCGTCCGCAGACGAGGGCCTCGCGAGGACTCGCTCGAGACTGTCCAACGGCGGCGCGCCCTCCGCCACCCAGCGGCTATAGAGCGCATCAAGGGTGCGTGGCGCGCGTGTGCGGCAGGCGCGATAGCGCTGGATATCCGCTACCGACAACGCTCCCAATTCTCCGAGTTCGATGCGGCGTCGGGCCGCGAGGTACCAGCGAAGAGACTCGGCGTCGAGGGGTTCGGGACCGATGGGCGATGTTCGCATGGCACGGTTCCACGCCGCGAGGCACCGCGCGTCGCTCGAGAGGTAGGCCGGTCGCACGACAACGACCTGGTAGGCGGGCAACTGCGTCAGCAGAGCCTGATGCTCGCGGACGAAGAGGTCGATGTCGCGAGCCGCCGGATCGGTCACGAGGCACACGAAGTGCACGCGAGTGGGATCGGCGGTCAGGAAAATCGGCAGCTTTTGAATGCAGTAGCGCACCGTCGCGGCCGCCCCCTGACAGACGGCGTCATAGGTGCGACGGGGCAGCGCCTCGACGGGCACGCGCAGCGTACGAGTGAAGAGGTCGACCTTTTCGTTCTCCGTCACGTACCAGTCGCGCGTCGACTGCGAGAGGACGAAGTCGAGGAGCATGAGTTTCCGCGCGAGTAGGGCGGGACTCGCGTGTCGCCGGTTGCGGTTGTCGTCCTGACCGATGGCCGCGTAAAGGCGGCGAGCGAAGAGGTGATAGATGTGTCCGCGATCGCGCCGGTACGTGAACCGGCGCGCGAAGTTGCGCGCGACGAGGTCATCGAGGAAGTCGCGCACGTTGTGTCCGTAGCGAAGGCCCGTGAACGCTGCGTATTGCCGGCGCAGGCAGTAGCCGCTGTGCAGGGCCACGGTGGCGACAAAGGCGGCCTGGCGTTCGGTGAACCCGAAGGGGGCGAGGGCCTGGACGCGTTCGGCAAACGTCACCCGAACGGACTCCACAGGCTGTGAGATGCCGGGGTGATGCATCTCCACAGGGTAGCGGCCGGTCGGGCGCCGGTCGGCGTGGGGCGGGACAGTGTCGGAAGATCGACTCGCCGGAGCTACCTATCTGCCGTTCGGAGTCTGTCCACCGGATCGAATAATGCTCGGACAAAGTAGATCCTGCTACGCGCGACGATTGTCCCTGCGTCAACCGGTACGAAGCTTGGACCTCGCGCCTCGCGTCTGGACACCGGCGCCGCCTCATCCGCTGAGTTGACCCTCGCCGATGTGTAGCCTAGGCTGAGCCGGTCGGCCGTGTTGGCGCGATGTCTTTTGGTTGTGAGGTTTTGCCGTTGGGGGATGTCCGTCTTCAGCATCTGGTCAGGTTCTACGCCCTACTCGACAGGCTCGAGCGGAATATCGGCGGCGCGCGTTGTCTATCCGGTTGCTCGGGTCGCACGGACTGGCCGCACCGCGGCGTTTATTTCTTCCGCGAACAGGGTGAGAACCGCACACATACCGGAACGGGGCCGCGCATCGTCCGCGTGGGCACCCATGCTCTGAAAGCAGGTTCCGGCACGAAGCTTTGGACCCGGCTTTCGCAGCACAAAGGCCAGCCGGGCTCAGGAGGCGGCAGCCACCGTGGATCGATTTTTCGGCTGCTGGTGGGCACAGCTCTAATCAACCGACACGGGCACAACTTCCCGACCTGGGATGTCGGCAACACCGCAAAAGCCGACGTCCGGGCGGCAGAACTCGCGCTTGAACGCGAAGTCAGCGCCGTCATTGGCGCGATGCCGTTCCTCTGGATCGCTATCGCTGATGATGCGGGTCCGCAGAGCCTGCGCGGTTACATCGAGCGCAACGCGATTGCGCTTCTCAGCAACCACCAGCGGGATGCGCTTGATCCACCGTCGCAAGGCTGGCTCGGCGCACAGTGCGACCGCGAGCTGGTGCGCAGCTCTGGTCTTTGGAACCAGAAGCACGTCGACGAAAGCCAGGACGCGGCATTCCTCGCAACGCTCGAGGGACTCATCAACGCGCCACAGGCTGCCGGATGATTGCCGTCATCCAGTGCGCGTCCAGCAAGCGCCCCACGGCGGGATATTTCCGCACGCAGGACGGAGGGACAATCGATTTCGTCGCCGACCCGCGGGCCGCGCCACAGAAGCAAGGCATCGTCTACTCGCGTCCCGATGACGCGGATGACAGGGGCGTCCCGTGGCGGCAGCGTCTGGTCGACTACAACAGAGAGCCCCGTGACAATCCCTTCGGCCTGCTACCCACCTGGGAGCTCTACGACAACCGCGCCTACGGGCGGCTTGTCGGGAAGCTTGGCGTGAAGAACGTCTTCATTCTCTCGGCTGGCTGGGGGCTGCTCGCAGCGGACCTTCTAACTCCGCACTACGACATCACGTTCTCCTTCGTGAAGCCGCCCGACAGGTACAAGCGCCGGATGCCATCGGACGCGTACGGGGACTTCAGGATGTTGCCAAAAAACACTCGCGAGCCCTTCGTGTTCTTCGGCGGTAAGGGCTACCTCTCGCTTTTTGTCGAACTGACGTCGGCCACTCTGGGGCGGAAGACTGTGTTCTACAACTCCGGGGACGTGCCCGAGATGCCCGGATACGCGCTGCAACGATTTGAGACGCGCACGCGCACGAACTGGCACTACGAATGCGCCAATGCCTTCGTGGACGGGGATATCACGCTGCGGTGAGTTGTGGCCCTGCGTGCAGTTCGTCCAGCAATAGGATCAGTGCCCTGTGCTGTCCGTCCGAGCCGGCCTATCGTGTGCAGCCCGTTGGAGAACTTCGTTGAGTCCATGGTAATGATCATAGTAATGCGCTGTTCCTCAAGATCGGGACCTCGAAGTTCGCCAACGTCAGCGACGTGGTCGCACTATGGCTTGGTTGCAGCCGCCCTGCCACTGATGATCCTCCCTGCTTTGGCTTCATGTTCGCGGACGGAGCCGGACACGCCTAAATCTCCGGTGAGTATTGGCGATTCGGTGAGCCTGCCTCCTGGCGTAGCTGGAACGGTTGCACTCTGGCTGATGAACCCAGGAACGTGCGACATAGACACGACATACGCAACCGTCCCAGAGGGCTCCACGGCCGTCATTGTGGACCTGTGCTTTGCGCGAAGCGTTGCCACACGAGATCGCTGGTATGCCAGGCTCACGTTTCCTGGGGTAAAGCCGACGCAAGGGGTGGACAATGCGTGGCTCCCAGTTGATGAGCTTACGCCGTTGTCTAAAGCGAAGCCCACTCGATAGACCGCACACCGATTCAGGGCGGCGGGGCAGCGCACACAGCCGGAGAAGTGAATTGTGGCGCCGCCGGGAAGGTTGGGCAATGTGCCCGAACTCCAGCGCCGCTGCGGTGGCCCCGGCATTCAACTCGAAGCTGACCTGAGACCGCCGGGTATGCCCATGATGCTTGAGGATTCGCAGGCCTGACGAACATGCCCGCTTTGGCGTCACGCGTTTCTGTGTTGAACTGCCCATGAGTGCCTGCTGAGGCCGCGGGGTCGACGAAGGCCGGCGGGCTGATGTCCCCATCGTCAGCCCGGCGTCAGCGGAGCCATTCCAAGTGATGAGGGTCTCGCGGAGTGCCTCCCGGCTTGGTCGAACCGGCGCCTCGGGCACCAGCGGCTCGGTAGACGCGAAAGCCGGCGTTGTGTTTGCCCGCCAGCTGCGCTCGGGAGTAGTGCTCGGTCGCGAGCTCGAGGTCGCGGTGCTCTTCGCGGCCGTCCAGGGTCTCGTACTCGATCCGAACGTCGGGCAGCTCAATGTGGCCGCGGGACACCGATAGGCCGTTGGCCTCTGCAAACGCTTCACGCGCTGTGTCCGGGTCGACTCCCGCCGCCTGTTGCTCGTGGAGGAACCGCTGGTAGTCGCGTTTGAGCTCGTAATCGAGCACGACGCGGGTGACGCGTGAGCCCTCCTCCTCGAGCTTCTCCCGCTCGACTTCGAATAGCCGATGCAGCTGCGCGTCGTGCGCGGCCTCGCGGGGTTTGACGAGGCCGGCGTAGTACTGCTGGCGGTCGGCGTCATCGCGCGCCTGGTCCAAGAGTTCCTTGCCGGCATCAGTTAGCACCACGACGCGCTCGGGGTGATGGTTGATGACGAGACCGTGCGTCTCAACCAGACCCTGGTCGGAGAGGGAGCGGAGGTCGCCTTCAGCCTGAGTGTCGCTGCGCAGCAGGTCACGCTCGGGGACAACTCGGAACGCACCGACGGTCGCGAGGATCTCGGACTCTGAGTCGCGCAGCCGGTAACGGTCGTGGCCCAGCGTGACGGGCTGCCGCTCCTGCGTGCGGGGGAGGGTCAGGTCGCGGCCCGGGGACCACGGTCTGGATGCGCCGGGATCGCGGTCACGGTCGATGGCTTGGGTGGGGATGTTGTGTTGTCGGGCGGCTTCCGGCCGCGCTGAGTTC
>JBGTBX010000392.1:0-2166 GCA_041749115.1 Gemmatimonadaceae bacterium
GCCAGAGCGCGAAGAGCGCCGTTATCGCGGAGAGGCTCGTGGCCGCCAACAGCCACGGTGTCCACCAGTCGGTGAGCCGCTCAAAGAGCATGGGCGCGCCCTCCATGGCCAGCACGAAGACCAGCGCGGCAGCCGGTGCGAGGAGCAACTCTGAGATCATCGCTCGTAGCCGAAAATCATCCTGAACCTCCGAAACGTCCGCTGCATCCACCGTCAGATAGGTGGCCGCGAGAAGCGCGAAGAGGCCTTGTGCAAAGAGGCCGCAGGAGATCGCAAAGGGTGACGTCCATCCCGCAAAGAAACCGCTCGTCACTTCGCCGGACGTCGTCGCCTGGATATCGCCGGACGAGAGCGCGCCCACACACAAGCCGAGCAGGAAGGGCGTCAGAAAGCTCGCGGCACCAAAAACTCTACTCCAGACGCGCTGCGCCCGTTCGTCCGTTGAGCCGTAGGACCGGAAAATGAAAGACGATCCACGAAGCACCACACCGATAAGAATGAGTGTCATCGGGATGTGGAGCGCCGTCATGATCGCGCCAAACCCCGCCGGGAATGCCGTAAACAGAACCGTTATGATGAGGATGAGCCAGACGTGGTTGGCCTCCCAGATCGGTTTGATCGCGTGCTCGATCAGCTTGCGCTGCTGCTCGGCACGTGGCCCGCGAGCCAGGAGATCCCACATCCCTCCGCCATAATCCGCGCCGCCGGTTAGCGCGTAGATCACCAACGAGCCGAGCAGAATGACCGCAATGATTGTGATGTAGGTCATCCCGGAACCTGCACCGGACCCGAGTACCTCTCCGGCTCGTCCGCGGTCTCCTCCGGCTCGGGTTCCTGAAATTGCTTGCGCAGCACGAACACGAGGATAACCGACAACACGATATACAAAATCGTAAACGTGATGAACGGCACGACGAGCCCCGGCATGGGTGTTACGGCGTCTTCCGTGCGGAGAATGCCGTAAATGATCCACGGCTGTCGGCCAACTTCGGTTACTACCCAGCCGGCCTCAATCGCAAGAAACCCGAGCGGCCCGGCGACAGCCATCCCTCGCAGAAACCATTTGCCGAGCGGGACCTCTCTACGGCGAACCCACAGGGTCGCGCCCCACACCACCATGCCAAGCATCAAGAATGCGCAGAGGATCATCAGATCGAATGCCCAGTGGACAATCGTCGTGTTCGGCCATTCGTCGCGGGGGATGTCTTCTAGGCCGGTGACCTCCGCGTTCACGTCTCGGTAGGCCAGAAAGCTCAGCGCTCCCGGAATCTCCAGCCCATAGCGAACCTCCATCTCCTCGTCATCCGGAATGCCGCCGATCGTCAACGGCGCACCGCTTTCTGTGCGGTAGTGCGCCTCCATCGCGGCAAACTTGGCGGGTTGTATCTCCGCCACAACCTGCGCACTGTGGTCGCCGCTGATAAACTGGAGAGGCACGCAGACGATTGCAACTCCCAGCGCAATACTGAACGCGGAGCGATGGAACGCGCTCTGCCCCTTCTTGAGCATCAAATAGCCATGGACCGCCGCCACCGCGAACGCCGTCGCGATATAGGCGGCCAGCGTCATGTGGAGGACCTGTTGGAAGCTCGATGGATTGAGCATCGCGGCGATCGGGTTCACATTTGTTACCACCCCGTCGACCATCTCGAAACCCGTCGGCGCGTTCATCCACGCATTGGCGGTGACCACGAAGACGCCTGACATCATGCCGCTGACCGCCACAAGAACGCCCGCCAACCAGTGTGCTATGGGCGAGATGCGATCCCACGCATAGAGGTAAATCCCGAGAAAAATGGCCTCGGTGAAGAACGCAAAGCCTTCCAGCGAGAATGGCATCCCAATGATCCCGCCTGCGAAATCCATGAACCGCGGCCAGAGCAGGCCGAGTTCAAAAGAGAGCACCGTTCCCGAGACCGCTCCGACAGCAAACAACACGGCTGTTCCTTTCGCCCAGCGTTTTGCGAGTTCGAGGTAAGTCTTGTTCCCTGTGCGGAGGTAAGCGCCCTCCGCTGCCGCCATCAGCAAGGGCATTCCAATCCCGACCGCCGCAAAAATGATGTGGAAGCCCAGCGACATCGCCATTTGAGAGCGGGCGAAGAAGAGGTCGGTCATGGGGCTCGGTGGGCCGTGAAGCTGAATGTCGGGATGAACTCAGATACCAGC
>JBGTBX010000393.1:0-3366 GCA_041749115.1 Gemmatimonadaceae bacterium
TGCAACACTCGATAGCGAACCGGTCAGACCGGCCGCGGAAGAACCTGGCTAACAATGCGGCAGGCACCACGTCGAGCGCTTGATCGGCGCGCGGCGGCCAATGCCGAGCAACGAATGAGGTTCCGCGGTGCGGCTTATATCGTGGCCCGCGTGCGCGCTGCTGGCATGCAACAAGGCCGTTTATGGATCTGCAGTCTGTCTTCGGATTCGCGCGAGATGTAGCGCCGAGTGAAACGAGGAGAGTTAACCAAACACCTGTTATGCGAAAACCCAAAACCGTCGGGTTGACGGGAAGTCTCATGGCGTTGTTAGGTTGCATGGGCCTCACCGACGCTTGCTCAGGCGCTCGGCAATGCGCGTCTGCCAGCCTGGCCCCGTTGCCTTCCATCGCTCGATGACGTCAACCGGGAGTCGTATCGAGATGAGCTTGCGCGGATTAGCGGAGCGAGGCCGTCCCCCTTTGTTCACTGCCGCGCGGGACAAAGCCTTTGCGGTCAGCTCCGGAAGCTCTTTGTATTCGTGAGCGCGAATGGAGTGCGCGTCAACTCTGACGAGGTCGGATTTCAAAGTACGGCGCGAGACGGACTTTTTCACGATCGTTTGCCTTTCGCATGCTGAATATGTGGCGAGTTTTGCCCCGAGGGGTATAGCCGATCACGACGAGACGGCCGGACAGCAAGCCATAACAAATGATGCGACGCTCGCCATAGTTCTTGCGCAGGTCCTCAACCTCGACCGTAACGCCCTCGAAGACAATGGCGGCGTCCTCGAAATCCAGCCCGCGATCAGCCAGAGTGCGTGCACGCTTGAGTAGGTCGAAGGTGATGCGCATTGGTTATTGTAGATACAATAACCTCGCTGTGCAAGGCTAGCGGCCAGCCCGTCGGAATGGGCACAACGCATCCATCATGCAACCTAACGAATGTAAGGGACTTCCCCGTCCCGCAGGGGCACTAGTGGACTGTATCAACCGAATCGGAAGTAATGCGCCGTGATGGGTCGAAATACTTCCATTTCACGGTCCGAGGGTTCTTGTTGTACAGACGGATGTAGCGCATGAGCTTTCTCTTGAGGTCGGTTACCGAAGTGAAGATGCCGCGAGCGATCACGTCGCGCTCGATTTTGGCGAACCACAGTTCGACCTGGTTGAGCCACGATGAGTATGTGGGAGTGAAGTGCAAATGAACGTTGGGATGTTCGCCCAGGAAGTCGTCGACCTTCGGAGTCTTGTGTGCCGACAGGTTGTCGGCGATCACGTGAATCTCTTTGCGCTTGGGCTGGTTCGCGACAATATCTGTAAGAAACGCAACAAACTCGGCGGAGGTGTGTTGAGACACCGTCTTGCCCAGCACTTCTCCCGTCTTGGTGTTGAAGGCGGCGTACAGCGAGAGCGTGCCATGCCGCTTGTACTCGAATCCGTGCCGCTCCGCTCTTCCCGGCGAGAGCGGCAGGACAGGATCCTTGCGGTCCAACGCCTGAATTGCTGTCTTCTCGTCCACGCAGAACACCGCCGCGTGCGCAGGCGGGTTCAGATACAGCCCGATGACGTCCGCCGCTTTGGTCTCGAAGTCGGGATCGTTGGAGCAGACGTAGCCTTCCAGGCGGTGAGGCTGCAATCCGTGCTTGGCCCAGATGCGCGAAATACTCATGTGGGACACGCCGCCGAGTTCAGCGGCCAGCTTGCGAGACGACCAGTGCGTCGACCCATCCGCCGGTTTGCGGTTGGTCGTCCACGCCAACACCTTCGCCTCGACCTTCTCCGTGACCTTGAACCGCTGGCGCCCCGCATGTCGGGCGAAGAGCCCCGCGAGCCTCTCGGCCGCGAAGCGCTTGCTCCAGCGGTCAATGTAGCTGTCGCTGCAGTCGAGCTTGGCGCGAACCTCAGACCAAGTCAGGCCGTCGGCCAGAAGCAGGATAAGCCGAGCATGCCGGGCAATATCCGCCCGAGCGTTTTGCGCCGCGGCCTGTCGTTGGAGTTCCATGCGTTCGCTCTTGGTCAGTTTCATCACGCCCTCCGCAGGCATGATGATACTACCGATTCAACCGTTACAGTCCACTAGGTGCAAAGATTGAGTTTCCACACACAGTCTTTCGAGAGGGGAAGTCATGGACAAGGTTACTACGCTCGGAATCGACCTCGCAAAGAACGTTTTCAGCATCCACGGCGTGGATGAGAGAGGCAAGGAAGTGGTTCGCAAGACGATCTCCAGGGCTCGGCTGATGCCCTTCCTGGCGCAGCTGCCGCCTTGCCTCATCGGTCTCGAGGCCTGCTCGGGTGCTCACGAGTGGGCACGACAGCTCCAGGCCCTGGGTCATACGGTGCGGATCATGGCGCCGCGGTTTGTGGTGCCCTACCGGCGTAGTGGCAAGAACGACGGCAACGATGCCGAGGCGATCTGCGAAGCGGTTCAACGCCCGTCGATGCGCTTTGTTCCGGTGAAGAGCGCCGAGCAGCAAGCGATTCTCACGGTGCACCGGGTCCGCCAGGGCTTTATCGAAGAGCGCACGGCGACGATCAATCGCATTCGTGGCTTGATGTCTGAATTTGGTGTGGTGCTGCCTGCTCGGGCCGCAGAAGTGCGGCGCGGCGCCCGTGCCGCGGCAGAGGCACTGCCCGAGCTCGCTCGCCACGCAGTGGGCGATTTGCTCAATCATCTGGTCGCGCTCGATGAGCGCATCGGATCCTACGACCGCGAGCTCGAGGCCCTCGCCAAATCATCTCTGCCCGTGCGTCGGTTGATGACGATCCCTGGAGTGGGCCCCCTCACCGCCCTCGCCACGGCGGCCACGGTGGGGCAAGCGCATGAATTCGAGAATGGCCGGCAATTCGCCGCCTGGCTGGGGTTGGTCCCACGGCAATGGAGCACCGGCGGCAAGGCGCGCCTGGGACACATCACCAAGCGCGGTGATGCCTACCTGCGAACCCTGCTCATCATGGGCGCTCGAGCGGCGCTCCAGATGGCGGCCGGGCGTGACAACAAGCTGAGTCGATGGGCGATCGCCGTGAAGGAGCGTCGCGGCTACCACCGCGCCGTGGTCGCCCTGGCGGCCAAGAACGCGCGGATTCTTTGGGCACTGATGGCCCGGCAGGGCGAGTACCGCGCGGCCTAAAGCTTCGGATTAGCAGGAAGACAATTTCACTGGAGGGCTGCCAACGCGGCAAGGAAACAGGTCAGACCGGCGCTCGGAAACCCTGATGAACTGTTGGGCCGCAGTAGAGGCCGACTAGACAGAATGGCTTAACGCCGTTGAACGGTGGCCCGCCTCCGAAGTACCGTGGATTGCGCACACGGGGTGCGCAGAGCCACAAGTTGAGCTCGTTGGCTTCAACAACGAATCAAGGAGGCAGGCCATGGAAAAGTCTAC
>JBGTBX010000394.1:0-1691 GCA_041749115.1 Gemmatimonadaceae bacterium
ACCTGAGCGATGAAGCGATCCGCACGGTCGGAAATCTGCGTGGGTGTTTCCCCATTCGGTGAGCCGTCACGAAAAAGATTCCAGTCCGGTCGCGACTTGAGAATTTCTGCGGAAGTGCGCCCTTCGTCGTCACCATTGTCCCACTCCGCGAGGTCCGGTTCGATCTGGGGCGTCGGCCCTAACGCCGCCAGCGCACACGTTTGTTGCGCGCGTTGCAGCGGACTGCTCAGCACATGGGCAAACGGAATGTCCCGCAGGCGTTGTCCCACTGCCCGAGCTTCATCCTCGCCATGCGCGGTCAGTGAAATATCCGCGCGACCGCTGTGTTGGCCGGAGAGTGACCACTCGGTTTCGCCGTGGCGAATGAAGTAGAGACGCAGGGGCAGGCTCGGGATCATGGTATATCAACTTCCATCGCAGGCGTGTTATTCAGCGCGGCGCGAGACGCGATTACACCGGACACGACGCACCAGTGCTATCTGGGCGACTGACAGATCGTTGGCCGCGGCCAATAGGCATACATCCTGTCGAGCAGTTCCGGCCTGAGAGTGTTGGTCTTCATGCTGTGGAACGATTTACAGTTTAGTCTTCCGCAGCCGCAGCGCATTCGTGATGACCGAGACCGAGCTCAGGCTCATCGCGGCGCCGGCAATGATCGGGCTGAGCAACAAACCAAAGAACGGGTACAGCACGCCCGCCGCCACCGGAATGCCTAGCGCATTGTATGCAAAGGCGAAGAACAGATTCTGCCGGATGTTGCTCATTGTGGCGCGACTGAGGCGAATGGCTTTGGCAATGCCGCGGAGGTCGCCCTTCACGAGGGTGATGCCCGCGCTTTGCATGGCCACGTCGGTGCCGGTGCCCATCGCAATGCCCACTTCAGCTTCGCTGAGGGCGGGTGCATCGTTGATACCGTCGCCGGCCATCGCGACGTGTTTGCCTTCCGCCCGCAGCTTCTTCACGTGCTCGACTTTACCGGCAGGTTCAATTTCCGCTTCCACGGCATCGAGGCCAAGTGTCTTTGCGACAGCGGCGGCTGTGCGACGGTTGTCGCCTGTGAGCATGACGAGCTTCAAACCGAGCGCGTGAAGCTCGCGGATGGCTTCGGGTGTGGTGGACTTGATCGGGTCGGCGACGGCGAGGATGCCAGCCGGCTTGCCATCCAAGGCCACGAACATCGCGGTCTTGCCATCTTCTTGAAGTTTCGTCGCCGACGCTTCCAGCGACTCCAGACCCGTAATCTTTTCGTTCCGCAGGAAATCCGGTTTACCAACCATCACCGCACGACCAGCGACGGTGCCAACGACACCGCCGGCCGTCACCGAACGAAAATCTTTTACGGCCTCGAGGTTCAGGCTCTGCTCTTTCGCGCCCTGAACTATGGCGGCGGCAAGCGGATGCTCGCTGTTCTGCTCCAGTGAGGCGGCGAGACGCAGGAATTCCTTCGCGTCGAAACCGCCGGCGGGCAGAACATCCACGAGCTTGGGTTTGCCCTCGGTGAGTGTGCCCGTCTTGTCCACGACCAGCGTAGTGACTTTCTCCAACCATTCGAGTGCCTCGGCGGAGGGAATCCTGCTTTCAGTTGAAATTCGGGAGCGTCCCCGATTTACGCCGCCTTCTTCCGTGTAGGTTTGACCGCTCGCTTCGCGGCTTTCTCCTCCTTGTGTGCCTGCAGCGCGCGCCGCAGCGCC
>JBGTBX010000395.1:0-1520 GCA_041749115.1 Gemmatimonadaceae bacterium
GCGGTCCGTCGTGCCGTTGCAAAGTGTGGAACAGCGGATTTTCGCGCTTCGTATGCGGTCCGATCGCCGTCGCCCTGTGTCCCAGCTGCCATCGGGAGGCTCATTACGGGTGAGCGCCCGAAGTCGACTCTTAAACGATGAATCATCAGTGGGCCGCTGACCCGCCCTTGCAAAGGGCCAGGGGCACCGTTTAGTATGGGTAGCCGAGTTTGGTGAAGAGGCGGAAGGGATTGCGCGCGAAGCTGCGTAAGGTGGCGGTGACGTTTCCGGTTCCCAGTTCGCGGAGCAGGTTTAGGCCCGCGTTGCGCAGCGCCGCGAGATTCTGCGGTGCATCGCCCCGGAAGATCGGGCTGCGGTCCTCGCCGAACGCTTCGTCCCGCACGTAGTGCAGGCCGTTTTCGATCGCGCCCCAGTGCCGTCGAGCCGTGGCGAGCAGTTGCTCGGCTGTGGCCTGAGTCCGATCGAGCGAGGTAACATAGTAGGCGACTTCCGTCGACCTTTTGCCGCCCATGATTCGCACTCGTTCGATGCGGCAGACTTGTTCCACGCCCGGCCAGTCGAGATGCCGGTTCAGACGTGTGCTGCTGGTGAGCGTCCGCAGCTCGACTCGTCCGTGACCCTTCTCCACCGTGCGTGCGGTCTGATGATTTTCTCGACGTTCACGCTGAGTGAAGGGGGGAAAAGGCCGCCTCGTCGGCGACCAGTTCAAGCTGAATATCCCTTAATAACGTGGGTTGGTTCTCTTTGACCGGGAGCAGATATTCACCTCCCGAATCGATCACATGCCGGCAGATATCACGTTGGCAGAACATGGCATCGGCGACGAGGACCCGACCTTTGAGAACCAACGATCGCAACAGCGGGAGAGCCGCCTTGTGCTCATTGGTCTTTTCGTCGACGCGCGACTGGCTGAGCACGTAGCCCGTCTGATGATCGACGAGGGCCAACAGATGCACGGCTTTCGCAAACCGTCGCAGGGTGCCGCACAGCGTCTTGCCATCGATACTCACCGCCGAGAGTTCATCGCTCGCCTCGGCCGGCAGATCAAGGCCCTGGCTGATCCAGACCTTCAGCACGTCTTCGAGGAGGGTCGGATCGAGCTTGATGAGCAGATCGCGGAAGCAATCTTCTTTGGGGGGTCTCCGCGTGTACCCCATCCAATGCCACACGTCAACCGGCAAATCGTGAAGCCACTCGACGATTGCCGTGTAGCCCCGATTCCCGCACAACAAACCGCAAACGACCGCTGTCAGCATCGCGGTCAAAGGATGACGTCGTCCCTTACGCCCACGTGGGTCAACAACTTGCGACAAATGTGCCAGCAAGCTGTCCGCGCAGGCGGCAGCCATGATCACACCTCCATGAGAAAAACCGGGGCTCCGTAAACTCTCTGAATACTACGCAGCACCGCCAGTGTGGAAAACCCGTTAGCCCTGAGCCCAACTTCCCCAGTGATTGACGTCAGTCGTTGCAGTGTCACGATCGAGGTTTGAAAGTCTTCACGACATTTCGGTTGGCTT
>JBGTBX010000396.1:0-4183 GCA_041749115.1 Gemmatimonadaceae bacterium
CACAACGTGGCACCAATCACATTGCGGCAACCCGCTCGTGTGAATACCTGTTCAAAACTGCTTATCTGTACATTGGATACCACCGGCGACATGCGCGCATACACATCCGCCAGCTCCGCCGTGTCTCCCCGCCAACCCAGGTAGCGCGCGAGCACCGCACACTCCCGGGCCGCGACGGCCTCAGCGGTCGGCAAGCATCTCCTTCAACCCAAGCGGGTTCGGCAGTCGCTCCGCCATCAGTGGGTGCGGCGCCGCAATGCCGTCATTCACAAACGACGCCAGTTGACCGGCGGTTAACGGCATTACGGGACGCAGTATCGGTTCGACCAGAGCCAGCGCGCGGCGAATAACACCCACTGGCAAGTGAAGCGCCGACCGCGCCGAGGCGCCACTTGCTTTCCGCAGACGGGCCATGAGTTCAGCAATCGTGAGCTGCTCCGGACCACCCACCTCAACGGGAGTCATCACGGCGTCAGGAGGGCGCACCGCCAATGAATAAAGCAAGCGTGCAACATCGTCGGCGAAAATCGGCTGAACGCGTACGTCTCCGCTACCGAAAACGACGGGCCATGGAGCCGTCGCCAGCGTGCTCAGCCCTTTCTGCACTGCGCTCCCGCTGCCGAAGATCATCGTGGGACGAAGAATCGTTGAGCTGAGGCCGCTTGCCTGCACCAGTTCCTCCGCCAATCGTTTGGTTTCCGCGTACGGATACCACCGTCGGTCCGGGAAACCTGCCGCAATCGACGACACGAAAATCATATGTGCTGCGTGTGCCTTACCGGCCGCGTCCAGGAGCGCCTGAGTACCTCCAACATTCACCGTTCGCATCGCCTCCGGTGAGGCCTTCCCGGTTGCCGCCGCGAGATGGAGGATAACACATCCTTCGGGCAGCGCCGGGATCGGTGTGTCGACCAGGCCGCCCGTGTGAAGGGTCCAGCTGGGCAGCCACGACGCATCCGCCGCCGGCCGCGTTTTGTTCAGCAGCAGCGTGACGTTTTCGATCTGGTCGCGGGCCAGCATGCGCAGCAGCCGTCGACCCACGAAGCCGCTGGCCCCCGTTATGACGAGCGGCCGGTCAACACTCATGGCACGTCAGCGCAGGACTCCGCCTTTGGCAGCGGTGGCAGCCGCGCGTCGAGCCTGCGACGCGAGGGCCGACCGCACTCTGAACACACCTTTGATGTCTTCCCATGCCGTGCTGATGATCTTCACGCGCGAATCGTCATCTTCGATCCACTCAACCGGAATGTCCGCGATCCCGAAGTGCCGCTTCTCCGCGATCGCGAGCAGCTCCGTATCAAAGAACCATGCATTGTCCGCGATGTCCGGCACAATATCCAGCATGGCCCGGCGGCTGACGCCTTTGAATCCGCACTGTGCATCGCTGAACGTGGTGCGCAGCACGGCTCGGACGAAAATGTTGTAACACCGGCTGATGAACTCGCGTTTGACAGAGCGCGTGGTGCGGGACGCTCGCTGCAACCGACTCCCGGTAGCTACGTCAAACCCATCGACGACGATGGACTGGATCATCTTGGGCAGTGCCGCGAGTTCGGTCGACAGATCGACGTCCATGTAACACATCGCGTCCGCGTCACTCGCTGTCCATGCGTGACGCAGAGCCCGTCCGCGGCCACGTTCACTAAGCTGCATAAAACGCACGTCGTCGAACTGCGCCACCAGCGCGCGGGCCACATCACCTGTGCCATCGGTGGACCCATTGTCAACGACAACCACGCGCCATTGTACGGGAAGCTGTTCGTTCAGGAATGCGCGTAGCGTGGACACACTGCGCGCCAGAACGTGCGCTTCGTTGAGCACGGGAATCACAACGTCCACACGAGTGCCTGGGGGCAGGCGCTCCGGGTCAAAGTCCCGTGTGTAGATCACGGTCCCTGACTGGGTGGGTCGAGAGGCAGCTGGAGAGGTGGCGTGTGTCATCAGTCGGTCGCGGACGGCTTCTTGTCTGACGACTCACCGTGCCACGGCGCATCGCCGTCGCGGGCCGTACGCAGGGCGTCGGCACGCACCAGCGACGTAATGTCGTTGGAGAGAACACGCACCTTGTTGTGGAAATAGAACCAGCTGCCGACGAACGCGAGCGTGGTCACGTAGAGCAGCAGGTCAGCGCCTCGCGTGATACCCAGCATTCGGGCAAACCGCGTGGTGATGTCGGGGTCCACGAAGGTGATCGCGCCCGCGAGGCCAAGCCCGACGCCAACCAGCGATGGCCACCTCGGCCGAGTTCCACGTACCAACGACGTGACGCTGGCCACAGCGAACAGGGCGCACGCGGCAATGCCTAAATATTGGAATGGGATCATTGACGTCTCCGCTGCAACAACAATTGCGCCACAATTCGCACGGCGTTCCACGATGACTGACCCTTCGCCATGGAGTAGGCCGTGTAATGAATGGTCACCGGCACCTCAACAAAACGCCAGCGATGCACGCCGATTTGATCGAGAATTTCTGACGCGTGTGCGAAGCGATCCAGCGTGATAACAAGATCACCAGCGGCCTTGCGCGAGAACGCCCGCAAACCGTTTGCGACATCGGAGACCCATATCCCCGAGAGGACCCGCGTGATGAGCACCCCGGCCTTCAGCATCCAACGACGGGTCAGTGGAATACCGATTGCGCGCCCACGGAACCTCGAGCCTAACGCGACATCGGCCTCGCCAGCGCGTATTGGTGCAATGAGTGCCGCGAGATCGGCGGTGTCGTGCTGCCCGTCAGCATCGAAGGTAACCACGACCTCTGCTCCCAGCTTTACGGCATCGCGTATCCCGGTGAGGAGCGCCGCTCCCTGACCCCGATTTACGACATGTCGCAGCACTCGTGCGCCCGCTGCGAGAGCGACGGCTGCGGTTTCGTCGCGTGAGCCATCGTCAACGACAATGCACCACTCGCAATAACCTCGGAGCCCGGCGATGACGGCTGCGATGGCTGTGCCTTCGTTATACGCCGCGATCACGACGGCCACACCCTGCCCCGTCATGGTCCACCACTGCCCGACGGAGACGGTGTTTCCCCCGTCGCGCGCCTGAAAATGACCACCTCGGTGAGGTAACTCCGCGCGCGGTCCCCCACGAGCCACATGGACAAGCGATGCTCCGGCATCACGTACCCTTCGCTGAAACGTGCGACCTCGCGGTACGGTAATTCCCCGCGAAAGAGCGATTGAAAAGCATGCAGCCGCTCGGGGCGCTCAACATCGAATACGGTCGACGGATCGGTCGGATACGAATTGCGCCAATTAATGCCACTCAGAAAATTGTTGGCATCATACATCTCAAGTGCGAGATAGTCCGGGTTCCCCTCGTTCTCCCAGCGCAGATTCACGAAATTTTTTGGCGTGCCATGCCGGCTCCAATACAACGTGCTCCCCGAATCCGCATTGGCATACAGCCATCGAAGCGCGTCATTGCGCGGCTCGGCGATGAAGCCCCGTTCCGAGTCCACGACCAGTGCCAGCATCCACAACATGACTGGTGCGACCAGCAGGACAGGCGATCGGCCTTGTTCCTGAAGTCTTCGAACACCCCGATCCAGCGCCCACGCGCCGAGCAACGCCGCCCACGGTATCAGCGGCACCCAATGTCTCGGAAAGTGATCTGCCATCAGCAGGATGAACAGCAGTGTAATCAGCGGAACGGTGCCGAATATTATCAAGCCGGCAATCACACGATCGCGCCGCGCGACGCGCAGGGCCCTGACCAACGATACCGCTCCAGCAATCGCAAGAATCAGGAGCGGAAACGACAGCATGCCGGGCAGCTGAATCAGGTACAACACGGCACCCTTCACGCGATCGAAGACGTACGGATCGTTGGTGCCTCCACCGAGGACACGGGCAAACGTAAATGGCGTGTCAAATCCAAGTGAGGAGATCCAGAACCCGGTCGCCGCAAACACGAGCACGTGCAGCACACGCCGCAGTCGGGGACCTCTCCACAACGTCACGAGGCCTAACGCGGGGAACGAGAAGAAGAAGAGTTTCAGGGCGAAGGCCGCGCCGGTGAAGAAGGCCGCCCAGCGCAGCGCTTCGTGGCCTTCGGTTGTCTGTGTATCTCGCCACATCAGCCACAGCGACAATAGGAGCCATGTGGTAACTGGCACATCGGCTACAAAAAAGTGACTCTGTGTGACATGCAACCCGCCGAGCGCGAGCAACCAGGCG
>JBGTBX010000397.1:0-4707 GCA_041749115.1 Gemmatimonadaceae bacterium
TAATACACTTGCCAATTGCACTCTCGTCAGGCCACAACGCTTTTGCCATGAACGCATTGACTACCGCAACACGTTCGGCGCCCTTTACATCCGTCGGCTCAAAACCACGTCCCCGCAGGATGCGTGTTCCCATTGTGGTGAACCAGTCCGTTGAAACCGCGTTGATGTACCAGCCATCGCCAATGTCCGGGAGCGAATCGTAACCAGGGACAGTCAGCTTATGCGCCCAGCTCGACGCGAACGGCACTGTCACGGCGATTGCGCTTGACGTAACTCCGGGAATCGTGCGGACCTGTTCCGACGCATCGTCAAAGAACTGCTCGATGAAAGTTGACTCTCCAGTCAATCGTGACGCCGCATCGATGTTCGCAACCAGCACCTTGTCGGCATCGTATCCCAGGCGGAGCGCGGAGACATTGCCTAACGATTGGACAAACAGCCCCGCGCCAACAAGCAGCAGCATCGACAGCGATGCCTGCGTCACGAGCAGCGCCCGTTGCAGCACCGTGCGCCGCTGGCCGCTTCCCTTGGTTCCACTTTTCAGCGCGGCGGTGAGGTTCTGCCCGCTCGCGACCAACGCCGGTACCAGTCCGGCCAACAAGGCAGTGACTGCAGCGGCAAGTGCGGTGAACGCGACGATGCGCAGATCAACCGCCGGAGTGTCCCACGCATACGATGCCAGAAGCGTCGAACGCATGAGTGCTGTTCCCCACCACGTCAGCACAAGCGCCACAACAGCAGCACCGCAGGCGAGCAACAGCGCTTCGTTAACCAGCAATCGGACCAGCCGGCTGCGGCGCACACCAATGGCCAGCCGCACGGCGATCTCCCGACGTCGGCGGTCATGACGCGCCAGAAACAGATTGGCGGTGTTGGCGCAGGCGATGAGGAGCACGATCGCCGCTACCCCGGTCAGCCAGACGGAAATACGACCTTGCGTAGATACGCCGGCCAGACCGGAAGCCTTCGTTCCTGCGTCCGTTCGCGCACCGGCGCCGCGCGCGGGGACTATCGATCCGAACGCAACGCGGGCGAGTGAATCTCCTTTCAACGCAATTCTGTTTGCGTTTTGGTGCACCGACGTAGCACGCTCCGCCGCCGCACTGCGACTCAGACCAGGACGAAGCCGTGCGACGATCCGGACCCAGTACATGTTGCGCGATGTTTCCCAGTCCTTGCCGAGATAGGCGTCGGCGACGGCACGTGCGGGCAACCACACGTCAACGCGACGCGCCTGAGGACCATGAAAGCCCAGGGGAGCGACACCAATAACCGTGAGAGTGTGGCTATCGATGTGTACTGTACGACCAAGAATTTGAGGATCGCTGCCGAAGTGATCACGCCACAACGTGTACCCGAGGACCGCAACCGTTTCCGTTGCCGCCGGGTCATCGTCGCTGGCATCGAAGAACCTTCCCCGTGCAGCGCGTGTCCCCAGCACGTTGAAGAAGTCACCAGACGCCAGACCCACCCGCAGTTTTGTTGCAGCCGCGCCGTGATCGAGCGAACCATCGGTCAGCCAGAACGCTGCTGCTGCGTCGAAGACTCCCGAGCTGTCCCGCAACGTCACAAAGTCCGACCACGAAGTGCTGGTGTTGGTAGCAAACGTGTTGTCGCGCAGTGGTTTAATAAAATAGACGAGCGCCATATCCTCGTCACCGCTCACGTGCGGCGGGGGCTGCAACAGCAGCCGATCCACGACACCAAACATGGTCGCGTTCGCGGCGAGGCCCACACCAAGAGTCGCTATGACACCCAGAGAAAACAGAGGCTCCCGCACAAGGGTCCGCACACTCTGACGTATATCTGCAAACGCGTCCCACACGCGCTCCCGCCAGCGTTGCCTGACTATGCCGGCGCGATCTTCGCTCTCAAGCGCACGTCGGTGTCGCTCTTCATCTCCGAACCGACGCAACGCCTCCCGCCGCGCCTCTTCCGGTGAGAGACCCGAGGCAACCAGTTCAGCCGTCACCGCGTCGAGATGAAACCGGATCTCGTCATCGACATCTTGCGCGACGCGCGCATTGTCGGAGTTGTGTCGGATGACGCGGCGCAATCCAGGGAGGCGCCTCATCGTGCGCTGCTCGCTGCGGGGCGTAGGATTTTGCCAACAGCAAGCACGTATCGCTCCCAATTTGCCGACTGTGCGTTCAGCGCTTTTCGCCCTCCCGAGGTGAGCGCGTATTGCTTTACGCGACGGCCCGTTTCCGTCACCCCCCAGTCGCTCTCAATCCAACCGCGCCGTTCCATGCGGTGCAGAGATGTGTAGAGCGCGCCGTCTTCTATGGCGAGTGCGTCATCCGTAGTTTCGCGAATCCAGCGCGCGACGCCGTACCCGTGGTTCGGTCCCCAGGTGAGTGTCTTGAGGACGAGAACATCCAAAGTGCCCTGCAGCAACTGCATCGGATCCGTAGCCATTTGTCGTACCCTCAACTGTTGAGGGTACAATGGCAAAACGGTCGGTCGTTGTCAACGGCTGATCGCGTGCCCTCCCTGTTACTACGACGGCCCTTGGGCCGTTTGTCTCACAGACGCAGCCACCGCCTTTGGCTACAACGGACTCTTGTGAAAAAGCTCCTCATACTCGTTGGCACAATAGTCGGGAGTTCCATCGGCTGGTGGCTCGGCGCATTCGTGGGTATGATGACCGCCTACATGCTCAGCATGATCGGCCTTGGCGTCGGAATGTGGGCCGGCGCCCGGATCGCTAAGCAATACGAAAGTTGACCTCGTGTCGTCGACACGGTACATCTTGGCGGTGGTCAGCGGCGCCTCGCCCCAAGAGCGGGTGAAGCACCAACGGGACCCAGTGCCAGCTGCGGGTTGAGCGGCACCCCGACGCGAATGGCGTGTTTCGCCACATCCTTCAGATCTTTTTCCACGTGGTAGGTGGGCAGAAATTGGTCCCAGCACGCAACCAAATGTCCACCAACCCACTACATAGAGTAGCTAGATTGGTTTCCGTTCCTCGCTTTCCCTGCCCGTGATCCGCTCTCTTCTTTTCGTCGCCAGCACCCTCATCTCCGCCTCCTCGCCACTTTCAGCGCAAGACGGCGGAAAAGCGGTCTCAGTCGCCCCCGCTCCGTTCGGCGTGGGCGAAACGCTCATTTACGACGTCAAATTCGGCTTTCTCAACGTCGGCACCGGCCGCATGGAGGTGCTCGGCATCGACACAGTGCGCGGTCGACCCGCCTACCATGTGCAGCTCGAATTGCGCGCCGGGATCCCGGGCTTTCGTGTGCGTGACGTGCTCGAGAGCTGGCTCGATGTGAGCACGCTTGAATCACTCCGATACAAGCAGGAATCGCGTCAGGGCGACAAACAGGCGAAGGACAGCATTGAAATCATCCCCGAGCGCGGCATCTACCAGGAAACCGAGTGGCGTCGCAATGGCGACGAGGCATGGTCGATTACCCGCAAGCCGGACTCGGCCACGGTCGCCGATCCGCTCGATGAGACGTCGTTTTTGTACTACGTGCGCACGCAGCCGCTCGCGGCGAATCAAACTTACACGTTCAACAAATATTTCAAGCCGTCCCGGAATCCGGTACAGCTGAATGTACTGCGCCGCGAAAAGGTCAAGGTGCCCGCGGGTACGTTCGCGGCTGTGGTCGTCCGCCCGATCTTTCAATCGAAGGGCATCTTTGGACAGAACGGTCGCGCCGAGGTGTGGCTGAGCGACGACGCCCGACGTTATATGGTGCGCCTCGAGACATCGCTCGCCTTTGGCAGTATTTCATTGCAGCTCCGTGAGCTGCAACCGGGGTTGCGGCTGAACCCTTAGTCTGGCTTGCAGCGCAGGTGAAGGCGCACCCTGCCGACTCGCCGTTGCTCAATTCAGGTACTCGTTAGGCGCGCAGAGGGCCGTGTTGCTCCATGCGGATTCCGCGCGAGGGGGAGCGGCCAGGAGACCGTACATCCCGCGACCTCCTTCTCACCACGCGAACCGGTGAGGGATTACTTCAACACCACGAGTGCACCAATCACGTCTGAATAATCGTCGGTCCACAATCGTACATCGGCCGACGCCGCAAGCACATCCCACCCGCGATCCTTCGGCAGCGCACTCAGCGTAGCGGCGTTCCGCGCCAGCGCGACCCAACGCGACGAATACAACATCTGCCGCCGATCCTCGAGCGAAGTCTCATTCAGTTTCGACGCGCCAGCGAGCCTGGCGTCCCTCGCCAGTTCAACCAACACCGGCTCCAGCGCCAGATACCGGTTGCTGACGTGAAACGCGATGGTTCCGTTCGGCTTGAGTTTGGTCAGGTACAACTTCAGCGCCTCGCGCGTCATCAAGTGGACGGGAATCGCATCGGAGCTGAAGGCATCAAGCAGAATGAGATCATACGATGAATCAGGAGCACTGCGGAGTGAGATGCGCGCGTCTCCCAGCACAATGCGGGCTTCCGGCGCGCACTCTTTAATGAACGAGAACAACCGCCCCGATGCGGCCATGATGGCCACGGCAGGATCGATCTCGTAGTAGTCCCAGGCTTCGTCAGGCCGGGAATAACAGGCGGTGGTCCCTGCGCCGAGCCCCACCACTGCGACGTGCCGCCTCGCCGCTGTATCGACGACTGTTTCAAAGATGTCGCCGAGGGGACCCGATTCGGTGTAATACGTGAGCAGTTCCCTGGAGCGTCCGGCATTGGTGCGCTGTGCCCCGTGGGTCGTTGTACCACTTTGCAGTATCATGAAACGATC
>JBGTBX010000398.1:0-3283 GCA_041749115.1 Gemmatimonadaceae bacterium
GCAGCGCCTTCGGCACCGGCGCTGTGGGCATGAAGCGGCACCACGACATTGCCGACGGCATCAGTCACGTGCGGCAGACCCTCTGCACGCAGGAAATCGCGAACTACCTCAGCTCGCGGCCCCTCGTCACCCGTTGGGGCCGGCGTTCGTGCCAGCCGCAACTGCAGCGCAAGACAGTCCGCATCGTGGGCTGCCAACCAGCGTCTGGCAGGTTCAATCAGCGCAAAGGTGTCGTCGGTCCGTCGCTTCATACAACGAACTTCCACTGCGGAGGGCGTGGCGCGCAAGTAGACGATAGATTGTCGCCTGTGCGCACCGCATTCCGGAGGGTGGGGCTTCCCCGAACCGTCATTGCTCTTGCCGTTCTTTCGCTGCTTACTGATGTGAGCAGTGAAATGATCTATCCCCTGGTGCCGCTGTTCGTGACGACAACACTCGGCGCGTCCGCTGCTTTCGTCGGTTTGATCGAAGGAGGGGCGCAGGCGGTGAACGCGCTACTGCAGGTGTTAAGCGGTGGATGGTCTGATCGCATGCCCCGCCGCAAGCCGCTCGTTGTCGCCGGTTACGGTCTGTCGTCCTTCATTCGGCCGCTGGTCGCTTTCGCAGGATCAGCCAGTCAGGTACTCGGCATTCGAGTGCTCGATCGTGTCGGGAAGGGGCTGCGCAGTGCCCCGCGCGATGCGATGATTGCCGCCGCGGTGGATGCGACGTCGCGTGGTCGTGCGTTCGGGTTCCACCGTGCCGCAGATCATCTGGGGGCTGTGCTTGGATCACTCATCGCCTGGTTCCTTCTGGAACTCGGCGGCGTATCGGTGCGCCATGTGTTTCTCTACGCCGCGATTCCGGCCGCGCTTGCGATGGTGGTGCTGATCGGTGGGGTGAAGGAATCGGGCGTGCCGGCGATCGTACACGACGCGGCAACGACAGCATCCGCGGCGGTTCGTGAGAAGATGCCGAGAGTCTTCATGAAATATGTGGGGATCATCCTGCTGTTTACCATCGGCAATTCGACGGACGCCTTTCTGTTGCTCCGTGTGGGTGAAATCGGGGTGCCTGTTGCGCGGATTCCGCTGATCTGGGCCGCGCTGCATCTCACCAAGGTGTTGACGTCTACGTGGGGAGGCACGCTGTCCGATCGATGGGGCAGGCGTCCGTTGATCGTCGCGGGCTGGTGTGTGTACGCCGCGGTTTACTACGGGTTCGCGCTGGCCACGCGCGAAGTGCATGCGTGGTCGCTCATGCTCGCCTACGGCGTTTTCTCGGGATTGTCCGAGGGAGCCGAAAAGGCTTTTGTCGCCGATCTGGTTGGTCCCGCGGTGCGGGGGCGGGCATTCGGCTGGTACAACCTCGCGTTAGGCCTCGGCGCATTGCCCGCATCCGTACTGTTCGGTCTCCTGTGGGCGACATACGGCGCTGAGGTGGCGTTCAGTGTCGGTGCCGCTGTGGCGCTGGCTGCAGCCGTGCTGTTGCTGCGTCTCCGTTTGGCAGACGCCTCCTCAACGGTCATAGTACACTAATCTGCATCATGTGCCGTGCTGCGCGGCCTTGGGGCAGCGCACGTCGTTCCGTTATGGAGCGACCTCAATCGCCTTGAACATGCCGAGTGAGATGTGCGTCGGACTCGCGGGTGTGTCGCGAAATTCGCAGACCACGATGTAGGTTTGCCCGGCGACAAACGTCACGCGAACGGCTGTCCGGTTGTCGTCGCCGGGATACGCGGTGAGAACCGCCCCGTCATCGGCGTACAACGAATCGAGGTTGGCACCCTTGAGATATTGATCAAAGAAGAACGCGGCGGGTGTGCCCGACTTCAACAGACTCAGACTTACTTCGTGCCGCTGTGCGCCCACGTTGCGGATCAAGATGTCGGTAACGCCTGCTCTGACGGTATCGGGAGCGCGAAACGCGTAGTCGTTGGACTCGATGATAAGCTGGTTTGCCGCGGCCTGCGCCGGGCGGGTTTGGGTATCCCGGACGTGCACCAGTTTGAACATGCCGAGTCGAGCATGTTTGGGAGCTCCCTCACTATCTGAGAAGTTGCACCATAAAACGTAGTTGCTTCCGGGTTCCAGCTCCCGCACCAGCCGCCCGGTCCCCACTTCTCCGGCGGAGGCGAAGAGGACCGCATTCCCTCCATCCAGAAAGGGCCGGAATAACTCATCCCGTTGATATGCGCTGTGCAAATCCCGAAGTGTCACATCTGAATTCAGCTTCATCAGGATCATTTCGTGTAGCACGCTCCCATCGTTACGGAGAGCGAACGTTACCCAACCGGGATCAACGGTGTCGGCGACCTGAAACGCGTAATCGTGCGCGACGACTTCGATAATGCGTTCGGCAGGGGCGGGTCCTTCGCTTATGCAGCCGAACAACGCGCAGGAGCCAGCGAGGAGCAGTCGACTGAAGGGCAGGCGTGGGCGCGGCAGGGCCGGGGACAGGGTACGTGTTGGCATTAGGTAGGCCTCAGCGACTCTGCGGTCGTCGATTCACCGGCAGGTCCAGCGCCGCGCGATCGACGAATGTGCCGTTCTTCATTACCATGTCGACCAGCTTGGCGTTGTTGATGTCGGTGGTGGGATCGGCGCGCAGCAGCACCATGTCTGCAAGTTTTCCCGGTTCAATGGTTCCGAGCTCGTCCAGATTACCCAAAGCACGCGCGGCGTTGCGTGTTGCAGTCACGATCACGTCGGCTGCCGGGATGCCGGCATCGGCCAGCAGTTCCATCTCACGATGCATGGCCGGTCCGGATGCCTGATCGGTGCCGGTGGCGACGATATCCCTGCCGATCTCGTTGAGCCGTTTCATGTTGTCCTGTGCGATTGGTGTCATCACCTTCATCCACGCCGCCCAGCGGTTCTCTTTTTGCTTTGCTGATTCTTCCGTCTTCAATCGTTGCCGCTCCTCGGGTTCAAAGGTGTCGCGGTACAGAGGCTGGTCGACGAAATCAGGGTGATCGGCGAGCCTGCTGTAGTTATCACCAATGGTGAGCGTAGAAACGGTTGGCACATGTTTTACCGCCATCATCTTCACGTACTGTTCGCTCATCGGGGCCTGAATGATGGGATGTGCAAGCACATCTGCCCCGGCATAGATTGCCTCGAGGGCGTTGTGTTCGTTCGAGATGTGGATGATCACCCGGACGCCTTTGGAGTGATAGTATCGGATAATCTTCTCCATGAGATCATCCGGCAGTTGATTGATCTGTGGGCGCACTCCCCATCCGTGTTCGTCCTGACCAATCTTGGCGAGATCCGGTTTGGTGGCGAGGTGTTCATCCAGCAAC
>JBGTBX010000399.1:0-22234 GCA_041749115.1 Gemmatimonadaceae bacterium
GCCCGACACTCTCCCCCGCATCCGCGCGGCCCTCGCCGCCCGCTACCGCGTCGATCGCGAACTCGGCGCCGGCGGCATGGCCACGGTCTACCTCGCCAGCGACCTTCGCCACGACCGCGCAGTCGCCATCAAGGTGCTGCACACGGACGTGGCGGGCGCGCTGGGACACGACCGGTTCATTCGCGAGATCAAGCTCGCGGCCAGTCTCACGCATCCGCACATCCTGCCGCTCTACGACTCAGGCGAGAGCGATGGCATCCTGTTCTTCGTGATGCCAGTGATGCGCGGGCAGACGTTGCGCGAACAAATGACCGAGCAAGGCCGACTGCCTGTTGATGTTGCAACGCGACTTGCCGATGAGGTGGCGGACGCGCTGGCCTATGCACATCGCCAGGGCATCGTGCATCGCGACATTAAGCCGGAGAACATTCTGCTGCACGAGGGACATGCGATTGTCGCCGACTTCGGCATCGGCAAAGCACTGGCCGCCGCGCGCGAGACAAGCACGCTCACGCAGGTTGGCATGATGATTGGCACCCCCGCCTACATGAGCCCCGAACAGGCCGCAGGCGAAGAGCTGGACGGCCGGAGCGACCTCTTTGCACTCGGCTGCGTGATGTACGAAATGCTCACGGGCGAAGCGGCGTTTACCGCACCAACGGCTGCTGCACTGATCGCTCGCCGATTTGTGCATACACCGCCAAGTGTCTCGACGAGTCGCAGGGAAGTGCCGCCGGCCTTGGCGAGTCTGGTGGAGCAATTGCTCGCGCGTGATGCGGTGGATCGTCCTGCATCTGCGAGTGACGTTGTTACGCAGCTTCGCACGTCGTCATCGCCACAACCAATTGTTGCGCGCGTTGCTAACGCCGCCAAAAACACGATTGCTGTGTTGCCGTTTGTGAACATGAGTGCCGACGCTGACAACGAATACTTCAGCGACGGACTCACGGAAGAAATCATCACGGATCTTTCGCGCGTCAAGGCGCTTCGCGTCACGTCTCGCACATCGTCCACACAACACAAGGGCAGTACGAAAGATCCGCAGGAAATCGGGCGCGCACTCGCCGTGCGCTATCTGCTCACCGGCAGCGTGCGACGCGCAGGCGATGCACTGCGCATCGCCGCACACCTGGTTGATGCGCTTGATGGCCGGCAACTGTGGGGCGACAAGTACAACGGCACGATCGACGACGTGTTCGATCTGCAGGAACGCGTCTCCCGCGAAATTGTCTCGGCACTGGGCATCACGCTTAATGCTGAGGAAGATCGCGCGCTTGGCGCACGCGGTATCGTGAGTGCGCGCGCGTACGAGTTGTATCTGGAAGCACGCGCCGAAATCCGGAACTCGCAGATGGCGACCAATCGATGGGTGGACCTCATCGATCGCGCCGTGGCCATCGAAGGGGACACACCGGTGCTTCGCGGTCTTCGTTTGTGGGGCGATTTAACGCGACAAAAAATGGGATTGGGGAGTCCGGAAAATCTGGCGGCCGTCGACGCACAATCGCGAGCACTTATCAACGACGCACCGGACAGCGCGTGGGGATACGCTGCACTGGCGTACGCCAATCTCGAACATGGCGACATGGGGCAGGCCATCATCTGGTTTCGGCAGGCGCTTGAGCGCGATCCGTCAGATGCCGATGCGTGGTTCTGGTACATCTGCGCTCTGGGATACGCCGGTCTGTTGGAGGAAGCGGCGGAGGCAGCCGCCGAGCTCGAAGCCCGCGACCCGCTTTCACCGCAGACATGGCTCGTTGGTGCCATCGTCGACGTCTTTGGCGGTACACCGGAACCAGCGCTTTCCGCGATGGAAAGGGCGTTGGCAGCCAATCCCAATGATCTGCTTGCCCAATGGGATCTTGGCTATGTGTACATGATGCAGGGTGATACCGAACGTGCGCGGCCTCACGTGGACTGGATGTTGCAAACAGCGCCAGGCATTCCATATGTCGTGCAAGCGAACGCGCTACATCTCGTGCTGAAGGGCGATCACGCCGGCGGACTGGCGGCGCTTGGCGAGTTGGACCTCAGCGCGTTCGATGGACATCTCACATTTCATTTCACCGAAATTTTTGCGCTAACGGGCAACATCGATCGTGCGATGGAGAACCTTGCAACCGCGGTGAAGAAGGGATTTTCGCCTGTGGATTTTATTGCCAAACACTGCCCGCTGATCGAACCGCTGCGTACGCATCCGGACTTTGCGGCGATTGTCGAGACGACCCGGGCGCGCAGGCAGGCGATTCGGGAAGGCTTGGCTTGACACGCGTTTCACCCAAGCGCGAAGGCGCGTCGCTGACAGTGAGGCCCTGAGCACGGAACGCGTCCCAGTTTCGCCGGGGCCGGCTGAGGGGCGTCCGCGCCGCCGCAGTTTATTGCAACAGCCACAGAGCAACGCAATACGTCACGCAGTATGGGACCGGAGATTCGATGAACATCGCATACGAGGCGGCGACGGACGCTTCATGCGCCATGCGAGCCGGAGGTATGGTGGCAGAATGAGACTGGCAGTGTAAATATCGTCTATCTGAACGAGCCGGCGTGGAGCATTGCCCGCGAGGCCTTCGCGCCACTGCCGCTGAGTGCGCCGATTCCTCGCGCCAACGTGCCGCAGGCGTCGTGGCGTTGTTCGCCGACCGAGGCCCACTCAACCGAATGGTGTCGCTCGGACATTTCCTTTGTTCGGTCAGGTGTACGGAGGTTGGTTGCTGATCGCATTGGATTTGGTATCCGCCAGCGAACGCTGGAGCTGACAGGCGATCTAAAGTGTTGTGTCTGCCGCTTCCCGCGGGGGGGCTGAACTGGCCCCATGGGGGGCGCGGCGCCATCTTCGCGCGTCACCCTTTTCAGCACCCATGATCCTCCGAATAGCCTCCGCCGTGTGCGATCCAAAGTTGTGTCTAACATCAGGCCTCACGCACGGAGGGTACAACGCGAAATATGATGCGCCGGCGGCCCGCGCGTCGGAGGCCAGCACGGCGAACAAACAACTGCGTCACGGCAGGTGTTCGTCACATTCATCAGGAACCCACAACTCGCGGCCGCGCCCCCGCGTGATCGGCGCGCTCGGCTTTGCCCTTGCGATGTTGGCAGGTGGTGCGGAGCCGGTCCATGCACAGACGCGGCCCCCCGTGGCTGATCTCAAGGCGATGCTCAACGTGGGGAGCCTGCTCAGCGATGAAAATGGCGACGGTGTGATCGACGCAATCAGTGCGCGCATCATCGTGCAGCTGAATGCAAGGCCGGCAGAGATTGTTGCGGCGGCCAACGTCGCTGCGCGTCTGGGATATGAATCCAGCGCCACGAATCTCACGGGGGTGCAGCGCGTGTCCGCGGCTGGCACTTATGCGTATGCGGCCATCGTGATCGGAGGCACTGGAACCGGCGCAACCCAGGCGCCACAGTCGTCCACCACTCTGGCCCCTGGCGAAGGTGCGATCAGACTCCTTCCGACCAATGCGCGGTTTACCCAAGGGGGCGTGCAGATCGACGGCGGGGACGATTCGGGATTGCTCACCGCGGCGGGATACTTCGCCAGCCGCTTTCCAAGCGTGTGGAGCACAAAAGGTCTGTCGTGGTCCGAACTGGGCGACAAACTGTTGCGTCTGCTGAATCAACACAACATCACCGTCGATTCCGTCCGGCTCGACGAGATCGTGGTTGCACCTGCAGGAAAGGGGGTGAGCAGGGCACGCTACAGATTAACAGTAGCCGATTCAGTCGCACTGCGTCGTGCGATGGCGCTGTTACGCGCAGATTCCACGCCCAAACCGCCCTCCGACACGGTCAAAGTTCCACTCAAACGATCGGACCTCGAAGTGTCGGGACTCCATCGACTCGACTTGCAGGTCGTGAGCGGTGGTCGGAGCGACAGCGTGACGATTCGTCCGCGCAAGCCATGGCCCGCGCTGGATGCCACACGCGCCACTGCACGAGTGAACGATGCGTTCTCGCTGTCACAGCTATATACAGTAGGCGGGCTGTATCGCGACACGAATCAGGATCTTGTGCCGGACGAGGCGGATATTGCGATGTCTGTGAGTGGCGCCGAGTCGGCTGGGTCGCTGGTAGATTTTGCGACACGCATTGGGCTGGAGACCGCTGGGCTGCGACTGCCGATCGCAGCAGTGAACGCCACTGAGGAGCGCATCGAGGATCGCGGTTTTCCGATTGTAGTCGGGGTCAATCATCCGCGGATTGCTTCACTCACTGCTTCTGATTCGCTCGGGCTGACAGGAGGTCCGACAGCCGGCACCGGCTTTGTTGAGCTGCTCCCGCGCGCGTTCGGCGGCAAGGCGGGTCTGGTAGTTGGCGCACGTGACTCCAGCGGTCTGAACGCGATCACCGACTGGCTGGCACGTCGAGCACCCTATCTCTGGACCTACGGAAAGGGCGAGTACCTGCTCAGCGATCTTGAGCGCGATGTGCGCCGTTTTGTTCAGGCGAGAAGCGGGGCAGGTCAGGCCGCACTGGGCGTGCACAAGCTGAACGAATTTCTGGGAAGGATCGCCGGACAGCAGATCGATTCGCTCGCCGTGGAGTTTGTCGTGCGCGATACCGTTGATGGACTTGGCCGATTCATTGAACGGCAGCTGCAGCAGCGTTTCCCTTCGGCGAGGCGCACCGTGAGGGTCTACAACGCCGGCTTCGGAGAGGGGAAGCCGATCTTTGATCGCACGATGCGGCTGCCGTGGGAGGTCGACAGCGCGTGGGTCATGATCCGGGACAGCATTCTGCCACGTGTAAATGCGACCAGTCGTGGTCGCATCGAAGTCCGTGTGAGCGAAGGGCCACAGGTTCGCGCACGTTTGGCGGCTGCAATTCGTGATTCCGTCGCCAGGCGTGGTGGAAATCCAGACAACATTGAAGTGGTTGTGCTGTCAGCCTACAAACAGGGGATGAGCTGGTTGACCGATGTGGTGCTTCCGAAGCTTGCCAATCGTGAGGTCGGTCGCATCGAGATCCGGTATCGCAACCTCAAGGACTCGGATGAAGTTAAATGGCAGGCGATGGGATCCGACACGCGGTGGCTGCAGGAGATCTATCCCGTGGATGGAGTGCTCGCCAAGGCGCTCTCGGTTCCGGATTCCGTCATTGTGTTTGTGCCGACGCTGTCGACCTCGCTGCCCGTGTACGGCGTACGCGTGTTCGATCGATCCGGGCAGGAGATTCTCACGGATTGGTTTGATCCGAAGTATGTGATTCGCCCGTTCTTTGATCTGTTCCCGGAATACGAACAGATTCAGGTGACAACCGGATGGATATCAGCGGAACTTGATAGCAGACGCGTAGTCGATCGTCGCATCCGCACCGATCCCGAGATGTTCTGGGATCAATGGCAGCAGGACATTTATCAGCGGGTCATCGACTACGTGATGGACATTCAGGACGGCAAACCGTCGCCAGCGAACGCGCCGTACTTCGACGAGCTCACAGTGGATCTGACGATGTCGGAGCCGGACTACCGACTCGGCGTAGACGAAGAGGTCGTGTCGTCGCTCGAAGCGTTACATGAAGACATCTATTTCGAGACGCTCACACTCTTTGACCTGATTGGCAATCGGTACGGTGTGGGTCCGTTGAACTATGCTGGTCGCATATTGCCGAGGGTGAATCCGTCGCGTGACGGGCGGGCCGGGGAGGTGCGTGTGCGTATGACCGGCAAGGAGCGCGGCGCCCCCGAACTCGTGCTTACACATCGTATCCGCGGTCAGGAGCCCGTGACAACGCGATATGCGCTGTCGCCGCTTAACACAGATGAACCCGTACTGCGCGGTGTCAGTGCGACCGTTGGTGAGCAGGGGCTCAGCAGCGTGTTGTTTGATGTACCTGTTCCGGACTCGATTACGCGGTACGAGGAGTTCAGGGACCGGGCGACGGAGGGACAGTTCGATCGTCAGCGTCCATCTGCAGATCTCGTATTGGGGATGATCCGCGCGCTGGACTCGTTGCATCGTGCTGGTGTGGCGCAACAGGCTTTGAGTTACGATCGCATCAGGAACGTTGTCGTGCGCGTGGTGCCTAACGACACCGCGGCGGTGCCCTTTCGCCGTATGGCGACATTACCGAGGAGTGCCAGGCCGGGCGGTACCGTCAGGCCGAGTCTTGCTGCCGCGGGCTTTCGGTACAGCGGGCAGCAGATCGTCCAGTGGGACACGCCGATTCCTCCGGTGGAGTCGGATTCCATTGTGGCGAAGCTCGGCACGTTCCCCGGGGTGCGACCCTATTTTGTGACCGAGTCGTTTTTGGGCCAGAACACCTTTGCGATCGACTTTCTGCCGCCGCATTCCTCGACCCACATTTCGCAGGCAAAGCTGAATGCACTCAAGCCGACCGTGTTTATCTCAGGTCGTCAGCATGCCAACGAAGTCTCCAGTACGAGTCATATTCTGCGGCTGGGTGAACGGTTGGCGACCGATTCCACCTATCGCAGGTTGCTGGACAAGGTGAACGTTGTGTTGCATCCCATCACCAATCCTGATGGTGCTCGCCTCGCGTGGGAGATGCAGCGCGTAACACCCGACTTCATGCTACATGCCGGCTATCTTGGTTCGTTAGGCGTGGATGTCACGTCGGGGTCCAACAACGACGACCCCATCTATCCCGAAACGCGCGCTCGGCCCATGCTGCAGGAGATGTGGTTGCCGGATATCGCGATGAACATGCACGGGTATCCCTCGCACGAGTGGGTACAATATTTCGCGGGGTACAGCGCGTGGGTGCGCAGCAGGCAGGGTGCGCAACGCAGCTGGTGGGCGCCACGCGGCTGGTTTGTTCCCGGGTTCAACTATACAGAAGACAGTCGGTACCCCGAACTGGAGAAAGCCCAGTTTGCGATACTGGATTCAGTGGCGCGTTCGATAACCAGTGACAACGAACTCGACACGATGAACAAACGGCTGTATGCGCGCTACCGAAAGTATGGGCAGCAGGACGTCGAGAACTTCCGCGAGGATTTCAGGGAGGGGATCCTGGTCTATCGAGCGCTGCGCGGCAGGCCGGCGACCGGCACGGGAACGAACAGTCCGCGGATAACCTACTTCTCGGTGACAACGGAAGCACCAGATGAAACCGCTCGGGGGGACTGGTTGAAACTGGTCGCACGCGCCGGTCTCAACCACAGCTCGGCGCTGATTCGTTACATGGCGAGCGGGGTGAACCGGATTGAGCGGGAGAGCACGGACTTTGACGGGTCGGTGGCACGGAAGGTGTTTCGGAAGAAGCCCGTGCTGCCGGCCGTGCCACGTCCGTAGCTATATTAAACCAGACCGGTGTGCCTACATCAACCCTTCGAGCCCGGCTGTCCGCAGAAGGCGCGTATTCCGAGGGTCCGAGGCGAGACCATGCCGGTCAAACGGCAGGTCTGTAAGCACACGAATCAACCGTCCCGGCCGCGCGTAGTAGCCGCTCCACCCAGTCCATCGCCAGCTTCCACTCGCCTGGCTCGCCGCTGATGATGATAATGCGGTCCGACAGCTGCCGACTCGTCTGTTGGTCCGTGAACGGATCTTCCGTAATGGCGGACCTGAGCCGGCGTCGAGTCTGACTACGGTTGTGATATTGATGCGCACGTGCGGGTCAGGCACTACTGAATGCATCGCAGAGGGAGGAGTCGAACGCCTCGCCAAGCGGCGTTGCGGTTGTTTATGCGCGCACAGCCCGCATATTGCTGCGCTACTGCCGCTCAACTCTATCCGTCCCGCCATGCGATCGTACCTCGCGCTGTCAGCTGCGCTTCTTGTAGCGCCCCTCGCCCTCTCGGCTCAACAGATTGACTATCACCGAGCCGATGTGATTCGTACCGCCGGTGCGTATGTCCTCGGCGCCACCGTGACCCCTGTCTGGCTCGAAGACAGCGTCCGATTCGTGTACACATCGACGGGAAAGGACGACCGAGGCACAGTCTACCTCGTCGATCCGGCGCGAGGGAGCAAGCGCGTCTTCTTCGATAAGGATCGTTTGGCGGCGATCCTCTCCCTGGCCGCTGACACCATCCTGGATCCGACGCAGCTCCCGGTATTCACCGTGGCGGACACGGGGAGAGCGATCGAGCTGGCGTTCCATCACAAGGTCTTTCGCTGCGACCCGGCCACGCTGAGTTGTCAGGCACAGGACAGCGTAGACTGGGCCCTCAAGCGCACACTCAAGGTGGGGCCAACATGGGCAAACAGGTCGCCCGACAAGCAGTGGGATGTTTTTGCGTGGCGCCACAACCTCTACATGCGGCCGTCGTCGCTCTCCGACGCCGATGCGGTGACAACCGCCGACTCAGTGAGAAAAGCACGCGCAGACACCGCCAAAAAAGCCGATTCGAGCTCTCGCGGGGGACGTGGAGGCCGAGGTGGCGCAGCCAGGCAGGATTCGCTGCCGCTGCCCACGGGATCCATTCAGCTGACCACAGACGGCGTGCGTCTGTTCGCGTACGGTAACACCCAGCGTGAAGTCGCGGCAGACACGGCGAAGCCTCGACCAGCGCGCGTGAACATTAACTGGTCCACCGATTCACGGCGGTTCACCGTGGCGCGTGAGGATCTCCGGGGCACCCGCATCTATCCGATGTACTCGTCCACCGCAGATCAACCGGTCGACAAGAGTTACCACTATGCCGTGCCGAGTGATTCAGTGGTGCCTTCGAACGTGGTGCACGTGATCGACATCGTCGATCGCACCAACCTGGCAGCGAAGAGCCCGCCGTCGCCCGCCACCACGGTGAGCACGCGAACGTTCTGGAATCGCGCGGGCGACCACTTCTTCATGTTGAACGCCAACCGGGGACCCAGCCGAATTTCGGCGCTGCTCGTAGACGCGAGGACAGGTGACGTAAAAACCGTCACGCGCGATTCCACCGCTACGTGGGTTGAGCTGTCACACGCGTTTGGGCAGGAGAACTGGATGGTCGCGAAAGGGAGCGACGACCTGATCTGGTGGTCGCAGCGCGATGGGTGGGGGCACCTGTATCGAATCGGCGCCGACGGCACGGTGAAAAATCAGATCGAGTCAGGGACGTACGCCGTCGATCGGCTCTTCCGCGTGGACAGTGCGACCAGAGCGACGCCGTCGGTTGTGTATTTCAGCGCGTGGGGGAAGGACAAGGATTTCCTCTATTACTCGCATCTCTATCGCGTGAATGCCGACGGAAGCGGGATGACGCCGCTCACCCCCGAGGACGGCGATCATGCGATCACCTTTGCACCCAACGGTCCCTACTTTATCGACACCCATACTGCTATCGGCAAGGCACCGGTTATCACGTTGCGCTCAGCTGTCGACGGCAAGACGATTCTGGAATTGGCGCGAGGAGACATCGAGTTGTTGCGGTCGGTTGGTTGGCGGCCACCTGAGATCATCCACACAAAAGCGCGGGACGGTGTCACAGACATCTACGGCCTTATGTACAAGCCAAGCACATTCGACTCCACGAAGAGCTACCCGATTCTCGACCACATTTATCCGGGCCCGCAGGTAGGAAGTGTTGGACGTTGGGGATGGTCGGGCACAGGTGAACAGCAGGCGCTGGCCGAGCTCGGCTTCATCGTCATCCAGATTGATCATCAAGGGACGCCGCGCCGATCAAAGGCGTTTCATGATTTTTACTATCGCAACATGGGCGACAACGGCATTCCCGATCACATCGCGGCCCTTCGGCAACTGGGAGCGAAGCACTCGTTTATCGACATGAACCGCATCGGGATTTACGGACACTCCGGGGGCGGGCTCGCGTCAACAGATGCCATTCTTCGCTACCCGGACTTCTATAAAGTGGCGGTAAGCGGTGCCGGAAATCATCACCCTGATACCTACGCGTGGTACTGGGCGGGCAGATACCAGGGCCCATACAACAAGGCATCGTACGATTCAGCGGCAAACTACACGATGGCGAAGAACCTCAAGGGGCGCCTGCTGCTGATGCACGGCGACATGGACGGCAACGTCCACATTGCGAACACGATGAAGGTGGTGGACGCGCTCATCAAGGCCAACAAGACGAATTTCGACCTGCTGATCTTCCCCGATGCACAGCACGGACTGCCGGTCTTTCACATCCGTAAGCGTTGGGACTATTTCGTGAAGTATCTGCTGAACGCGGAACCGCCGTCGGATTACGAGATGATTCAGCCGCCGCGCAGGGGCGGTCCGCCATTCTAGTTGATGGAGGATCCGGATTGACGACTTGATGAACTGAGGACGGCGCGTCCTGTCGAGCTGCGAGCGCGCGTCGCACCGCAGCCATGTTGCTCACCAAACGTCCGTTATGCAATCACCATTGCCTGATGCTCATGCATACCGTCTTCACGAGTGATCAACTGTTGAACCACTGGCTCGGCCACCGTCGCCTCACCCGTCGCGTGATCGCGGCGTTTCCCGACGACAAGGCGTTTACGACGTTCTCCGTTGGTGAAATGCGCCCGTTCGCCGTTCTGGTGAACGAGTTTCTCTCGATGGCGGTGCCGACGCTTCAAGGAGTTGTCAGTGGAGATTGGCCGATGGAGCAGAGGGATTCCCCGGCGACACGTGATGACGCGCTCTCGCGCTGGGATGCCGACACTGCGCGGATCGAGGAGCTGTGGTCGCAAATCCCGGAGGGCCGGTTCCAGGAGACCGACACGGCATTCGGCCAATGGAAGATGCGTGTCGGTGATCTTCTCTTTTATATCATCGACAACGAGATCCATCACCGCGGGCAAGGATACGTTTATCTGCGCGCGCTCGGCGTTGAGACACCCCAGTTCCCGGATCGCAGCTGAACCTTCCTGAGTGGCGCGGTTGGGCACTGGTGGCCCACGTCACCCTCCCGTCGATCGATGCCCGACCTGCACCCTCGCGTTGAACTACCGTCCCGCCGCAGAATCAGGAATCTGCCCTTCGGGACGGCTGGACCCGTAACATCAACGCGAGGTGTTGCGCGAAGCGCGGTACAAACGTGCACCCTCGCGTGTTAGCTCTGCAGCGGCGTCGACACCCCGAGCTTGAAGCCGTCCGGATCGTTAAACTGGAACATCCTTGCGCCCCACGGACGATCTTCCGGCTCATTCAGGAGCGTCCCACCGGCTGCCTTGATCCGTGCCGCAGTTGAATCGACATCCGCCGCCGACGGTACGTTGATCTGCAGGTAGAATCCCTGGCCCTTGATCCGATCCCAGCCAAGCTTGCCATCATCCTGATTGAGGACAATGCGGATATCGCCGGCGTTCACGACGGCGGCGACGACCTTACCCTCGTTTTCGTACGATTGTTCGAGGGCAAAACCAACTGCGTCGGTGTAAAATCGAATCGAGGCCTGCAGATCCTTGCAGGTGAGCGAACCGCCAAGGTTGGTCGCTTTCAGTACGGCAGCGCTGTTAGCCATTGTGATCTCGGGTAGGTGAGCACAGGTGGAACGGACAAAAGGGGAACTTGGACAGCAGCAAGGTACACGCTACGCGCACCCGAAGCGATGCCGGACCGCGAGCGCCTTTTTAAGTCACGGCACGTACGCCACAATTCTCAGCGGCCCGCCACTCCCTCCCTTGATCTTCATCGGGAGGGCAACGACAAAACTCCCGGTGGCAGGAAGCTGCTCCAGGTGGGCGACGTTCTCGAAACCGGGGATGTTCGCCCCATAAAGAATCACATGCGTCCTGAAGTCAGTCGACTGCCCTCGATCGACACTCGGCGTGTCGAGCCCGAACGCCTTGATGGCCCGGTTATCAACGAGCCACTGCGCCGCTTCAGGCGCGAGCGCGGGGAAATGTAGCAGCGGCACGGCGTCAGGGCCGGTCGCTGCGGTGCCGAGGTACGCGGTACGGTCGTTGTAACGATCGCCCCATCCGGTGCGCAGTAAAACGATCGAGTTGTCGGGGATGCGACCATGCACAGCTTCCCACGCCGTAAGATCTTCGACGCTCGCGAGGTAGTCGGCGTCGACGTTCACCGAGACGTCGATGACGACCGCAGGTCCCATCAGCGAGCTCAGGGGAATCTGATCAGCGGCAAGCTTGCCTTCAGCAAAATGAATCGGTGCATCGAGATGTGTGCCGCCGTGTTCATTGGCACCGTAGCGATACGACGAATAGAAATACCCGCCAGGTGTCGGTCCATAGGCCACGGTGTCGTGACGGAAACCGAGTGTGTCCGTGGGCCAGTAAATGGTGGAGTCTGAAAACGTCCAGGTGAGGTCGACCCACGTTCCGGCACTGCCGCCAAACACAGCGGCGAGTGAAGCCCTGGCGGCCTCGTCGCCCCGCTGGCAACTCATGAGTGCGGTCGCAGCAAGGACGAGAGAGGGAAGCAGACGGCGAATCGGCATCTGGACCTCGGGCAAGGGAACTTACGGCACGACAGGCGCTTGCACGGAGAGTAACGGTATTTACGCGCTGATGAGAAGTGTACCTGTCCGATCACCCGTTTCATGCCACTTGCTGACAGTGATTTTGCATCCCGCCGAGCACGTCAGGATCGCGCTCGCACGCGTCATTGTGGAGACGGCGGCCCCAGAATCTGCAGCATGTTTCCCGCGTTGTCCCTCAGCATCACGTTCGCTCGCATTCCCGGCCTCGCCGCATACGGCCCGCTAAAAAATTCGACGCCGCGCTTCCGGAGCGCGGCCACGGTGCCGTCAAAATCGCCCACCACCAATCCGACCTTGGCGAAGCCGTACGTAAGTTCAGCTGGCGAAGTACCCCGCGTCGCATCGCTACGCTGCAACAACTCCACGACAATCCCGTGCCCTTCAAGAACTGCACCGCCAACGATTGGTTCATTCGCAGGAATGACGACGGTACGCCTCAATCCCAACACACGCTCGTACCACGCAATGCTCGCCTTAAGGTCGTGCACCGAAAGCGCGAAGAACGCGCCACGTGATGACACCACGGATGCCGTGTCCGTCGACTGCAGTTCCTGCGCGTCAGCGGAGCGGGAGAGGCAGCAGATACAAAGAAACGCGAGCGCGGTGGCGCGAACACCCAGAGTTCGGTTCATTCAGTAGGAGGAGTGGGTCACCTGCCTGGCACTGCCCAACATGAGTTGCCTTGCGCTCACAACCCGGGCGGTGGGTCGGCACCTGGCGCGAGATTCAACGCAGGGGCAATCTCGCTGTCGGCGGCGATCTCCGCACGGATGCCAGGATAGCTGCGCAAAGCCCACGCGGTCCATTCGCCCGCCTTGGCCCGATTGCCGCTCCTGAGCGCGGCTCGAATCGCCGGAACGCCAATGTCTCGGGCGCCGCCCTGACCGAGCGCCCTCGCGCGATCAAACGAGGCGAGGGCATCCGCCGGATGGCCGTTCTCCAGCTGAGCAATTCCGAGCTTCCAGGCAACGGACCGATTATTCGGTTTTTGTCGGGCCAGCATGAGATATGCGCGTTCAGCGTCGACCCAGCGCTTGCCAGCCAGCGCCGCTCCCGCCTGCGCCTCCGGCACTTCCTCGATCATTGCCGAGTGCAGTGCAGGGGTCGTCACGCGTTCCATGAAGTCGAGTGTTTGCGCAATAACACTCGCCGTCGTGATTGTGCTGTCGTTGAGGTCGAAGCCATGCGTCCCCGCCGGGTGGCTGACAACTGTCACAGGACTCCCCACATCCGTCAACTGACGGGCCAGCGAGTCGAGCGAAGCATTCAGCGAGGGGTTATCGAGCCCGGCACGAACCATCAGGACTGGCACATCCGCACGCGGCTGCTGCACGGAGCCAGCCCCATAATACAGAACATACCCATTCACCTGCCGGTTCCCCGAGAGAGCGAAGGGAGTCCCGCTCCATGTCATCCCCGAGCCAGCCCAAACCACGAGCTTGTCCGGATCAACGCCGTGGACCGTGCGCCGTCGCCGCAACGCGGCGACCACTGAATCCAAATACGCTACCGCAGTCGCCTTGTTCGCTTCCATTGACATCTGCTGATCGAATCCGGCGCCTTCATAAAGCAATCCAGCCAGGTTTCGACTGCTCACCAGACGCGCCCACTCCTGATAGCCTCGCGTCTGCATCAGGCCAGGTCCGCTGTTGTTGGCGAAGACGACGACCGGTATCGCTGTGGATTGCCGCACCTTTGGCACCACGACTTGCATGGCGCGCCGCGCACCCGTGGGCGTGGTAAAGGAGTCGACAGCAACGTTGACCTGCGACTCCGCTGGCACCGGAACCACCAGGCCCGGGCCGGACCCTTGCGTCGCAGCCGTCAATGGGAACGCGATTACCGCCAGGAGCGCATGTCGAAATCTCATGGGATTGTTCGAGAGAGGGTCACGCCCTACGCAGGCCTCGACTCCAACGAGCAGCCGACTCCGCGCATTGGCACCAGCTTACCGAGACGACAGCGCTGGCCGCTTGAACAATATTGCCCACTGAACGATACGTCCAGTCGCTAACGTCGTGAACGGTTCTTGAGTCCGACGTTCGCCTAACCCGCCGCCGACGACCGCTGTAGCATCCAACGATACAAGTAGAAGATCGCACCCACAAAACCAACCACACCCAACCACGGCGCAGGAGCGAAATCTGCGCCGAATAGCGCGATCGGCGCGTCCGATGCCAGCGCCACAATCAACCCCGCATTAATCACGCCCCACAAACTCTCACCAACAATCAAACCGGACGCCACCAACGTTCCCAATCGCTCGGCGCGCTCCGGGTTCGGCATTTTGCTGGCGCGTTTGTCGTACCACGTGGATACCACCGCACCAACAACAACAGCGAACGTCGCAGACATGGGAAGGTAAATGCCCAGACCCACTGCCAACGGCGGAATGCGAAGTCGTTTCATGACACCCATCGCCGAATCGAGCAAGATGAGCCCGACGCCCAACAGCGCACCGATGCCGATCATGTTCCACGCCAGCGTACCACCAATCACGCCCTGTGCCAACGCGGAGATGAGCGTGGCCTGCGGAGCCGGAAGCGGGTTCTGCGTCACCACGCCGACGTTGGCGGCACCAGCAAAACCGTACGCCTTGGCGAGCAGGTTCAGCACCGAAGGAATCACCGATGCACCGGCAGCCACACCGACGATCAGCGCGATTTGCTGTCGACGGGGTGATGCGCCAACCAGCTGGCCGGTCTTGAGGTCTTGCAGATTATCGTTTGATATAGTGGCGCACGCAAACACGATCGACGTCACGAAGAGTGCAAAGGCGACAAGTGCCGGCGACGATTCCGGCGTGGCCGGCACAACCGCCGCAACCAGCGCCGCACAAATCACAATCGACAGAATACCCACACCCGAAATCGGCGAGTTGGACGCACCAATCAGGCCGGCCATGTAGCCGCAGATACCGGCGATAAGAAATCCGACCAGCAAAACAAACGGCGCCGCGACGAGTGTCAAGGACAACGCGCTCGACGCGAGCACGGTTGAACTGGCGAAGCTCCACGCCAGCCACGCTGAGACGGCGATACACACCGCAGTGAGACCGATGATCCATGGCGGCGAAATATCGCGATCAAGATCGTCGACGATCCCTGCCGTCTTCGACGGAGACAGTGTCGCAATCAACCCACTGATAACGGGGTTGGTTAATTTGGCGAGGGAATAGATCGCCGCGACACCGATGGCGCCGGCCCCAATAAAGCGCACCTGCGTGCGCCAGATCGTTGCGGTGTGTGTGGCCAGGTCGATCCCGTCGGCGATCGGTTGCATCGACGTCAGAATCGGAACGGCAATTCCCCACGCGATAACGAGCCCGGCGAGCATCGCCATTCCCACCGACAGACCCACAAGGTGTCCCGCGCCCAGCAAAGCAAGTGACCACGCCACGCTGTATCCCGATGACGCCACGCTTCCAATGCCGAAGAAGCCGGCGAGTTCAGCATGGACAAATCGTGTTGCCGCGACGATGGCCAACCCCGCCGACGCAATGCTGCCAAGCACAATCGCGCGCAGTCCTTCCTTTGCCTCACCGGTATCGTCGGTTCCGCCGCGAGCGCTGGAACCAACCTTAAGCACTTCAGCCGCCGCCACACCTTCGGGATACGGCAGATCAGAATTGGTAACCAGCGCGCGACGCAGCGGAATCGTAAACAGCACGCCGAGCACGCCGCCGCTTAAACAAATCAGAAACGACTGCCAGAAGGGGAATCCTGTCCACCATCCGACGATCACCAGGCCGGGGAGAACAAAGATGATCGCCGAGAGTGTGCCCGCCGCCGAAGCGACGGTCTGCACGATGTTGTTCTCGAGGATCGACGAGTCTTTGACGGCGCTCAGGATGGCCATCGAAATGACGGCGGCCGGAATCGACGAGGCGAATGTGAGCCCGACTTTGAGTCCCAGATAAACGTTCGCCGCAGTGAAGACGAACGTGAGGAGGACGCCGAGTACGAGGGCGCGGAGGGTAAGTTCTTTAGGCGGCATGGGGGCCTATGTTAGCCCCCACGGCTGCACTCGGCCACTGCGACGTGACGGTGCCGTCGGAAAGTGAACGCATGGATCTCCTGCCTGCGGGCCGGGACGTGCCTTGCGATGGATCGCTGGGACCTCGTCACAGGCGCAAACCTCTGCTCAGGGATCGCCACTCAGTGGATCGACGGGCTCAAGAAACGGGAAGCGGTGAAAGTCCATATCGCGTGTGCAGATGCGTCGAATCCCATGTTCTCGCATGAGCACGGCTGTCTCCGTGTCGTGCCACAAATTTCCGGTTAGTGCGGGTACCATGGCAGCAACATCTTCAAGCACCTCGCCATGACGTTCGGTAGGCACCAGCATGGCGAGTCCGGGAGACAACCGAAGGGCGTTAAGGAAAGCGAGAGCCTGTTCGGCGGACCAGGGATTTCGCATTACGCGAGGATGGGTGACCACGCGGAGAAACTCATAGCAGATGCCCCACGTCAGGAACCAGGCGCCGCTCCCTGCATGCCAGCTTTGCAAAAGCGCGTGACAGCGCTCGTGCTCGGGCGCCGATCGATCCGCAGCGTAGATGAGAACGTTGGTGTCGACGACGAACAGTTACTGGGCCTCCATCGCTCGGTAGAGCGCGTCGCGGTCGGCGATATCGACGTGCATGCCGCCGCTTTCGAAAGTCGGTAGCACGGGTAGCTCGCCGACCCCTCGCCGCGGCTGCAGCAGCTGCCGCAGCGCCATTTCGACGAGCTCGGACATCGTTCGCCCGCTGCGTGCGGCCTCGCGGCGCAGTCGTGCCATCACGGTATCGTCAATGTTGAGCGTTGTCTTCATATGGGAAAACATATGGTATATATGGTTACCCATCAAGCTTCCGACACCCTGTTTCGGCCGCCTGTCGTGACGATCCGGGAACTGACCGAGTGTGGCTAGGGCCCGGAGACGATGCGACTGGGACGCAGGGCGGGGAACGGGGCGACGAACACAGTACCTGTTCCGCCATTGAATGAACTGTACGCCAGAAAACGGGAATCGGGGGAGAGCGCGCAGGCATCATCAATGACATACGTCGTAGACGGAAAGCAGTTCGTGGTCGTTGTGGCCGGGGGGCGCAGTGGCATATGGTCACCGGGGGATTACGTCGTTGCCTTCTCGCTTCCAGAAGACGATTGAGATCAGCGTCAGCTCGGCGCCGATGTCTCGGTGTGGCAGGTTCTTCTAAACGCTGGTCGAAAGCGGTACACTTGTCGCATTCGTGCTGCGATTGAACACGTACAGTCCCGAGAAATGTATTCAGCTAAGCGAACGTTTCGCCCGGAACAACACATGGTTTGTGCCGACGCTCGTCGAAATGCAAACGCGCTTTGTCTCGGAGGATCCGCGGGGTACCGAATTCGAGAATCGATTCAAAGATCCGCGGTTGCGATTTGTGTCGCCCCCCCAGGGCAAAAGCAGTATGCATCAGTGTTTATCAAAAGGCACCACTTGACCGCGCGGACGCGTTTCTTAACCCGTTGGTGCCGCGAAATGACACATTCAGGCAATTAGTCACTGCACCGTTACACCGTGCTGACCGATTCGACGCATTGGCGGGCTATTCGTAAGATCCGCTGAGAAAAGCGTGTCGAGTCCACCCGGGACCCGCCGCCGATCTCCCAGGATCCCCTCTCAATGTCCAACCGGTTTCTCATCTTCGCCGCCGCCGCATCGACGGCCCTCCTCGCCGCATGCGGCACCAACGACTCTCTCGCGCCGGAGCCAAAGCCGGCCGACGCCGAGGCTTCGCCGTCGTACGGCTACGGCGGCAACGACCGCGACGGAGGGCGCTCGACGGCCGTTGTCATCAACACGCAGGACGCAGGCAAAGGATCGTTCCGCGCCGCGATCGAGTCCGCCAACAGCGATCCGTCCATTCGGAAGATCAAGTTCGATCGTCGACTCGGCACCATTTACCTCAAGTCGACGGTGCATTACACGGGAGCGCAGAATCTGGATATCGACGGCGAACACGCGACGGTCGACGCAGCCGGGCTGCCGATGAATGACGGAAATGGGTTCGTTGCCACTGGTGGGGGCGACATTGACGTCGAAGACCTGAAGCTGGTGAACGCTCCAGGTAACGGGTTGGTGGTCGCGGTGCCTGGCGGCGCGAGCGGCGTGGTGAAAGTGAAGCTTGATGGTGTGTCTCTGCAGGGCAACGGGCTGTACGGTCTGCTGGTTGATGATCAGCTGCCGGTGCAGGAAACCTTCGCCCCGAAGGGCGCCGACTCCGATGCCAGCATCTACTTCGAGATGCGCAATTCCGTGGTCGCAGATAACGGCAAGTCGGGCCCGTCGGACTTCGACGGTGCGCGAGTGCAGGAAGGGGGCAATGGTGGCATCGTCGCCAGCATCGTTCGCAGCCGCATCGAGCGTAACGGTGCCGACGGGGTGGAATACGACGAGCGCGGCGAGGGTAACGTCGATTTCGTGGTTTACGACTCGCGGTTTACCGATAACGGTCCGCAGGACCCGAACGATCTCGACGACGGCTTCGACATCGACGAGATCGGTGGAGGCGATGTGCGCGGTCTCATGGTGAACGTTGTCGCGGAAGGCAACTTCGACCAGGGCTTGGATTTCGACGAGGAAGAGGGTGGGTCTCTCCGCGTAACGCTCATCAACGTGCAGAGCCGCAACAACGGGCAGGAGGCGATCAAGATGAGTGAATCGGGTGACGGCGACGTGACCGTTGTGGGTAACCGCGTGACGGGATCCGCGAGCACGAACGAGGAAGGTGCGGTATTCGAAGAAGAGGATGCCGGTGACATTCGCGTTCAGTTGGCCAACTCGGAATTTAATGGGAACAAGAAGGAGAATCTCGAGATCACCGAAGCGGGCGACGGAAGCATTGAGGCACGGCTCTTCCATATCGTCGCCAACGCAAGCATTGGTGACGAAGGCATCCTTATTGAGGAGGGCGACGCCGGGAACGTCGACGCGACACTGACCCGGGTGACCGCTGACAGCAATAAGAAGGAAGGACTCGAAGTGACGCAGGACCAGCAGCCTGGTGACACGGGGGCGCTGGTGCTTCGGTCGGTCACGTTAAGCAATAATGCTGTCGCGGCCGATCCGAACGACGATCTCACCGCCCAGAATGTGACGGTGACGACGATCCCCTGAAGTACAGATTAAGAAATCCAATTCATGGTGCCGGCGTTCCGCTTTCCTGCATGGGAAGCCGGGGCGCCGGTCAGTCTTTGCACACCGTTGAGCCGTCACATGTGTGCGGGACATGCTCAGCTGATTCCAGCGGACTTCCGGGTGACCGACAAGCTTGCGTGGAGTCACCGGTACTGTGTGCGTCAGGTGCGATGTCGAATTCAATGTCACGGGTGCCGGGCCGCCGCCGTATGCTACCGCCTACGAAATCCCTCGACGCCCTCTATCCCAAAGTCTACGCACAGCTTGGCCGGCTGGCACATGACCAACGCGCACGTCTCGGAGCGTCGGAGACGCTCGACACCACCGCGATTGTTCATGAGGCTTATCGGCGGCTTACGGAAAGCGACGCGGCAGCATGGAATGACCGCACCCACTGTCTGGGTATTGCGGGGCGCGCAATGCCGGTATGTGATCGTTGATCATGTCCGCGCCCGCATCGCCGGTAAGCGCGGCGGCGGTGCCCAGCCGATTTCGCTGGAAGAAGGAGCGTTGCCAGCACCTGAGCTGGCCGAAGACATCCTCGCGATCGACGAAGCATTAACCCGACTCGAGGCTCACGACGGGCGACTCGGCCGGATCGTGCAACTGAAATTCTTCGCCGGGTTGGCCGACACCGGAGTCGTGCAGGGGCAGGATGTGGGGGTGCTGCAAGTTGGCGGTCGTGGTGATCTCGGCCAGAAAGCGCTCGGCGCCAATGACTGCTGCCAGTTCGGGCTTGAGGATCTTGATGGCGACCTGCCGTTTGTGCTCGAGATCTTCAGCTAAATACACCGTGGCCATGCCACCTTGGCCCAGCTCGCGTTCAATCCGATAGCGATCAGCGAGGGCCGCAGCGAGGCGGGTGATGGATTCGTTCATCGGCGCAAGATAGGCGGGCTAACAGCAACACGCGAAATGATGCAGAGCGCCATGTTATTGCGACCGCCCGCCGTCGGGCAACGTGAGTCGCTCAACATCGAGATTAAGCTGTCGGATGACGGCAGCGAAGCGCGGCTCGGCGCGCAAGGCATCGTAGGATTGCATGGCCAGAAGGTACGCGCGCAGACGATACGGGTCGCGCTGTGCAGCGGCTTCAAGGGCGACCAGCCCGCCGTCGCGATCACCAAGGCCCAACCGCGCGAGTACCAACCCCAGGTCACGTCCCTCCGCCGCGGCAGGCAGCACCTCAAGTCGACGCAGCTGCGCGCGCGCTTCGTCGAGCTTGCCGGCCCGCGCGAGGACGCCTGCAGCCAATCCGATCCGTTCGGGAAAGTCGCCGAGGCCGAGAAGCCTGCGCGCCTGCGCCGCGGCCTCTTCGCGGAGCCCCGCAAGGTCGAGCACCCAGGTGTACCAGGAGTTGAGCGTGATATGGTCCGGGTCCAGCGTGAGCGCCCGCTGACCCTCGGCCACTCCCTCATCGGTTCGCCCGATTGCCGCGAGTCCGAGTGCAAGGTACGAACTTGACTGTGAATACAGTGGGTCCAGTCGGCTCGCGACTCCGAGCGGGCCCAGTGACTCACGCACGCGACCCATCCGGAAGGACAGTTCACCAAGCCGGTATTGCACGTCGGCGGATTGGGGATCGAGCGCACTCGCCCGTTCGTACTCACGCCTGGCGTCGCTCCACTCCGCCACTTCCTCGCGTGCGTTGCCAAGCGCCAGGTGCCCCTCCGCGAGTGAATCATCGAGCGCTATCGCCCTCTCGGCCGCGGCGCGTGCACGGATTGCATTGGATTGAGGGCTGACGGTGACGTAATAGGGTTGCACAGTCAGTACGGACGAAAGGAGGGCGTGCGCGCGGGCATAGTCCGGATCGCGCGCGATCGCCTCTTCGGCATACCGCTCCGCATTGCGGAGACCGGGTCCTCGGGCTTTGTACAGTTGGAGCGCACGCAAATACAGGTCGTACGCCTCAAGATTCGTTGTACCGCCTCGCGCGCCGACGGCACTCGCCGAACCTGCGGTGGTGAGACGCACCTGGAGCGCAGAGACAATCTCTCTGGTGATCTCGTCCTGGACGGCGAACACGTCGGCAAGTGCGCGTTCGTACGTCTGACTCCACATCACGCGTCCGTCGCTTGCGCTCGTGAGCTCAGCGGTAACGCGGATTCTTTCGCCGGAGCGCCGCACCGAGCCGTCGAGTACCGAGCTGACATTCAACGCAGTCCCGATCTCACGCGTGCTGCTCCCCTGCTGCTTAACACGGGCCGCAGACGCACGGCCGGCCAGGCGCAGGCCCGGGATCTGCGTGAGCGCGCTGGTGAGTTCATCGGCGATACCGGCGGCGAAATAGTTGTTGGCGGTATCGCCGCCGACTGAGGTGAAAGGGAGCACCGCGAGTGTCTGCTCGCCCCCAGCGCGAGACACACCATTGGTGCTCTCAGGCGCGCCCGTCGAAGCCGTACGCTGTTTAATAACCAAGCCCACGCTTACCGCGGCGATCAATGCCAGTACCCCAAGGATCGGCGCGAATCGTCGCGCGGCCGACCCTGCGGCGGAGTTCGTGTCCTTCGAGGGCGCGGCGTTCGCAAGGGCCGCCTCGCGCGTCCCCGCGCCCAACGCTTCCGCGAACGAACCACAATTCATAAAGCGGTCGGCGGGCGATTTTTCGAGCGCCCGTTGCACCGCCGCATTCACCCCGGGTGGCACCGCGGGTCGCGTGCTCCGGATGTCGCGCGGCGTCTCGGTCATCAGGCGGGCGACGATGGCCGGCGTGGTCGGTCCCGTGTGCGGGGG
>JBGTBX010000400.1:0-39525 GCA_041749115.1 Gemmatimonadaceae bacterium
GCGACGCAAGGCGCCCAGTTGCGCCTCGCCGACGCGCTCGACCGGGCAGATGGCGCGGCCTTCGGCAATCGCGCTCAGGCCGCGCTCAGCGAGTCACGCAGAGCGCAGGAACTCGTTCCCCTCCGCGGAATTCTGCCCAGCGTACGCTTCGACGCCGGCTTCGTGAGTACCACAGACCCGATTGGTGCCTTTGGCACCACTCTCCGGCAGCGCACCATCACACAACAGGACTTCGACCCGCAACGCCTGAACTATCCGTCAGCCACCAGCAACTATACCGGCGCCGTCGTCCTCGAACAGCCACTGTTTAACGCTGATGCATTCGTCGGACGACGTGCAGCTAAGCGCGCGGGCGACGCCGCTGAGGCCGACGCCGATTGGACCACCATCAACACGCGCGTTGACGTGATTCGCGCGTACTATGGCGCCGTCCTCGCAACCGAAAAGGTTGCCACGCTTGAGACCGCTGTGCGCGCCGCGCGCGAGCACATGCGGCAGGCAGAATCGATGGCGAAGAACGGAATGGTCACGCCGTCCGACGCTCTACTCGCATCTGTCAAGGCAGGCGAAGTGGAAACGCTGCTCCTCGAAGCCGAGGGCGATGCCTCGAACGCACGACACGGCCTCGCAACACTGCTCGGGACACCGGCTGACCATGCGTGGGCGCTCCCTGATGGACTCCCGATGAGCGAAGCGCTGCAATCACTGGCACGCAATGCCCTGGACACGCCCACGTCAAACGAACGCGCCGACGTCGATGCTGCACGCGCGGGCGCTGATGCGGCCGGGCACGACGCGCAACGCGCGCGATCACTCTACCTGCCGCGGCTCAATGGTTTCGCTCGCTACGACTGGAACTCGGCGGCCCGACCCTACGGCGGAGACAACAACTGGACCGTTGGTGTCATGGCGTCGTGGTCGCCCTTTAACGGGGCCAGTGAGATCGCCGAAGTCCGTGGCGCTGCCGGAAGGCGCGAAGCGGCCGAGGCAATGCGCGATGGAGCCGTGGCCAAGGCGCAGCTCGACGCTCAGCAGAGCGCGACAACACTGCGTGTGGCGTTGGCCCGGCTCGACATTGCTGAACGCAGTGTACAGCAGAGCATCGACGCCCATCGTATTGTCGGTCGCCGATATGCCGGTGGTCTTGCCGCTGTTGTCGAATTGCTGGACGCTGCGGCAATGGAAACGCAGACCCGGCTCGCCGGCGCTGCGGCGCGCTTTTCACTCATAGCGGCCACAGCTGAGCGATACCGTGCGATCGGACTCGATCCGGGAGTGCTGCGTGCTCTCGACTCGGCAGCGATCGCCACCGCCGAATCGGCAGGCGTCACACCCGCCAATGCAGGACGCTGAGGCATGACCCATCGAGATCGCGTCGAAACACGCGTCGGACTCCGACGCACCAACGGCTATGACGTTCAACGGAGATTTGTTATGCAGTTAGATCAGATCGGCACTTTCGTGTTTACGGCGCTTGTGCTCGCGGCGTGCGGGGGCGAGCGCGAGGGGGGCGAAGCTGCGCGCACCGCGTCGGCAGACACGTCTGCACAGCAGACAGGGACTCCGTTCGTGGTCCGCGACACCACGATAGTGGCTACGCTTGATGCAACTGCTGTGGCAGAGCCGTTCGCTCAAGCGACGCTCAGCACAAAACTCATGGGCACCGTAACCGCAGTGCTCGTCAAAGAAGGAGACCGCGTGCGAGCGGGAGCACCACTTTTGCGGATTGACGCGCGTGATCTCACCGCAAAGCGCAATCAGATTGATGCAAATATCGCCAGTGCTGAGGCGATGCGTGATGAAGTCGAGCTCATGGCAGGTCGAATGCGCGCGCTGTATGCAGATAGTGCTGCGGCCAGGGTTCAACTCGACGCGGCCGAGGCAGCGTTGGCACGCGCCGCGGCTGCAGTAAAGGCGGCGCAGGCGGGTGCAGGTGAGCTTGATGCGATTGCCGGCTACGCCGTGGTGCGCGCTCCATTTAACGGTGTTGTGACGCAGCGTTTTGTTGATCCGGGGGCATTCGCGGCCCCGGGCGCCCCGCTTATCACCGTGCAGGACAACTCATCGCTTCGTATCGCGGCAACTGTGTCTCCGACGGTGGCGAAGACGGTAACCCGCGGTGCCATCGTTCAGGTAACGGTTGAAGGAGTGCCGTCCACCGCGCGTGTGGAAGGAGTGGTACCCTCTGGCGGTAGTCTCTATACCATCAATGCCATCGTCGATAACCGCGGCGGCGAACTTGCATCCGGAGGTGCGGCCCGATTGTCGGTTGGTCAAGGCATTCGACGCGCATTGCTTATTCCAGTGAGCGCAACCCGTCGCGAAGGCGACCTCACCGGCGTGCGTGCGACAAACGGCGGAGTCACCACAACACGCTGGATCCGCACCGGTGACACAACCGGAACGATGATCGAGGTGCTCTCAGGCCTTGCCATCGGCGACACTATCTGGATGCCCAGCGGCATCGCGAAGGAGTAGCGCGCCATGGGAGTTTCCGGACGCATTGCAAAAACTTTTCTTCAATCGAAGCTCACGCCGCTGGTAACGCTGGCATCGCTGGTTGTTGGCCTGCTTGGTATCATGGCAACACCGCGGGAGGAGGAGCCACAGATCTCCGTCCCGATGATTGACGTGATCGCCGCACTTCCCGGCGCGGGAGCTACCGAGGTCGAGAATCTGTTGGCGCGCCCCCTTGAGCGTCGGATGTGGGAGATTCCCGGCGTCGAGCACGTGTACACGATGTCGGGTGAAGGTTACACGATGGTCACGGTGCGCTTTGAGGTAGGCCAGGACCAGGAGCGCAGCATCACGAAGGTGCACGCTAAGCTGCAGTCGTCCATGGATGCCGCCCCCATCGGGGCGCTCCCGCCGATCGTTAAGCCGCATTCGATCGACGACGTACCCGTGATGACACTGACGCTGTCTTCGTCGCGCTATTCGTCCAACGAACTGCGCCAGATCGCCGTGCAGCTCGAGGACGAAATACGAACGGTGACCGACGTGTCGGAGACTTCTGTCGTGGGCGGTCAGCCTCGGCAGATCTCGGTGACCATTCAGCCGGAGCGACTGACCGCGCGCGGAGTGACGCCGGGTGAAGTGACCATGGCGCTCAGAGGAGCGAATGCCCGGTTGCAGGCCGGCGAGTTCACCGCAGGCAACTCTGTCTATCGCGTTGATGTTGGCACTGCGCTCGCAACGGCGCGCGACGTGGGCAGTGTTGTGATCAGCGCTCGAGGCGGCACCCCCGTGATTCTGCGCGATGTCGCGACGATCACCGAAGACTTCGGCGAAGTCGTGGACTATGTCACCCACGCGGTGTCGGGCGGCGCTGTGCTACCCGCCGTCACGATCAGCGTCGCCAAACGACAGGGAGCTAATGCCACCGAGGTTACGCACGCAATCGCTCAACGAATCGAAGACGCGCGTGAGCGTCTATTGCCGTCAGACGTTGCACTGGACGTGACACGCGACTACGGTGAGACCGCTGGCGACAAGGCTCGCGAGCTCATCCTGCACCTGCTGCTGGCGACGCTCTCCGTCACGCTGCTCGTCGGCCTCTTTCTTGGCTGGCGCGAAGCGATCGTGGTGCTCGTCGCAGTTCCGGTGACGCTCGCGCTGACGCTGTTCGTGTATTACGCGTTAGGCTACACCCTCAACCGCATCACACTGTTTGCGCTGATCTTCTCGATCGGTATTCTGGTCGACGATGCGATTGTTGTAGTGGAGAATATTTACCGGCACATGGTGCGCGGAGACCGTTCTCCCGAAGTGGCGGCTGTGGAAGGCGTTGACGAAGTCGGCAACCCGACAATTCTCGCCACGCTCACGGTGATTGCGGCCATCCTTCCGATGGCGTTTGTGTCAGGAATGATGGGACCGTACATGCGTCCCATTCCCCTCGGCGCATCGGTTGCCATGCTCGCGTCCCTGGCGGTGGCTTTCATTGTTACTCCGTGGATTGCGCTCCGCCTGCTCCGCGGCCACGTGGCTGCGGCAGAGGTTGTGGTCGATGAAGCCCATGAGCTTGAAGAGAGTGGCACGTTCGGACGTTTCTACTCGCGGCTCATGACACCGCTCATCGAGCGCAGCGGACGTCGTTATGCGTTTTATGGCGTGACCGTGCTCCTGCTCTTCGTCTCGATGGGATTGGTGGCCGTCAAAGCGGTACAGGTCAAGATGCTCCCGTTCGATAACAAGAGTGAGTTCCAGATTATCGCCGATCTTCCCGAGGGAACAACACTCGAGACCACCCAGTCGCTCGGCGAATCGATTGCGACGTATCTGCGCACCGTCCCTGAAGTCCGCAGCACCGAAGTGTACGCCGGAGTTGCCGCTCCATTCAATTTTAATGGTTTGGTGCGACACTACTTTCTGCGCAGCGGCGCCAACGTTGTCGATGTACAGGTAAACCTGCTGGGCAAGTCCGAGCGCGACCGGCAGAGTCACGACATTGCCGTCGCAGTACGCCCGCACCTTGAGGCGATTGCTACACGGTTCAATGCATCCGTGAAGGTGGCGGAGATTCCTCCCGGACCACCTGTGCTGTCAACACTCGTCGCCGAGGTGTACGGGCCCGATGATTCGACACGTTTGGCTGCCGCGATACTGGTCCGCAAAGTGTTTGATGAGACGCCCGGCGTTGAAGACGTCGACTGGACCATCGAAGCACCACAGATCAAACAAACCTTCCGCGTCGATCGCGTGTTGGCAGCGAAGAGTGGCGCCAGCGTCGAACAGATCACGCAGACTCTCTATCTGGCGCTCTCCGGAGCCTCGGCGGGCATCGCGCCTCGCCCCCATGCGCGCGAAGGCACCGCCATTGTTCCACGACTGGCCATCGAGGACCGATCCTCGGTACAGGCGCTGCTCACGCTGCCGGTTGCAACCATGATGGGGCCGCAGCCACTGGGGCGTTTTGTCACCGTTGATGAAGGCGTGCGCGATGGCGTACGCGTCCGCCGCAATCTGCGCCCGGTCATTTACGTCACCGGAGATGTCGCCGGTGAAATCGAGTCTCCCGTGTACGCAATTCTCGCCATGAACAAACGGCTCGACTCGATGCGTGTTAATGGTGTTCCAATCAAACGCTACAACGCCGTGCAGCCCGCTCAGGTGAACGAACTGGCGATGAAGTGGGACGGTGAATGGCAGGTGACCATCGAAGTATTCCGCGACCTCGGTCTCGCGTTTGCTGTTGTACTCATCCTCATCTATGTCCTTGTCGTTGGCTGGTTTCGGTCCTTTGCGATTCCGCTTGTTATCATGGCGCCGATTCCGCTGACATTGATCGGGATTTTGCCAGGCCACGCCATCACCGGCGCGTTTTTCACCGCAACGTCGATGATCGGGATGATTGCGCTCGCCGGGATCGTCGTTCGCAATTCCATCCTGCTCGTCGATTTTATTCAGCTGGCTGAAGCACGCGGTCGCACGTTGAGCGAAGCGGTGATTGAGGCGGGCAGTGTGCGTTTTCGCCCCATTGCATTGACCGCCGCTGCGGTCGTTGTCGGCGGATTGGTTATGATTCTGGACCCCATCTTTCAGGGATTGGCGGTCGCGCTGATGTTCGGTGCCATCGCCGCAACGATGCTCACCATGGTTGTTGTGCCGTTGCTGTACTGGGAGCTCATGCACCACACCGTCGACGACTCACGAGGGAAAGTTGTATCCAACCAGTAACCGGAGTTAGCCATGTGTCCTGATAACGTCATTCGTCGCGTCGCCGGTGTATTCATCCTGCTGTCTGTCGCACTTGGCACTCTGGTAAGCCCGTGGTGGTTCGCGTTCACCGCTTTTGTGGGCTTCAATCTGCTGCAGTCAAGCTTTACCAATTTCTGTCCGTTGGAGAAGATTTTGGGTCGAGCGCAGCTCTTTGGATGTCGTCGATGAGCATGGAGCCGTTTTCCGAACCGGTCCCGACGCACCAAGTCGGCCTGGGTCCATCGAGTCAACGCCGATCGGGCCGGAGGCTCTCACTTGGCGTTGCCATGAAACAGCGTCGCCGCCGATCTCGCGCGCCGCACAGGGCAGTACGATGGGAGATTCCATGATGGGGAAACACATGTCAGATGATTTGTTACTCCTGGTTGCAGAGCGGTTCAAAGCCCTTGCCGATCCGGCACGGCTGCGGCTGCTCAACGCCCTGCGTCCCGGTGAACGCACGGTGGGTGAACTCGTCGATCTGACTGCGCTGTCGCAGGCCAATGTCTCCAAACACATGTCCCAGCTCCGCACACTCGGCTTTGTTAAGCGGCGCAAGGAGGGGTTGTTCGTATACTATGCGCTTGCCGACGACGGTATCTTCAGCCTGTGCGATTTGATGTGCGGCAGAATCGAAAGCGAGCTTAAACAACGGGAGCGGGCGTTACGGCGAGCCGTCTGAGAACCGTGGACAATCCGATCGGCGCTCGGGAAGTTGTACCTTGCGGCGCTCCGTGCTTACCCTGAAATGGGTCTCAATCGAGAGACTGAAACGGACTCTCAGGCCCATTGATGACCGCGCCGCATCGGACTTCGAAGTACTCCTTTGGATGGTCGACGCGGCGAATAATCGCATGCAGCGCTTCGTGCCGAATGACCGGTGCACGACGATTCGGCAGGTACTGCAGTACAACGATCCGGTTACTGCCGGGATCCCAGTAACCCACAACCGGTCCGCGATGCGTGGACACAGTGAAGGGATCCTCTCCGGGAACAGCGTACCATTTTACCGCGGCGTACTCTGCGGTTTGTCCACTGCACAATTCCATCTCGCGCCACCAATCAGCGAAGACCGCTTCCGGAACGAACTGCCGTGCGCCATCGGGTAGCGGGATCGGCGCCGTTACGGAGCCGCAGCTCAACGCGGCGGCGGAAAGCCACAGAGCACCTCCCTTCACGCTCATGCGCGTGGACGTATGGCGCGGCGCGAGCGAGGTTCTGTGCAGCGTCGCAACCCACAGCGCAGGCGATGCTGGCTCATTGAAAGAGGTCTCCATCCTCGATGCGCGTCGTATTGCCCGCTCGATCGACCATAAACACCGTTACCGAGAGATAGTCGTTCCACGCACCGTAGCCGATGCCAAAGGGTAAGTCCGAGAGCTGACGATCCACGACACCAGGTGGCTGAAAGACCAGACGATCCGGCAGGCCATCCGGTGGTCGGACCAGAATGCCATCGCGCACGTTGTAATAGATGAACGCGCCCACATAGTCGTCGTCGGGATCAATGGCATCAAGCAACACCCGCAGCGACTGCTGTCCGAGGAACAATGCGTTAAACCGGAGTGCGCCAGGACTAGCGAACGGGTTGCGCGGATTCAACGGTACCTCGAGGATTCCAGAAATATTGCCGCGCTCGTCGCCTGCGTACACCGCCATGCAGCGTCCCCGAATCTCCGTCTCTGAGAGCGGAATTTCGTAGGCTCCCACAATCAGCGTCGTGTCTTGCCCGGTAACGTTCGGCCATCCCGAGAATCCACCGCGACGGCGCTGGCTACCTGGCAGAACACTCCGGCGATGACAATCAGTCACGTCCCACGCATATCGCTCAACATCGCGATCCGGATCAACAACCCGCAAAACGAAACCAACTCCGCCGGCATGGTACGAGCCCTTGAAACTGACGATGCGAGGACGGCGCGAAAGCTCCGAACAGGTTACCCGAAAGTTGAGCGTGGCGCCCCCGCTTGGCTGGATTTCAACCGGGATCCTCGCCCCCGCGTCGCTGACGACCGTGCAATTGTCTTCAACGAGGCGCAAGGAGACGTCGTACTTGCCCGGCGGAACATTGTCCAACAACACCGTATCGTTCGGGGCGAGAGGTCCGGCGTTTACGATCCCGTTTTTCCCCTCGACGGTGTAGACGTAGCCCGAATCCATGCGTTGTCCATCTGACAATACGCTGATCGTGATCGCGTTGCGGCAAATGACAGTAAAGCGGGCAACGGTTGTGTTGGTGTTCGGCGGCACAACCAGCACTTGCGCACCATCGCGAATGGCACATGTCGACGGTATGCCGCCAATTTCTACAACGTACGTGGCAGGTTCGACGGACAGAATGATCGTGTCCGCAGGTGTCGCGTTGAACAGCGTGTCGTAGCGGATCGTCCCCGAGAGCTCTCGCACACGAAAGTGGTACGGCCCGCGTGAAGTAACCTCGTCAGGGGCGCTCACCTGGACGAGCACAGCGAGGTAGGGGGCCCCGGCCTGCGGGGCCATCGCCCGATCTAGACACGATGCAAACAGCAACGTGGTGCACAGTGCGCTCACAGCTGACCAGCGGCCGGATGCTCGGAACAGGGATCTTGTCACAAAGGTTCTTCGCAGTGGGTAGAAAGCTCGATTGGGTGCAGTCGGCAGAGCCGACTGCACCCGGTCAATCAAGTGAAACGTGTTGAACTACGGCGCCGTGGGTGTCGCCCACCCGCGTGACCAGCCCGAATACCATGGGATATTCGCATTCGCCGCAGTTGCTGCAGGCACGGCTCCGCAATGCGTCGCCGATGCCGTGAAGAACGGATCAATTGGCGGTGCCGCGCAACCACCACCTGAACCGAATGCCGGACGGAAATCAGGTGAGTACACATTGAACGGCGCGCGCAAATTAGGGTTGCTGAAGAGATTTGCCTGCGCACCCGCCTGGAGATAGACGGCCTCGTCTCCGCCGTCACACACCGGGTCGCCGGTGTCGGAGTTGTCGAGTCGCGTATTGTTGAAGAACACCGAGTTCGAGAAGCGGAAGACTCCGCACGACTGATCGTTGTCGTGATCGAACGCGAACGGATAGCCCATCACGATAAAGTTGCCGTAGATGGGCTGCGCTCCGACGCGGACATGAAGCCCACCGACGACGTTGTTCCCGGACGTACCACCCGTGCCGGCTGGATTCGCCTTTCCGATGACCGTGACGTTCCAGACCACCGGCGTGGAGATCGCGGTATTCGAACTGTTTCCGTCGTTTTCGAATCCCTTGTCTCCGTCGAGCGAGTCGGCCTGGACGATGATGTACTGGCCTTTACCGCTCCACCCTTCGGTGAAGTCAAAACCGTCGTCGGAAGAAGCAGTAATCAGCAGGTGCTTCACGTTGACAGTTCCACCAAACAGCTCGAATCCGTCGTCCTGACCAGCGTGAACCTGCACATAGTCAATGGTGGTGCCGTTGCCAACGCCCTGAAGCGCGAGACCATTGAGCTCATTGGTCGCTGTGAAACGGAAACCGGAATACTCAACGCGTACGTAACGAAGGATGCCCGAATTATCGTTGGCTACGCAACCACCGTAGTTCCCCGAACCACCTTCCCCGGTCTTCTCGTTGCATCCAGACTGTCCAGCGCCGTCAGTTCGGCCGGGAATCGAAGGACTCGTTGCAGTTCCTTCGTTCAGTGGCGCGCTTCCGTTGATGACCAAACCACCCCAGCATCCCTTGAACTTGGGCTGGGATACGCAGCTGAATACAATCGGCTGAAGCGGCGTACCATCGGCAATCAATCGACCATCGCGTTGCACAAACAACCCGGAGATGCCAGCACCGGTACCTGGCGTTCCGGCAGTACCCTCAATCAGGGTTCCCGGCTGAATGGTCAGCGTCGCACCATTCGTCACGAGGATCGGACCAGCAAGTTCGTAAACGTTGCTGCTGCTCCACGTCGTGCTGGACGTGATGTTGCCGCTCACGACGACACGATTCGATGCGAGGGGACCACGTCCCGGAATGATCTCGCCAACGACTGTTGTTCCAACACCGAGCTCAGCCAGAATCGTTGTCGCATCGGACAGGGTAATGTCACCCTGGGGATCCGATGCCGTCACGCCGGGGCGTAGCGCGTCGCCGACCTCACCCAACCCGGGATCGTTCTGCGGGAACACGTTGCCGGCAATGACAGCATCGCGGGCGTTAGCGGCCGTGGCGTCGGCGTCGACAAGGAGCTCGTTCAGGCCGACCGAGACGTTAAGAATGAACACCACGTCGCCGATGGTCGGTGCACCGCCGGACAAGTTGGCATCTCCGAATCGAAGATTCAGCAGGTACTGACCCGGCCTCTGGAAATCACGACCGAAGCGCGGTTCTTCTGAGGGTGCAACACGCGCCATCCAATCGGACGCGGTGAGCCGCAGGCCCTCTCCATCCGTTCGAAGCCTTCGGTTTTCGACAATCGCCGTGCGCACCTTCACGTCTTCTATCAAGGCCGTCGTACCGGGCACGTATGCCGATGCCTCCTCCACATCAAGCCCAAGTGCAGCCGTATAGCCGCCGCGACGCACCATGAATACGAACGAGCCAATGTCGTTGGTGCCGAACCCATCCGCGTCAACTGCAGCAAAACGCAGCGTACCACGAGCTGCATCCTGGTCGTTTACCAGAACAATCGCACCGTCGTGGGTTTTCTGGCCGACGTACTCAAGGCTGGCTGCGTCAAAACGCAGGAACCCCTGTATACCGGCCAATGATCCGAGGTACTGCTGATCAATCGCCACGGCAACCTGTTCACCAGTTGCCGCTGAGATCGACGAGACGTTAATGGTCAACGCCAGTTCGTCGGGAGCCGCGCTGGGCAGCACCGGGCTGTCTGCGGTATCGCAAGCCGCCAACAGGCCAACCGCCATCACGGCGACGCCAGCCAGGCGCTTGCGAGTGAGTGTTCGTAACATTCAGTGGATCTCCATAATTGAGTGGGAATCGTCCATGTGGCCCGGCCGACGCATTCGCGCCGACCGGACCGAATCAGGATGGTTCAGGGAATTGTGAGAGCCGGAGCCGGCACGATCGTGGCCGAAGAGGTCACGTTGGTCGGTGAAGCAACCAGACCCGCGAGCACCTCAACCAGGTTCAGCGTCGGTGTCACAGTCCCGCTGACGCCTGTCGGAATGTTGAACGTCATCCGCACGAACAACACATTGCCGCTCGAAGACAGGCTCTGTCCGCTGGTCACCGCGAAATTCACGAGACCGGCCGACGGGCTGCCGACAGACCCAAGGTCCAGGTTCGGGTCGGGGAGCGCACGTGACGCGTAGGTCAACAGTGTACCGTTGAACTGCATGTTGCCCTGAATTCCGACGAGCTCGTCAGCGGCGTTGCCGTTGATCGCCGGGTTACCAGGTGCGGAGCCCATGTTGATGCGGAGTTCAGCCTGCACCTGACGACCGGTAGGACCGGTGGTGGTGATCGGCAACCACGTCAGACTCAGTGGATACGCAACCGCAGCAGGCGTACAGGTGAGCGTAATGTTCACCGTCACGGAACCACCTGACGCAAGACCAGCGTACGGTGCGGTACCCGCCGTGCAGCTTGCCGCAGAGAAGGCCACGTTTCCACTCGGCACTGGAGCATTCGCGATCGTGTAGACACCCGATGCGTTGGTCGTCGCGCTCAATGAACCGATGGTCACGGTCGCACCAGCCAGCGTGCCGCCGAGGCTCGACGACACGGTGCCTGTTACTGTGCCAACCTGCGGAGGTGTGGTGCAGGTAACCGTGATGTTCAAGGTTACTGAGCCACCGCTGGTCAGGCCGGTGTAGGGAGTAGCACCAGGGTTGGTGCAGTTAGCCGGGAGGTTGCTGAGCGAGATGTTGCCATCGCCCGACCCAACCGGAAGCGTCAGCGTGTAAAGACCCGCTCCAGTTGTGGTAAACGGCGATGAGGCAGCGCCACCCGTCGGCGTACCGACGACCGCAACACCAGCGAGCGCGCCACCAAGGCTTGACGAGACAGTTCCGGTCACGGTGCCGACCGGCGTGGTGCAGACAACCGAGAAGTTCGCGGTCGACGTCCCACCGTTGGTGACCGTGACCGACTGTGATGCCGGTGCCGTACAACCGTTCGGCAGGTTAGTGACGGAGACCGTACGTGCACCAACGGCCACGTTGCCGATGGAGTACGCGCCGCCCGCTGCGGACTGCCCGCTGAAGCCACCCGAAACACTCACGGTCGCGCCACTGATCGCGCCAATCTGCGGCGAGGTCACGGTGCCCGCGACGGTTCCGGACTGCGTGGGTCCGCCACCGCTGTTGCGCAGATCCGCAGCAAGGATCATGCGGACGCGGAAATCGCCGACCGTCGGATCGATCAGGAAACCGACCTGACGATTCGCCGATGCCCCGGACGCAGCAATCGGTGCGTACTCTTCATAACGAAAGCAGTCGTTCGACGTCGCCGTACAACCCACATCGTTGAAGAAGTTGTGCGGAGCACCTGAACCCGGCGAGCTGTTGCCGTCCCAGTTGTCCGACGGGGCGACAGCGCCGAACCGCGGTGAGCTGACAATGACTTCGTTGCCAGCCCCGCCAACGGACACACCGCCGCTGGTGGTGGTCACGGCAATTTCAAACGGGAAGAGCACCGGGCCAGCGGCGCCGGCTGGCGGAGCAGGCCACGTGGACACGATCAGATCCGCGCCACTCAGCTTGTTGTTCACCTGCAGATCAAACGTGATGAGGATCTTGTTCGGCTGCACCGCACCGAGCGCGCCCGCCTGATAATTCGATGCCACGAGATCAACCACGTCACCGCCGAGCAAGGACGAGAAGGTCTCGCCGCCCGATTGTGTGCCGCCATTGTTCAATCCAAAGCCGGTTGCTACACGTCCAGCGATCGGTCCGTTGATGCCTTTGCCTGGTGCTTTGATCTTCACTTCCTTGCGGAGCGTGCTGACGTCCATTTCAAAGGCAGCGCCACGGTATTGTGGCGGAATGAACGGGGCGCTCGGCAGTTCCGGTGTGAGCGGTGCGATCGTGCCTTCTTGGCCGCATGCGGCCAAAACCAGCGCGACAGCACCAGCGAGTGCGGCGAACGTTCGTCGGCCGCTCCTGCGCGTCAATTGCATAATCCTTCCTCCTGGGGTGGGTATTTCCGTGGGCCGCCCTGTCGGCCCACTGGAAGCGGGGGAAGGATCGTTGTGCGCAATCACAACTGAACACAGAGTGCGGTACCGATGTTGTTCCTGCAACGTCACTACAACACATCAAGTCGTGACACTACGCGTAACGATGTTGGCCTGCGGCACCAAGTTATTAAAGCACGCTGCCCACTTAATGTGGGTGCGCGCTTTCACACACGAAATGGCCGTTCAGGCAAGGACGTATCTGAACGACCAGGATCCGATGGACATGCCGGTGAGCGCTCCCGTATTGGGAGGCTGCTGGAAATACATTGCAGGCTCTGGCTACGAACTACGGGATGACAAATGAGGCTTCGCGCACTTCGGTTTTCGCACGGTAGTTGAATGAACCATTCGCCGTTGTGCTGAGCAGCGCACCAACACCCGTAGTCGTCGTGGTACCCTTCCCTGAAGCACCTACGGCCCGGAATCGAATGCGGGCGAGCGTAATGACACCGGTATCGGCGCCGGGCAAGGTGCTGCCGTTGAAGCTCAACTTACCCTTGCCGGCGTCGCTCTGGTTGATATTCTGCTGCTCACCTGTGCCAAAATTGAACGACACGAGCTGCAATGCCGCAGGATCCCATCTGAGCGAATCGACCACGTACGATCTGAGCGCCTCGATGCCGGGCGTGTCAGGGATATCAGTGGTGAGATCCAATGTGATGGTCAGCAAAACGTCTTTTGTCGCCGGGTTGTACGTGCCAAAGGAGCCGGTCCATGTAAACGGAGCGCCATTGTTGGCGAGTGCAATGGTGATGGTGTGTGACGCGGTCGCGGTCGCCCCACGGTTGTCGGTGACCGTCAGCGTCACGGTGTACGTCCCGGACGCTGCATACACCTTGGCCTCGGTTGCATTGGCCCCCGTCGTGCCGTCGCCAAAGTTCCATGCATACACCGCAACAACCCCGTCGACGTCCGTCGACTGCGTGCCCGAAAACGCAACGGTCGTGTTGGGCGTCCCCGTCGCCGGCGCGTCGATCCGCGCGATGGGCGCGACATTAGGCACGGCATTCGGCACTACGGTCACGACGGCTGAATCAACTCCGGTGGCGCCAGCGTCGTCGGTTACCGTGACGCGCACCGTGAAGGTCCCGGCACTGCGATACGTATGCTGCACGGTCTCGCCAGTGCCTGTCCCGCCATCGCCAAACGTCCAGGCATACGAGGCGATTGTTCCATCGGGATCAACGGAGCCGCTGGCCGTAAACTGCAGCGGTATATCAACAGTCGCGGAATACGGTCCGTTCGCTCGCGCCGACGGGCTGCGGTTTTGCGTGGAAAACGACCCCACGGTGAAGGTGCTTTCTTCGGCCCTGGTGCTGTCGCGATAGCTGATATTCCCGGGAACGGACGGGATGTCGCCTACTGTGGTTCGTGTGGTTGTGCTCTTCCCCGTCTGACCAATCACGGTAAACCACAGCCGCCCAACGGTGATGTTTCCGTTTTTGCCCGTGCCATCCGGATCGAGCGCCGCGTAGTTCACGAGGCCCGGCGTGTTGCGATTCGCCGCCAGGGTGCGAAAATCAAGGCCGCGTGCGCTGTCGGCGCGCAGCACCGTTGCATCATAGAGCACGCTCGCTTGTGCACCGACAAACTGAACACCGGGACGGCGCGTCCCATCGAGTGTAATGTTGAGCGACACTTTCGCACCGTTTGGTGCCGATTGGGATGACCATGCATGCTTCAGCACAATCGCTTTACCCATGCTGTCGGGCTGAACCGTTTTGAGGCACGAGACATCAAATCGGAGGGAATCGACCGACAACTGTCTGATCGTGACAGACCGTCTTGCAGGACCGACGACCTGGCACGGAGCGCCTACATCCTCCAACGCAATTTCGTACTCGCCCCGCCGGAGATTGTCGTAACGGAATGTTCCAATGCGCACGTTGATCCGTTCGATTGCAGCGTACACGAGAGACGGGTCTACCGCGTCCGGCTCAAGCCGACCAGTGAACGCCACACGCACACCGTCCGCGTCCGTGGTATCACCTGTCTGCTCGTAGCGGACCACCACGCTGCCGCGATTGGGATCACGGCAGGACAGATCATATTCAACTGCAGCCTCGGTCACCACTCCCGCATCGGACACCTGAGCGACGCGCGTGGAGTCCCCGCTTCTGAAATCACAGTTGGAAGAGAGCCCGCGCAACAGGACGGTATACGTGCCCGGCCGAATATCCCTGAAACGCCAAACGCCGTTCGTGCCGACCTGCGCAATAAGCGTATCACGCGTGCTCATAGCCGCTACCGTGTATCCGTCTGGATCCGACGTAAGAGCGCTCAGCGCCCTGGTCGCAACACGGACGATGATGGTGGGCGGCGGAGGAGTCTTCACACCGACAATGTTCGAGGCGGCGGACCTGACACCGACCGATGACTGGGAAATTATGCGATAGCCGTAGTACGTGTCGGCCGTAACGTCGGTATCGAAAAAGACGACACGATCCGCATTGCCAGGAAGATTGCGAGCCAACGTGGCAAATTCCCCTGTCAGGTCCTTGCGGCGCTGCAATTCGAAGGTGTTCTGAGGGCCCCCGGCGGTCTTCCACGAAATCTGAACACCGCGCACGCTGACTGCTTCAGCGGTCACTCCCGAAGGAACGGGAACCGGCTCGCCAACCTCAAGGCTGTCGTTACTCACACATGCGTTGATTAATACAATCATTACGAGGGCCGCCCACTGCGGCGCACGGCGCCACATCCGCTCAACGCGCATGACCCATCCCCAGCGTAATGCTCCGGCCCGGCCGCAAAAAACCCGTCTGCACTCGGCCGACATCCGTATCCTGGAACATGATAACCCTGTTGTCTGTGAGGTTGCGCACCGCCAGCGACAGCATCCAGCCGCCGGCTACACGAGTTTCAATTTTGGCGTCGAGTGTGCCTCGACCACGCTCAATGACGTTGGGCCCCTGTATCGTCTGTTCCTGCAGGCCGTATCGCGAGATGCGGTCGGCAAACACGTTGTACAGTACGTTCCCCTGTACACGACGTCCGTCATACGAAAGAACGACGTTTGCGAGCCAGGGCGACTGGTCTTCGAGACGCAAATCGTCCGGGTAAACGCCGAAGCGCGGATCAATCCGCAGACGCGAACGTACGACGGTCCCGTTCAACGAAATGGAGAGGTTCGATAGTCGACCGGGGAGAAACACCAACCCTTTCCGAAAATCGATCTCTGCTCCGATATTCTGCGCTTCCGTGCCATTGTTGAACGTGAAACGGCACGTCTGATCCGACGTTACCGCGCGGAAGATCGGCGCATCGAAGTACTTGAAAAACCCACTGATTGAGACGACCTCACCTGGTCCCGGATACCACTCCCACCGCGCATCCGCGTTGGTGACTGACGTTCGCTGCAGCGCGCTGTTGCCAATGATCACGCACGAGCCGACCAGATCCGTGTACTCGTCCTGCGATAACTCTCTTGTATCGGGACGCGCCAGACTTCTGAACCCCGCGAGCCGGATGTTCATCCGGTCGGACAGGGCGATGGTTGCGTTCGCCGACCAAAGAAGATCGCTGTTCCGACGGATGTTTGGGCGAAGAGTAGTGTCTGATGCGAAGCGATCGCGCCCCCCGTCAAAGAGATCCATGCGCCAATCTTCAACACGAACACCTCCGACCACCCGCAACCATCCGGTCACCGGCATATCGAGCATGCCATAGTATGCGTACAGATTATCGTCCGCCGAGTATGGCTGCGCTATCCGGCCAGGAAAACCGAGGGCCAGATATTTTCCGACGTTCTCCGGTTGGAAGAGGAGCTCCGGAGGCAGCGCTGTCAGCCCGCTCGGCAGTGCGACCTGCTGAGCGGGATTAAACGAAGCAAGTACGGCGTCGAACTCGCGCACTTTTTGTCGTGCCGACACCCCGGTCTTGAGTGTGACCTCCCGACTCGATAGCCACGGCAGAACGGTGGAAACATCGACTTGCCCGGCGCGAGATTCGTCATTCAGCTTGCGAAACCACAGGTCCGAATTGAAGGTGAGCCCGAACTCCGTATCGTTCTCGCCCCGCTGGTATGGTACCTGCCGATTGTCGGGTTCATCTCGTTCAGAACGACTCAGCGTTCCCTTCCACTCCGCGCGAATCGGAAAACGTGTTGGAATCAGGTGCTCACCGGACAGTTGGCTCTGCAACAAATCGCGTGTGATATATTGGTACTGATAGCCGCGGAGATCGCCATTCAATAAATCATTGAATCCTTCACTCGTGGAGTAGAGCTCTTCTGCGTTTCTGGTATACAGGTTCTTAATCCCGAATTTGTGATTTGCCCCGCGTCGGTAGGACGCGTTCAACACTCCACCAAGGTCGACCGTTCGGCGTCGATCTTCGTACACAAATCCGCGTACCGGTGTGCTTGTCGCGTCGAGTACGAGTTGGAACAGTCGCTCAGGCTGATACTCGTTTCTTAATGAATAGGTCGCGGACGCGACATATCCGAGTGCGTCCCGGCCGAATTGGTTCTGATTGCCGATGCTTCCACTGAACCCGATGTTCGGTGTCGCACGCGACACGGGAGGTGCCCAGGTGTTTCGTACCCCCTCCGCATAGCGCTCAAGGTCGTTCGGGTTCGGAAACCCCTCCTTGGGCAGGGCGGGCGGATGTCGCCGATTTGCCGCGTCGAACCCCAGATAATCAATCCCTTTCCACGATGGGAGATCAAGCATCCGACCGGTCACCGTATTGTTGGCGCCGATTGATAAACTGTACGAGGCAACAAACTGCTCAGGAAACTCCTTCGTGCGGATCTCCACGGACCCCCCGGTAAAGTCGCCGGGCTTATCGGGGGTACCGGACTTCGTTACAACGATCGCGTCCAGCAGTGCGGCCGGGAACACATCCAGCGGGACGACCTTCCGCGTCGGCTCGGGGCTCGGTACCTCCACACCATTCAATAGAGTATTGCTGTATCGCTCGGAGAGTCCGCGCACGACGACGAACTTGTTGCTCACTATTGAGACGCCGGACACTCGTGTTGCCGCCTCGCTGGCATCACTATCGGGGCTTCGGGAAATCTGCTGCGCGCTGATGCCGTCTGACGCTGCCACGGCACGCTGCTGTACTCCCAGCAGCCCGGCTTCCGACGTCGCACGATCAGTACGCGCGGCGGTGATGTTCACTTGCTCCAGCGCGAGCGCGATCGTGGTCAGGCTGAAATTGACGAGCGTACTTTGTCCCGCAATTACGACGACGCCCTCATAGGTCTTTGACGCGCGCCCAAGACCGCGTGCGACAATGCGATACGCGCCGGGTGCAAGTGGGCCTGAGCGATAGCGACCGTCCAGATCGGTGAATGCAACAGCGACACTATCCCCAACTACCACCCGTACACCACTTAATCCACTGCCCGTACCTGGGTCGACCACTCGGCCCGCTATACGCCCTGTCGCGTCCTGCCCAAACGCTGCAGCCACCGCAACACTACTAAGCAGGACGACTCCCAGTACCCTTCGAAACGCCTTGTACATGACACTCCGTGCTTCATGTGATTCGCTGCTGCGTCGGTTGTTGCGATACGCTGCGCGTGACGGAAAGGAAGCATGAATCACCTTCGTCACGGCCGATGTGCGATCCCCGTAACGAGGCTGTCTCTATGCGACGCCGTTCACTGGAGAGCCTGCTCCGACTCGACGAGTCGCGACGTTCCGGGCGGCGGACCGTCGAGTCGCCAGATGAGAGGGAGTTGCCACATGGGTGTCACGGTGCCGAGCCAATCCGATCGCGGTATGCGAAGCAGCAGGAGCTGCGACGTCAATGCTGCTTCCGCGTCCCGAAGTCGATAAGCTGGCATCAGGCTCGGTACCCAGTGCGCACCAGTCCACTCCATCACCAACCACTGGTGCTCCCGCCCTTCCAGGAACCGATACACCTTGCTCTGAATCACCATGGGAGGCGTAGAGCGATATACCTGCGGTTGCGCCGCTGGGCCAACAGCAGGCGGAATCGCAGGACGCCTTCGACCGAGGCGCGTTGTTGCGTTGCGTTTGGACATTCACTCTCTACGAAGAAGTCTCACGTCTCACTGCGTCGTGCGCCAGCATGCGTTAATCCACGTGCGCAGTGATGGAGAATATTGTCCCCCCGCCTTCACTCGCGCATCGGATTGCACGTAGCGGCCTCGCAACGAGTGCATCACGAAGGCAGCCGAGGACGTCGCGCCGTTGTTACAATAGGCCGAGTCTTGTGACAATCGGTTGCGCGCGCGCACCGCCCGCGTCATCGAGGAACCCTGACCCGGTGTCCTTGCCCATGCGATTGTTACAACTGGCCTGTTTCCTCCTTGTGTTCACCTCCTGTCGTGACGTCGCAGGCGTCGTCGACAGTGAGACGGCCGCTGCGGGATCCCTTTCGCCTGCACTCGCATCGTTAAGCCGCACAATCATTGTTGGCGCGTCGTCGACAACGGACGGCGGTGTCGCCGCGACCCTGTCGCCGACAGCCGGTACTTTCGTGTCGCTCGTCGGCTACGACGCGTTCGACGTCGAGGTGCGCAACGTGACTCGCTCGGGGATTGGAGAGTTCTCCCCCGGTCGCGTACGCATGCGCGCCGAGCTGCGAGTTCACAATGTGCTCGATCGCGTACAGTTGCTGCCGTCGACCTTCCCGATTGTACCGGACGGCGTGAACGGATTAATGCTCCTCGCCGCCGCCGTCGAGGCGGTCGATGAAGAAGGCAGCGTGGGTGTCGCGGGTGGCAACACGGTGATCGTGCGCGCACCGTCGCATGGCCGGGTGTCCGTCAGTCGGGATTGGCCTGGGGAGCCCTTTGATTATCAGCGTTCAACCTTTGCCACCTGCAGTGACCCGCGCAGGATGTGTGCGAGGTACGTGGAGCTTCCTGCACCGCTGCTACCACGAGCTGCGTCTCCGTGGGTTACCGTCGGTTTCGATGTGGAGCCATCGGTGCGCCGGGTACGCGTTCGCCTGCTGCTCGCAGCGGATCTCGCGGACGCGAGCTGACAAGCGGCGCACCCGACCTGGGGGAACGAAGGGACGGTCAGCTGGCGAACGGCAGCAGAGGACCGTTACGTTGGCTGGCATGGACTTCACAGCACATCGGTCGTGGGCCGGGTTCGTCATGTTATTCACGTGCATCGCGACGCCATGCATGGCGCAAGGCACCTCCGGCGTACGAGCGGCGCTGACCCCCGTTCAGAAGCGCGCGGCGCTGCGCAATCCGGCTGGGGCCTTTTGGAAGACGCAAGCGCCTGATACGGTGGAGCTTGAAGTCGAAAGCTCCCGCGGCACGTTTACTGTTGAACTGATACGCGAGTGGGCGCCGGCCGGTGTTGATCGATTTTACAATCTTGCCCGCGCCGGTTACTACGACGACTCGCGCTTTTACAGGGTGATCCCCTGGTACATCGCGCAGTTCGGCATCGCCGGTGATCCGGCGGTCGCAGCACTCTGGAGTCGCCGTACGATTCGGGCTGATTCTTCACGCGAGCAGAACGTGCGCGGCACTGTCACGTTTGCGCAGTACAAGCCGACCGATCGTACGACGCATGTGTTTATTAATCTGCGCGACAGTCCCACCCTCGACTCGCTCGGCTTCGCGCCGATTGGACGTATCATTCAGGGGATGGAAGTAGCCGACAGCCTCTACGCAGGGTACGGCGAGCTGCCCGCCTCGCCCGCCCCGCTCGGCAATCCCAAACGGTTGTATGGCGAGTCGAACCGCTTTCTGGATGCGGAGTATCCGAAACTCGATCGGATTCTGAAGATGTTGATCCGAACACCCTAGCTGCATCGCGCCGTTGCTGGTGCCTGTAGCAAGCGCCGTAGCTGCCATTCAATGCGCGGTATTTCGCCGGAGCCATCGTAGGCCCCGGGTCCATCTCGTCTGATCTGACAGCGAGCGCAGGTGGCAAGAGGGAACCGCCCCGGCCATGGTGTGACCCCAGCGCCCGGTTCCTGCCCGAGGTCCCGTCCGTGAGTCCAATCGCGGGGCCTACCAGCGTGCACTGAGACGGTGACACAGGAGATCCTGTGATGTCGGAAAACGCCGCACTCTGGATGATTTTCCGGAGGTGTGCGAGGGGCTGGTCCTCGGAAGTCCACTTGGGGATTGCTCCAGACGAGGAATTCATTAGACTTAGTCCACAAGACTTAGTCCATACCTCATGATTATCGTGAACATCCACGAAGCCAAGACCCATCTCTCGCGACTCGTCGAGGGTGTCGCCAAGGGCGAGTCATTCATCATCGCCAAGGCCGGCAAGCCGATGGCTCTGGTGACAGCGGTCGATGCCCCCAAAGAGCGTCAGCGACTGGGCTTCTTTGAGGGAGAGATCAAGGTACCAAAGGATTTCGACCGCATGGGGCGTCGCGCGATCGAGGCCCTGTTCAGTACAGATGAATGAAGCTGCTCCTCGACACGCAGGTACTCCTGTGGGCGGCAGGTCAACCGCGCAGCCTTTCGGCACCCGCCCGCAAACTTCTGTCTGACCCACGCAATGACCTATTGTTTAGCGCTGCGAGTATCTGGGAGGTCGCGATCAAGAGTTCATTGGGTCGCGCGGATTTCCGCGTGGACTCACGGGTTCTGCGGCGCGGACTGCTTGACAATGGTTACACTGAGCTTGCCATAAGCGGCGCACACGCCGCCGGGATCGACTCGCTGCCGCCAATCCACCGGGACCCGTTTGACCGGATGCTGGTGTCACAGGCGACCTCCGAAGGGATCACCCTCGTAACCGCCGATGCCACCGTGGCGAAATATCCGGGGCCGATAAAGAAGATCTAGCTCCCTTCAGATCCTCCTCACTGCGGTCAGCCTCCCACACCTGACCGCCGAAAAGCAGTCGGCGTGGCACACCCGCAGCCATCCTTACGCCTGCCCCAATCCGGGAATCAAAGCGGTCCGCATCCACCTCCCCGTCACAACGCTGGCACGGCCGCGCTCCCTCCACCATAATGATTGCAGACAGGGGTCCCGCCGACCCTCAGACTCCGACCCGCCGTACCCACGCCCATATGCCCAACCTGACTATCGACGGCGTCGCCGTCGCCGCCAAGCCCGGGGCCACCATCCTCGACGCCGCGCGCTCGCTCGCGATCGACGTCCCAACTCTGTGCTGGTACCCGCAGCTCCCTACGGTCGGCAACTGCCGCATCTGCCTGGTCAGCGTCGAAGGAAACCCGAAACTGGTCGCCTCCTGCGCCACCGAAGCCACCGAGGGAATGGTGGTCACCACGGAATCACTCGGCGCAGTCAAGAGCCGCCAGGCAGTGCTGTCGATGCTGCTCGAGCGCTACCCGGTCGATGAGATTCCGGCCGAGGGCTATCGCAATGAGTTCGAAATGCTGGTCAGGCGATACAATGTGCCGACAACCAAAAGCAATGAACTGCCGCTCCGCACGGGCGACGAACGCGATGGTGACCCGATCATTCAGCACGATATGTCGACGTGCATTTTGTGCACACGCTGCGTGCGCGCATGCGAGGATATTCAGGTGGTCGGCGTGCTCGACGTCGCATACCGCGGTGATAGCGCGCAGATTATCGTAGGCGCCGATGGCAACCCGGAACACGCGGGGTGCACCTGGTGCGGTGAGTGTGTGCGCGTCTGCCCCACGGGCGCGATTCACGACATCATCCCGATGGCGGTGCGCGCGGCGAACGGCGAGCAGGTGAACAAAATGCGCTCTCACGAGATGCCGGAGCCGGATCGCACGGTACGCTCGGTGTGTCCGTATTGTGGTGTGGGCTGCCAAATTGATCTGCAGGTCCGCGACGAACAGGTGATTCACGTTCGCTCACCCTGGATCGAAGAAAACACACCCAATCAGGGCTCTACCTGCGTCAAAGGCCGCTTCGGCACCGACTTCGTCATGCATCGCGACCGGCTCAAAGTCCCGCTGATGCGCCGAGGATGGGTGAAACGCGACGGCAAGTGGGTGTTTGATAAGGATCATGACAACGCCAGCAACTGGGATCGACGCGGCGGACCATGGGGCTTGATTCAGCAGGAAAGCAAAACCGGCAAACGGCGCCCGAAGACCAACCCGCTCAATCGCGACCAGACAGGCATGGACTCGTTAGGCGATCCGCGTGATCGGGTTGCGACGCCGGCATCCTGGTACGAGCCGTTTCGCGAAGCCACATGGGACGAAGTGATGGAACTCACCGCACAGGAACTGGTTCGCCTGCGCGACGAGCGCGGCTCCGAATCACTCGCGGTCTTCCAGAGTGCCAAGTGCTCCAACGAAGACAACTACATGCTCCAACGCATGTTCCGTGGCGGACTCGGCACCAACAACGTGGACCATTGCACGCGGCTTTGTCACGCATCATCGGTCAGTGCCATGCAACGCGCCATGAACACGAGCGCGGCGTCCGGCTCGATGCGCGAAGTGGAAACCGAGAGCGATGTGATCTTTTTGCTCGGCGCAAATACCACCGAGTCGCATCCGGTGTTCGGCGCCGCTATCAAGCGCGCGATCAAACGCGGCGCGTACATGATCGTCTGTGATCCCCGCAAGATCGAACTCGCGGCCCGGGCCGACATTCATCTGCAGACGCTTCCTGGCACGGACGTCGCAGTGCTCAACGGGATGCTCAACCATATCCTCGCCCTCGGCATTGAGGACAAGGGATTCATCGAGCGGCGCACGAACAATTTTGACGCGGTCCGCGAAGCAGTCGCCCCATACACTCCCGAGCGCGCCGAACATATCTCGGGTGTGCCGGCAGCACTCATCCGCGAAGCAGCTGAGCGATATGCGCGGGGTCCACGATCGAGCACACTCTGGGCGATGGGGCTCACGCAGCACGCCACAGGGACAGATATCGTCACGGCGCTGCTGAATCTTATCATGGCGACCGGGATGATCGGACGCTGGGGTGCCGCGATGCTCCCGATCCGGGGGCAGAACAACGTGCAGGGTGCATCGGACGTCGGTGCCATACCGATGGTGTATACCGACTATCAGCCGGTGACCGATCCCAAAATCCGGCACATGTTTGCCTCCACGTGGGGGGTGCCCGATGAACGCATTCCACTCACCGTGGGTCTCAAGGTCACGCAGATCGTCGACGAGTCATCGCCGGTGAAGGGGATGTACATCATGGGCGAGAATCCGATCCTCTCGGACCCCGAGGTCGCCCACGCTGAACATTGGTTCCGTGATCTCGAGTTCCTCGCGGTGCAGGATCTCTTTTTGACAGAAACCGCTCGTTATGCGGACGTTGTGCTGCCGGGCTCTTCTTTCGCCGAAAAGGACGGCACGTTCGTGAATACGGAACGGAGGATTCAGCTGTCGAAGAAGGCCGTGAACCCTCCGGGGCAAGCTCGCGCCGACCTCGACATCATCATTGAGCTGTCGAATCGCATCGGGCTGAACACACCACATGCCAATGCCGCCGAGGTGATGGACGAGATCGCGAAGGTAACGCCCAGCTGGCGTGGCGTGTCACACGCGCGGCTGGATGGCAACGGCGGGCTGCAGTACCCGGTGGACAACTTCGAGCATGGGGGAACGGACTTCCTGTTCGCCGAAACCTTCCCAAGCGCCGATGGAAAAGGAACGTTTCACCCGGTGGAGTTCCTCCCGCCCTCTGAACTCCCCGACGACGAGTACCCGTTCCTGCTGAACACGGGACGACAGATGTATCACTGGCACACCGGGACGATGACGCGCCGTTCGGTCGCGCTCGACTCCCGCGAGCCGACCCCAATTGTTGAGCTGAACCCCCGGGACGCGATTGAGCTCGGTGTCGGCGAAGGCGATTCCGTGCGGATTACGTCACGTCGTGGTGAGATACGGATTAGTGTACGCCTCTCGGATCGTGTGGCGTATCGCCAGATCTTTGTTCCCATGCACTACCGCGAAGCAGCTGTCAATCTGTTAACGAACCCGGCGCTCGATCCGTACGCACACATCCCGGAGTTCAAGGTCTGCGCCGTGAACGTGACCCGGGACGTGGACGGAAGCGGAGCGGACGGCTCGGCCGCCCTTGAGGCTCATACACACTCCGCGTGAGCCCCAACCTGCTCGACTCCCCCGCACGATCTCGCCGCACCTGACGGCGGGTACTAGCGTGCGGCGGATCGGGCGCTGACTCACCTCACCGGGACGATACCCTGCTCCGACGCATCGCACACATTCCCCGGATTCCGTTAATCTGCTCGGTACTCGTGCTCGGCGGAGCAGCCGTTCCCGTAGCCCCCTTACAGTTTACCGGCGCGATCACTTCTCAGACCGTGGCCCTGGGCGACCCCGCACCCTACCTCGCTCTGATTCCGTTCACTAAGCTGCTGGACGAACTGACGCTGCTCACCGATCGGCAGCACATCGGAGTGCTGATCTCGGTGTTTGCACTGTTCGCGGGTCTCGCACTGCTCAGCGTCGTCCGCAGACAACAGGCGGTACCTCGCGCAGCCCTTCAACTGGGTAAACGTGTTTTGCTGCTGCTTGGGCTGTACGCGATCGGAGCACTCGTTCCGCGCCCCATGCGTCCTCTGGTCGCTGCGTCGGAGGATATGCTCCTGTTCGACCTCCACAGCCACACAGAGGAGTCACACGACGGTCGCAAGTGGTGGACCACACAATCGTTAGGTGAATGGCATGCCGGGGCAGGCTTCAACGTCACATACCTCACCGATCATCAGAACAGCCGAGCGTGGGAGAGATTTGCGCTCGACTCGTCGCGAGGCACGCAGTCGCTCCGGGTCAACCCTTCGGGGATCCGTACCTCATTCGCCACACGACCGCTTACAATCCTCCCCGGGATCGAAACGGTTATCCCTGGCGCTCACATTAATCTACTCGGATTACTCCCTCGATCACCCGATCTGTTCCAACACGCCCGTAATCTCGACACACTGGCGTTCACGCAGATTGCCGCCACTGAACGCCCGCTGGTGCTGCTCACCCTGCCCTTCAGTCTCGACCGCGAGCACCGAATGTCCGTGCCGATCGAGGCAATTGAGCTGACGGACGCTTCGCCGAGGGGGATGCGGTTCGCGCGCGAGCACCGTGCGCTGCTCCTCGCACTGGCTGAGACGTTGCAGGTGCCTCTTGTTGCCGCGAGCAACAATCATGGATGGGGGAGCACCGCCGCCGCATGGACCACAGTGCAGATGCCCGGATGGCGCAGCTTAACAGCGGTTGAGCTCAATCGACGTCTCCTGCGCACACTGCGGACGGATCGCAGCGCGGTCGGTGTGGTCGAGCGTGCCTCACTTGGGCAGACCTACGCGGGACTCGCTCAACTCGGGATGTTGCCCGCTTTGGCAGTGCATGTCGTGCGCACGCTTACGTGGGGGGAACGGGTTGCGATGCTGCTTTGGTTATGGGTGCCGCTCGCGCTGTGGCAGCGACGACGACGCCGTTTCGCCGCTCCCGACCTTCCAGCGGCCACATAGTCGGGCGACCTCCCTCCGATTCACATCCTCCAGCGCCGGCCCGGGCGCCGGACACTCCGGGACTGGCGCTAGACACACCCCGAACCCTCGGTACCTTTCGCGCCATGGATCTCGGACTCAAAAACAAGGTCGCCCTCGTCACCGGCGCCTCATCAGGACTCGGACTGGCTATCTCACGTGAGCTCGCGGCCGAAGGAGCCAGCGTGGCCATGGTGGCGCGGCGCGCGGACGTGCTCGCCAAAGAAGCCGCCGACCTCGCGAAAAGCAGCGGAAGTCGCGTTGTGGCCATCACGGCCGACGTCACCTCTCCTGCTGACATCACGCGGGCAGTGGAGGACGCGCGGTCGCAGCTCGGCCCCATCGATATTCTGGTCGCAAACGCCGGGGGGCCCCCGTCTACTACGTTCGACACAACGACGGACGAGCAATACCTGGCCGCGTTGCAGCTGAATCTTATGAGCTCCATCCGGCTGGCCCATGCGTGCGTCCCTGATATGCGCTCCCGCAAGTGGGGGCGCGTGTTGTTTCTGACCTCGATGGCAGCCAAACAACCCGTCGCCGGTTTATTGCTTTCGAACACGGCACGCGCGGGATTGCTGGGTTTCGCAAAAACGCTCGCCAACGAAGTTGCGGCCGACAATGTGCTGGTGAACACCGTGATGCCCGGCCACTTCGACACCGATCGGGCGCTCAAACTCGCCGAGATGCGGTCGGAGCGGGAGAAGCGTCCCGTCGCCGAAATTCTTGCTTCGCGTTCCGCGGGCATCCCGGTCGGTCGATCCGGTGACCCGCGTGAATTTGCCGCTGTTGTCGCGTTCCTGGCCAGCGAGCGCGCGTCGTTCGTCACCGGCACCGCCATACAGATCGACGGCGGCCAGATTGCCAACGTGCTCTGACCAGCCGTCGCACCCAACGATTTTATCCAACTGATGATTCAATGAGGGCTCTCGTTAAGCAGAAGGCGGCCGCAGGATTTGTGCTCGCCGACGTCCCGGTTCCGAATATTCGTGATGATGAAGTCTTGATCAAGGTGCGTCGTGCAGGCGTGTGCGGGACCGATGTTCACATCTATGAGTGGGACGCGTGGGCGAGTGGTCGCTGCACACCTCCCTTTGTTGTCGGTCACGAGTTTGCCGGTGATGTGGAACAAGTTGGTTCATTGGTGACCGACGTCCACATTGGTGATCGCGTGACCGCTGAAGGCCACATCGTGTGCGGCCGCTGTCACATGTGTCGCACCGGGAACTCTCACGTCTGCCCGCAGACAAAAATTATCGGTGTCGATCGTGACGGGTGTTTTGCGGAGTACATCGCGATGCCCGCAACGAACGTGTGGCACCTTGACGACGCCACCACGTACGAGATCGGCGGCATCCATGATCCCATGGGCAATGCCTTTCATACGGCGCTCGAAGGAACTGAAATCCCCGGCTCCACCGTGCTCGTTACCGGTTGCGGCCCAATCGGCATCTTCGCTGTGGGAATATGTGTCGCAGCAGGCGCATCACGCGTGATCGCGTCAGACATTAATCTGCGCCGTCTTGAACTGGCGAAAAAGATGGGGGCGCACGATGCGGTTACCCCGGATCAGGTAGGCGACGTCGTAAAGAAGGTCACCGAAGGGCTTGGCGTAGACGTCGTGCTCGAAATGAGCGGCGTACCTGCGGCCATTCATCAGGCCTTCCGCGAAGTGCGCCTCGGTGGTCGCGTGCAGATGCTCGGCATACCATCGAAACCGATGGAGATCGACCTCGCGACCGAGATCATCTTCAAAGGAATTACGATTTATGGCGTCATCGGGCGCCGAATGTATGAAACGTGGATCCAGATGTCACAATTCCTGCGATCCGAGCGCTTCGATCCGACGCCGGTAATCACCCATCGCTTCCCGCTCGAAGGTTTTGAGGATGCGATGCACGTCATCAAGAGCGGCGAAGCAGGTAAGGTCGTCTTCGAAATTTCCTGATTGTTGCGCCGAGGCGCGGGCAGCGCGGGCGCGTGGAGTGAAGTTGGCAGCTACTGGACCTCTTCCTTCCTTTAACCCGACTCGGCCGTAGCTCAACACCTGTACGGAGTATCGAACCAATGCTGAACGCACGCTTCACCGCTGAACTGCAGAGTGGCCTCGACCAGCTGAAGGCTGACAAAGTCTACAAGCGCCTCAACCACATCGAATCGCCGCAAGCGGCCCGTGTTCACATGGAAGGACGCGGCGAAGTGCTCATCCTGTCGTCCAACAACTACCTCGGCTTGTGCAACGAGCCGAGTGTGGTGCAGGCTGGTCACGACGGACTGGCGAAGTATGGGGCCGGCACCGGCAGCGTGCGATTTATCTGCGGCACGTTCACCATTCACCGTGAGCTCGAAGCGGCACTGGCGCGTTTTGTTGGCACCGAAGCGTCGATGTCGTACGTGTCCTGCTGGAGTGCCAACGAAGGGCTGACGGCGACAGTGGTTCAGGAAGGAGATTTTATCGTCTCCGACGAATTGAACCACGCGTCCATTATTGATTCGATGCGTTTGGCGAAAGGCATCACCAAGTGCACCACCGGTGTCTACAAACATTCGGATATGGACGACCTGGTGGCGAAGCTAACTGCCCAGAAGGGAGCGCGACGCCGACTGATCTGGACCGACGGCGTGTTCTCCATGGAAGGCAGCATCGCGAAACTGCCCGAGATTCTGCAGGTGGCCCGCGATCACGACGCGGTTGTATTGATGGACGATTCTCACGCGACCGGCGTTCTGGGCAAGACCGGCAAGGGCACCGCCGAGTATCACGGTGTGCTGGGTGAGGTGGATGTGATTACGTCGACGTTAGGCAAGGCGGTTGGCGGAGCAGCCGGAGGGTTTGTGGCCGGGAGCGCGGCGCTGTGCGACATGTTGATTCAGCGGTCGCGTCCGCAGCTGTTTTCGAACGCGTTACCGCCGACCGTGGCCGCAAGTGCGCTCGCCGCTGTGGAATTTATCGAAGCCAATCCGGCGCGTGTGGAAACATTGCGTACGAACCAGGTCTATTTTCGCGAACAGATTACTGAGGCCGGCTTCAAACCCATTCCGGGCGACACGCCCATCGTTCCGATCATCATAGGCGAGACCGCTGATGCGATCAGGATGAGTGAGATGTTGCTTGATGAAGGGGTGTTCGTGACCGGCTTTGGATTCCCGGTGGTTCCGCATGGGACAGCGCGGGTACGTTGTCAATTGTCGGCGTCACATACGCGCGCAGATATCGACGAGGCGGTACGGGCTTTCAAAAAGGTGGGGCGAGCGTTGAAGCTCGTGTGAGGATCGCGACCTTCCCACGCACTGACGACATATGCCCGCAATCTGATTGAGCGGCGCGTTTGTGGTGACGGTAGTCCACACACGAAGCTCTCGCGGCTGATGGGCGCAGGGCAACCGTTAAATAGACGACTTCGCCGACACTCAATGCCTCAATTGCCCAAGCTGGTACATCGCGCGTCTGTGCATTCATCACTGGTGACCCGGACCGTAGCTTAATACAATACTCTTCCGCTACATGCTCTCGGCCGCAGGTGGCCGAGCCTGCCCAAGAAACGCACGGCCCCAATCCTCGCGCCCAACTGCGCGAGCGCGGGCTACCACCAGGTGCCAGTCGTACACCAACGCGAACAGCTCAATACTCCAGGCTTGCTTCACGCGAGTCGCGATTGCGTAGCGCGCGTGTGGTGAGCTGGGCTCCGCGAGCCATGGTTCCGGATTGTCCGCGTATCGGGGGCAGCCCACACTCCCGGGATTCACAACCGTGCGGTTGCCACTCCCCTGTACGACGCGCTGCAGATGGGAATGCCCGCATAGCACGAGCCCCTCAGGAGCATCGCCAAGCCGAGCGGTGAGTAACGGCTCAGCTACCGGCGCAAGGCGTCCGTCCGTGGGAGTTTCCAGAAGTGGCTCGGTGTCTTTGCTCGCGGTTCCATGTACGGCGGTGATATCGCTCTCGAAATGGAGCACCGGGGGCAGTGCGTGCAGTGCGGAGATTTGAGCCTGGCTCAGCGCGTCACGGGTAAAGCGTTCGCTTGCACTAAACTGCGCGTCGGTGCCCTCGGTAAGCCAACGATCGTGGTTGCCCCGCACGGTCGGCATGTCCATCGTGTGAAGCAGCTCCAGCGTTTCTTTCGGCCACAACGGAGCGGTGGCGCAATCTCCCAGATTAATCATCCCATCTGGCGAGCGCTGGCGCAGATCAGCGAGCACAGCCTCAAGCGCCACGAGATTGCCGTGAATGTCAGAAAGGATGGCGAGACGCATGGTTCCGGAAGCTAATGCGCCAGATCTCACATTCGTCTCCACTGTCAGGCACGACGTGGGCAGAGCCGCGAGCGTCGTGCAACGGTACGGGGACGGACCCGAAAGCGCGCTGTGGATTGCTTGTGTCAGCTCCACCTATAACAGACCAAACGCGGGCCGGGGCGAGTCCGGGTGGCGTCCCCGGGGACTTGCGTCATGCAGTCATACTCAGTATTACTGACCATGCCGAAAAGAACATTGTATGCGAGAATAGCGATAACGCTGCCGCCTGAAGACCTGGTTGCGGCTGATTTGCTCGCCGAACGGCTTGATCGATCACGAAGCTGGGTGGTCGCGGAAGCCATCCGGCGATATGTCGCAAGTGAGGCTGGGCCCGAAAACGCCGAGCTTGGCCCGTCGCGGCGGATGCAGCTCTTCAGCGACCTGGCCCTCATGCCGGAGCAGCGTGTACTCGAGGCAGAGGAAACCCTGCGCCTGAGCGAGCTTCTTTTCCCATCGCGCGCCACCGGTCCGAGAGCATTCAAGTCCTATGACGATTTTCTGGACTGGAAACAGCAACGGGACACTTTGCGATGACCGAGTACCACACGCGTGTCGCCCGCGTCTGTGCTCTGCTTAACGCAACAGGCGCGAGCTATGCTGTGGCCGGTGCCACGGCGATGCAACTCTGGGGCAGTTCGCGGGCAACACGTGACGTGGACATCCTTATCGAACCGACGGTGGACAACGCCGCGCGGGTCCTCAAGGCCCTCAGCGCGCTTGGCTTCGGGTTCGCCGCTCAACTGACGGCGAGCGACGTGGCGACGCAACCTGTGACGATGGTCGGAGACACGCCGAACGTTGATATTCTGACGCGTGCCTGGAACGTTACATGGCAGGATGCGAGCAAGAGTCTGCGATTTTTTGACGTCGAAGGTGTTCGCGTACCGACGCTGTCACTCAACGACCTCATCGCGTCCAAGCGCACCGGCAGATTACAGGATCTTGCTGATATTGAATCCCTCGAAGCGATCCGCCGATCCCGTACAGATTAACACTCCTGGTGAATGTCAGTCGGTTGGCCCCTTGCCAGCCAGCAATGATCCAGATACGGTTCCCGCGAACGGGTGTCAATCTTTGCCGTTGGGGTGCGTGCGTATGCCACCGCCTTCAGCAGTTTATCGTCCACTTGCTGACGCACCCAGGCGGGCGCGGCACGCACATCGTCCTGAGCCCGCTGCGCTTCGCGGGCAAGACGTTCTAGTCGCACTGTTGTCAGCTGCTGCAGAGTGTTCAGCAGAGAGGTCCGGCTCATTTGGCCATCGGAGTCTCAGCCAGCACACCGTTGGTCATGTGGCACTGAGGTAGCACTGGCTGCGACGGCCTGAGACAGCGCGAGCCCGAGTGGAACGCGGCGGGGCGGCCACACGTAGCGGTCAGCGTGGCAGATTCATGGTAACAACCGGCTGCGGCGCGCGATTGCTCCCCTGGGCGCTTGTTGCCGGTTCGCTGAGGTGTGTCGCAACACCTCTCCGTACGACCGGCGTGCGCTGTCCGCGGCGCGGCAATATTACTTCGACATCAACTCTGGTATCACGCACTGGCACACCCAGATGAACGTACGATCCGTTCTGCGCGTCATATCCTGAGCCGCTATCGACTACCCGCGTGGCAAGGAGCGTGCGCGTGCCAGCGCGGTACACGCGCAACTCAGCGCCGGCGGCACCTCCAACCCTCTCCACGTTCACCTGAAGGCTCCTTCCCGCGGACTGTCCTCCCGTGTTGCGCCAGTACATTTGCATACCCGTGACTGCTGATCCGTTCAGCAGCAGGTCGACGTTGCCATCGCGATCGATGTCCGCCCACTGAACGCCGTGGTCACCCTCCTGGGCCTTGATGCTATCCGGCGTCACGTCTTCGAAACGATCGCCTCTTCCTTTGAACAAGTAGTCGCGATAGCTGGTGCCACCGGTAACAGTGCCATTCACGTACAGGTCGAGTACACCGTCGTTGTCCATGTCGGCGAAGGCGCACGAGTCATAGCGACCGTCAATCGCCACACCCCATTCGTTCGATACATCGCGAAAGTTGCCCTTCCCGGTATTCAGAAAAAGTCCCATCGGACCATAGTTGGCAGTGAACAGATCGAGACGACCATCGCCGTTCACGTCGGCAACACACGGACGCACCGTTCCGTTCGTCTTGTCAGCGGGAGCGCGGCCGCCCCAGGCTACACCGTGCACCTCAGCGACGTCAACAAAACGTGCGCCATCGTTGCGGAACAGGGCGTTGGCGTCGCCGTCCATGTTCGCCGTGTAGAGATCCAGATCGCCGTCTTCATCAAAATCGAACCACACTGCGCCTACAGTTTTGCGCGCATCAGCGAGACCTAACGACGATGCGACGTCAACAAATTTTCCGTTGACCTGTCGGAACAGTGCATTGGGTCCGTCGCGAAATGCGATAAACAATTCCAAGTTTCCATCACCATCAATATCTACGAACACCGGCTGCCTCACTGCTCCCTTGTCACGTGACAGCCCCGACGCTTCCGTCACGTCGGTAAAGCGCTGTCCAACGTTGCGGTACAACTTCAGCACCGACCCATCACCTGGGGCAAAACCCACGAGGAGATCAGGCAGTCCATCGTTGTCAAAATCTCCCCATGCTGCGGCCCGGGTGGGACGGCTGTCCGCGACACCTCGCTCGACGGCAACGTCGCGAAGCCTGCCGCTCTCATTGATGAAAAGTTTATTAGGCTGTCCGTTCATCCCCACGAACACGTCAACAAAGCCGTTGCGGTCGAAATCAGCCAGCGCGGTCGTAAAACTGACGGCAGTGCTGATCGTGGATTCGCCGCCGTGGCGAAATGCAGGTACCTGCGCGCTCGCACTGTGCGCCGGCGCCAGGAGCGATGCAAGGCATATAGAGGTAAAGACAGCGAAAGCCTGTCCTGCACCGCTGACCTCAGGCGGTGAACGATCCACGGACTTCTGCATACCACTTCCTCTCGTGACGGGTGCTTCAAGTTACGCCCTGCGACCCCGCATCGGCGAGTCTGCTTCGCGGATGCCCAACCGCTACGGGTCTCGCGCGTGCGAAATCGGCCGGGCTGCATGAACCGTATCTCCAACCACTAGTTTCAGGAATGCCAGGCTCTGCTCCGCGGAATTTCGGGACACGAACTCACGGGAAGCTCGCGAGAGACTCCAGCGTGTTCGCAATCGGCGCTCGCAGGTGCCTCGGCGCACCAGCCGTCGCCGGCGTAGCGCGGACCGCACATGCAATGCGCTCGAGCCTGACGGCGTGATGCCGACCCCACTCGTTGAACTGGAGGCGGCGCTGCTTCAGGCCACCATCACGCTGATGGTGCTGGCTTTGTGCGTTGGCTTGTGGGTGCGAACGGGCCGAGCCTGGTTCGGGTGGTGCGCCGTCGCTTGGGGAGCATATCTCGCCCGCTTGGCAGCCATCATGTTGTTCATCGCGACCACCCGGCCTGTTCTGCTGTACTGGCATCAGGTTATCACTGGATGGAGCGCACTGGCATTGCTCTGGACAGCGGCGGTGTTCGCGCGTCAGGCGCGCTGGAAGCCGCGGTATCTGGTGCTGATCGCGTTTCCTCCGATCTGGTCGTACATCGCCATTTATCGCCTCCAGAATTTTCTGCTCGCGGCTGCTCCGGCTGTCGCTTTTCTTTCCGTAGCCACCGCCGTCACAGGAGTGGTCTTCTGGCGTCACCGACGCAGATCGAACACCGGTGGGACCACCGTGCTCGCGGTCACGTTCCTGCTTTGGGCCATACACCACCTTGACTATCCCCTGCTGCGGGCGCGTGGCGTGTGGACGCCGTGGGGATACTACCTTGATTCCCTCTTTACGCTCTGCGTGGGAGCGGGTATCCTGCTGCTTATCAACAGTGAATTGACCGAGCGTCTGCGGGCGCGCACTGAAGAACTGGAGCTCCTGTCGCGAAAGATGGTACGGCAGCACGAAGGAGAGCGGCGCCGACTATCGCTTGCCCTGCACGACGAAACTGCCCAGGTGTTCGCCGCCCTCAAATTGAGACTTGGTTCCATAGCCGAACTGGTTGACACTCCGGTTCGGTCGCAGGTGGATCGATCGTTGTTGCTCGTGGACGACGGCATGGCGCGCCTGCGGAGTCTGACTGACGATCTGAGACCGTCGTTGCTCGACGATCTGGGGCTGCTGCCTGCTCTGCGATCACTGGTTGCGAACTTTGCGGCACAACATGGCTCATCAGTACAGTTTAACGCACCCGATTCCCTTCCCGCACTGCCACTCGACGCCGACGTGGTGTTTTACCGCGCACTTCAGGAAGGGTTGGCCAACGTGACACGCCACGCAGGTGATGCGGCTGTGACGATCGGCGTCGCTGTCTCAGAGGATACTCTGCAGCTCATCGTGCGGGACGAAGGCCCGGGATTCGATACCGACAGCCCGGCCTATCAAGCTGCAGTGGCAACACGCATGGGTCTGGCCGGAATGCAGGAGCGGGCGGCGGCTGTTGGCGGAGACGTGCGCATAACGAGTACGCCAGGCCAGGGGGTATCCCTGCGACTGCGCGTCCCGCTTGTTCACAGGAGCACGAACCGATGACGTCGCCGATCCGACTTGTGATCGTGGACGACCACGCGATCGTGCGCGAGGGAGTTCGCGTGGTGCTCGACGATGCTGTCCGGTTCCAGATCCTCGCCGAAGGGTCGAATGGTGACGATGCCATTGCTCAATGCAAAGATCACCAGCCCGACGTGCTGCTTCTCGACATTACCATGCCCGGAGAGTCGGGTCTTCGCGTTGTGCCGCAGGTGCTGCAGGTCTCACCTGACACGCGTATCCTGATGTTAAGCGTGCACGACGATCGGGAGTACGTCACCGAGGCCGTGCGCGTGGGAGCGCACGGCTACCTCCGCAAGGACTCGACACCTACGGAACTGCGCGCCGCCGTGGAATCGGTGCACCGCGGCGATGCCTTTTTCTCACCACAGGTCGCGCGACACGTCGCCTCTGCACTCCGCGAATCGTTCGAGCGGCGCGACTCCTCGCTACCGCCCACGCCACCGCCCTCCGTTCTGACGCCACGCGAAAAGGAAGTACTGGCGTCGATCGCCGCAGGGCTTTCCAACAAGGAAATCGCCGCCGAGCTCGCAATTGCCGTGCGCACCGTCGAAGCGCACCGTGACTCGTTGTCCAAGAAGCTCGGCATACGGAACGTCGCAGCGTTGACGCGCTACTGCCTGGAACACGGCATCCAGTCGAGGGCTCCGGAGTAGACGAGGTCGGACCGGAGTCCATTGCGTGACGGCACTACGTAGTATCCACAATAGAGCGCGCAGGTTCGCTGGCGCAGGTTGTTTTGATGCGTTTCTCTGCCTCCTCCATGATTCGCGCGATGGTCACGCTCGCGCCCTTGATTCCCTTCGCCACCACACCCGCGCAGGCCACGCGCGATTCAGTGGTTATCCCACCGCTCCTCACCACCATCGCTGTCACGGCGACGCGAGCGCCAAAGGACGTCTTTCAGACCGCCTCACCGCTCAGTGTGTTCGATTCAGCTACGCTGGCTCGACGCTCACCTGCGTCGGTAGTGGACCTCTTTCGCGATGCTCCTGGTCTTGATGTGATCGGAGTCGGTGCCAATCAGCTGCGTCCGTCCATCCGCGGCCAGCGCGGACAGCGTATTCTGATCCTCATGGACGGCCTTCGACTCGGCAACACCCGCCGACAGCAGGATTTCGGCGAAATTCCGGCGCTGGTGGACATCACCAGTCTCGACCGCGTTGAAGTGGTGCGCGGGCCCGCGTCGGTCTTGTATGGCAGCGACGCCATCGGCGGAGTCGTTAATCTGATTACGGCGGCACCTCGGGGACGCGCGGAGACGCCGGTCATAAATGGTCGCGTCGGATACCGGTATGGTGATGCCGGGTCCAGTAACCGCGGAGACATTCAGCTGGGAGCGCACTCGGGTGGGCTTTCGCTGCAGCTGACCGGTTCGCTGCGCGAGGTCGGCAACTATTCGGCGCCCGCAGGAAGGTATGGTGACGCAGTGCTCAAGGACCGCACCACGGTGATTGCGTCGGGAGTTCAGGACAACAACGTGAGCGGTTATCTGGGGTGGCGGTCTTCACCACGCTTCGGCGCATATCTCCGTGGCGAACGGTACGCGGCCGACGATGCGGGATTCGGTCTCGTGGAACCGGATGCGATCGACCCCGGCAGCGCCCGTGTGCAGATTCTGTATCCCACGCAAAACGTGTCGCGCCTGCGTGCGGGTTTCGACGTCTCGTCCTTGTCAACCAGCGTCGCCGATCGGCTGAGCATCTCCGTGTATGGCCAGCAAAACGGTCGGGATCTGGCCCAGAATATCTTTGTGCCATTCGGGCCCGGAACTCCACCTGGCGCGGGTGTTGATGTGCGAACGAGAAACCGCACGGACGTGAGCACCGTTGGTTTTCGGGCAGAGTTCACGAAGGTGCTCGCCCACAACACGATTGTTTATGGTGCAGATTATTTCCGGGATGATGCACGCGGGCGCGACTCGTCGGTTACAACCGTGGTAGGATTCGGGCCGCCACGTCCTAACGTCAGCCTCCGCACCCAGGTGCCTAACGCGACGCTCGGATCGGCGGGTCTTTTCATCCAGAATGATGTACGTCTGCACGATCGACTCTCGCTCATCGTCGGCGGACGGTATCAGGATACGCAGTCGGAGCCACGCGCCGCCGCCGGAGCGGCAGTCAGCCTGCCGTCGGCGAGTGTGGGCAGTGGAGTCTACTCAGTCAACGCGCTCCTCCGCGCTACAGAACAGTTCAATCTCGTCGCCACCGTGGGCCGCGGCTTTCGTGCTCCCAACCTCGTCGAACGGTATTTCGACGGTCCAACGCCTGAGGGTTCAGCGTATCAGAGCGCCACGCCGGATCTGAAGCCAGAACGCAGTCTGAACATTGATCTGGGAGGGAAACTCAGAACGGGGCGCGTCAGCGCTGAACTGTTTGTGTTTCAGAATCAGATCAGGGATGGCGTACAGATCAACTTTGCCGGTGATTCCGTGGGCAGGCTCCCTCGCTTCACGAACGTAAACGTGGCGTCACTTCGCGTGCGCGGTGCAGAAGCGTCGGTCGCAGTGATCCTGGGCGAGGGCTGGCATACCAGCGCGAATTGGTCCCGATTGCTGAGCAGGAACGTGAACGATCCCACGCTACCTGTCGGGGATGTGTTCAGCAGTAAGGCGAACGTATTGCTCGGATGGCGGGAGACAGCGGGCCGCTGGTGGGCTGAATACAACGTGCGCAGAAACGGAGACCAGCGCGATATTGTCGCCGGGGTCAGCCCGGTGGGTGACGTGCTTCCAGCGTTTGTCGTGCAATCCGTCCGCGCAGGTGCACGGCTGCCCCTGGCCGTCGGAGGGAGATCTGCTACAGACGTGAGTCTTCAGATTAACAATCTTACCGATCGTCTGTATGCAGAGGTCGCCAACGCGGGCTTTTTCAGGCCCGAGGCAGGACGGAACGTCGTGCTGACGCTCTCGACGTTCTTCTAAAGTACGGGGGGGGAGGGGCACGAGACATGGCACCCCGTGCGGCTGATCCAGCTTAACGAGGTGCGTCTACATGCATCACGGCCATCATTCCTGCGCCCATATGCTCGGCGATGTGGCAATGCAACATCCAGGGACCGGGATTTGACGCGTCGATCAGCAGATCGACCGTCGAACCCACGGGAATGAGCACAGTATCTTTCCAGACCAGATTCGGCGTGCGCACCCCATCGCGCGACACCACCAACATCCGCTGTCCGTGCAGATGAATGGGATGCTGCATCGGGTGGAACGATTTCGGGTCGTTGACCACCCGGAGTTTTACGATGGTTCCGACCGGGACGTGCCAATTAATGTCCATGTTCTCGCGACCCGTGGCCAGATCCCGCAGAATCCAACGCACCTGCTTACTCGTGGATAGCCAGTTCATGTCAGGCATTCCATCGACCCACTCGATCGGGGCGAAGTACGCCGTGTCCACGGTCATGAACTGGACGGTCGCGAGTGGAAGTCCGGCGACCTCCAACGTGAGTGCCAGCGTTTTGTCAGGTGGTCGGTCAAACTCCTTGCGGTAGGGCTCAATATCCCGCGACACGGCTGCGTTCTTCCGCAACAGATCGAACGACCTGCGATAGTCCGGCCGCGCCGGTGATTGTCCCACCGTCACGATGCCTACGGTATCCACGACTGGCTCGAACTCTCCCTTCACGTGGTTGATCCCCTGCACCTGGTTCATGATCGCGTAGCGGCCCGGGCGGTCGAACCGCACCTCAACCACGTATCGTTCAGCTGGAGCCATCACGACGCTCTCAACCAGTTCCTCGCGCTCGAACCGACTCATATCAGAGGCTACCACCTTGGTCGCCGCCCCCCCAAAGGACAGGTTCCAGGTGCGCGAGTTCGAGACGTTGGTGAGATAGAATCGAACCACTTCTCCCTGTCCGACCACCAGGCGATGCAGCGTCTCATTGTTGACAAGAAGCACGTTGCCTACCCGGCCACTCAGCGCGAAGTCCGGCCCCTCTTTGCCAAATGGAATGAGCGAATCACCCTGTGACATGAGGTCGCTGAACACCAGTGACTGTTCGCGGTTCACTGGTGAGTAGTAGTTCGGCTCAGGTGAATCCACCAGCATGTTTCCGTAGAGACCCATCGATTGTTCAATGTCTTCGCGGACATGCGGGTGGTACCAGTACACACCCTCGTCGGGGAAATGGACCCGGTATGTGTACGACTTCCCCGGCACCACTTCCAACTGGGTGAGCCCCGGAACGCCATCGTCACGGTAGGCATGACGGAGTCCGTGCCAATGCACGGTACTGGGAAGGTCGATGCCATTGTGGAATCGAACGATCACGGTGGCGCCTTTCATGACGCGAATCATCGGCCCTGGTACCTGGCCATTGAACGCATACATGGCAAATGCACGGCGCCCGATCATCCGTCGAACAAATCCGGCTCGAAGCTCCAACGTGTCGCCATC
>JBGTBX010000401.1:0-3291 GCA_041749115.1 Gemmatimonadaceae bacterium
TTGACAAGATTTTTCGCAGTTTGACCATCGCGAATGCATAGTTCCAAATTGGGAGTGCATGGCTCTTAAGGTAATGCCTTGCCTCGCCGGATCAAACATGGCTATCGAATCCCGACAATCGGACGCCGACCTGGGAAAGACCGCGGCGCAGCGCCTCGTTTATGAATGGCCGGAGGTCCACGACCTCGACGAGCGCGTATCGGTCGAGTTCGCAGCCGCTGCTGTCAAACGCCTCGGGGAGCTGATCGAAACGCAGCCAGCCCTCTTCCAGGCCAGTCGTCGTGGATCAGAACGCGGTGCCGAGAGCCTAAGTGCACGGCCCTTCCAAGGCATCCTCGAGTCGCTCCAGAATGGCGACGACCTCGGGGCGACCGAACTCCGAATCGGAATACGCAGTAGGGATCGGCACCACGAACTACTTGTAGTACATGACGGCGACCCGATCTCTTTACGTCATGTCGGCGCGATGGTGCTGCCGTGGGTGAGCACAAAGGCGGATGATCCGACGCTTTCCGGACGTTTCGGGATCGGGCAGAAGACTCTCCGCGCGCTCGGCGGGCCGATTGCCGCGCACTGCCACCCGTATCACTTCCAGATGGACGAGATACCGTCCGTCATAGAGCCGGAACCGTCGATTCCCGGCTTCTACGACGCAAATCGCCGCGATACGATGCTCCTCGTTCCCCTTCGGGGTGAGGTTGAAATCGAGATGCTGCGGCAGTTCGTTGCCGAGCTCGGAACGCAGGCCCTCGTCTTTCTCCGCAGCATCAGGTGTCTGCTTTTCGCAGACATCAACGGTGGCGAGACTACGATCGAGCACCGCCTGCGCGAACGCGAACGAGAAACTGTCAGTCTCACCGTTCTCGATCAGACACTAGACGCGGAGCGCGTTGTCCTCGCTGACCCGAGCCGCGGGCAGCGGTACACCCGTTACATGGTCGAGTTCCCACTAAAAAGTGACGATCGGCGCAACCACAAGGCAACTGGTCCAAGCACGATCCTAGGTATCGCACTCCCGTCTCGGGTGGAGCATGGATTACTGTTCGACCGGTTGCCGTTACCGGTCGCATGCAAACTTCCTGTTGGCCTCAACGCGCAGTTCGACCCTGATACGGCACGCTCCACGCTGCATGAGAATATGTGGAACAGACATCGCTTCTTCGAGCTAGGCGATCTCTTAGCCGCATCAGCGCTCGACACATTCCGGCGCAAAACCTCGAATGGCTGGGCGGCCGTGCCTCTGCAGGAGGATGTTCCTGAGGGAATTGGCGCATGGTTGCGGGAGCGATACACCGACGATGTGATTGCGGTTGCCCAGAAGCGACTGTGCCAGGATCTGAGAATCGTCTGCGGCGAGGACCGGAAGAAGCTCGATGAGATCGCTTTCGAGGAAAGGAGTCTAGATCGGGTTCTTACAACGGATGACCAGGAAAGGCTTGCACCTGGCCTCGCCGCCGTCATCCCCGCGTATCGGGATCGCGCCGGGCGCTGGCGTCGCGTCCTGGACGAACTCGGCCAATCACACAAGCTCGGCGTCGACCAAGCCCTCAGCCTTTTCGACCAAAACGACAAGGAGCTTGGTGCACGAGAAGCGCGATGGTTCATCGACTTCGCTCACGCGGCGATCGATGCGAAATTGTTCGAGGAGTTCTGCGAACGAGCAAGTGTTTTGCTTGCCGACGGCGAGCGCATCACGCCTCCGGCTAGTCGTGAGCCGCGGTCACTCGTCGTTCGAGAGGAGCAAGGAAGTCTTGCATCGAAGCTCGGACTCGCATTGCCGATCCACCAAGCTTACCTCGTACAGGACGCTGCTGCGTGCTCGGTGCGCACAGCGCTCGAGAACGCGAAACTCCTCGTCGATGCGTACGAGTCCGATCACGAAGCGCTCACCCTTCTGGCTCGGAATAGCGGCGACACAGTGCAACTCGACGACCGTGCTTTGCTAACGCTTCGCGATGCGTTCGAGCACTTGCCCGACGAGGACCAGAACACTCTCGGGCCAAAAATTGGTGCTTCGATCGAACTTCGTGGCTTTCAGTACAACCACAACGGCAAACGGGAGGACTGCTGGGTGTCCCCTGCGGAGGCCTACTTACCGACGCAGATCGACAGGGAGACAGCCAGCTTCGCGAAGGCTGCCAGCAAAGCGCCACGGATCAGGTGGATGTCGCCAGATTACGCACGCCTCCTGAAGCGTTCCAGCCGGCGCGAGCTGGGCTCACAGCGCTTCCTTTCACGGCTGGGTGCAATGACCTTCCCGCGCCTGATACCTCCGCTAAACGAGCAGCGGCGCTACACCCGCGACCACCGTGTCGGTAGCCCTATCGAGATCTTGGACCTTCCCGACATCCAGGCAATCGAGCTCCGAGCGCTCGGCCCCACGAGCCACCTTATTGGAGATCACATATCTCCTGATCTGCAGTCAGTAATTAAAGACATACAACAAGATCGGGCGGGACAGCGGCGGCGGCGTGCCGCCGCGCTACTGGGAGTACTCGCGCGAGGTTGGGAGCGCCAGTTTGCCCATCGCGTGACTGCGAAGGCGGCCTTGGCCTATGAGGGCTGGCGAGTAGAGGGCGAGGTTACCGCAACGTGGCTTGCTCGTGTGGCGACTCAACCTTGGCTACCGAGCGCTACCGGAGGTTTACGCGCGCCAGCTGATCTGCATCTCCCCACGGAGCAGAACAAGCTGAGCGTCGGCGCCAAAAAGAGTGCGTACCTCATGCCGATCGACGACTACATCCTCCGCAGTCCTGCGCTCACGGCACTCCGTATCCGCCGTGGACCGGCTGCGTCGAGCGTTGTTGAGCGGCTCGAGCAACTGCGGGATAAAGGCGCGCCTGGAAAGAGGGCGCAGACGGAGATAAAGACCGCGTATCGATTGCTCGCGCTCGCATGTCCACCTGGGGATCGGCGTTCCCTTCGCCGCCCTGTTGACGATCTTACGATCTCCGCTCTGCGGGCGCGGTTTGCAGGCCGTCAGCGCGCGCGTGGCCTGATCTTCACCAACGGTCGCTGGTATGGGCCAAGCCAGATATTCAACGGGCCTCCGATCTTCGGCCGCAGGCGTCCGTTCGTCCCGCAGTCGCCGCATCTTGAGTTGCTCTGGCGCACGCTCGAGGTTCCCTATCCGATCGCTCGCGACTGTCTCGAGGTCCTCCGCGAACTCGCGTCCGCGCCACTTTCCGCTGAGGAACAATCGATCGTGATCGAGACAATGGCGATCATAGCTACGGAGATCGACGAGATGACGCCGCAGTTGCGGACTACATTGAGAACGCTCCCGCTGTG
>JBGTBX010000402.1:0-9116 GCA_041749115.1 Gemmatimonadaceae bacterium
AACGTGTGACAGGTGAGGTGGTTGCCACAACGTGCAGGGCGCATTACAACGCGAGCGGTTGCCGCTTCCGACAGCTCGCGCGGTCGCGCGCCGACAACGCCCCTGCGCGTCGCAGCACCAATCTTACCGCCGGTGACCGCTTGCGCCGTCATCAAATGGCCGCGCGGCTGCGCTAAACCCTGCCTGAACGCGGCCTCCGGAGCATCGCAGGCAGCATAGGTCCCGGCCGCGCGAAGAAGTCGATCACAACTTGCGGCCACGGCACATCGCCCGTAGTTTCAACTAGTCATCAACCAGTTGGACACTAGCCATGGAATCCATCGCGGCATTTGACGCCAAAACTCGTCTGAGTGAGCTGCTGGACCGCGCTGCGAACGGCGAAACGTTCGAGATTACCAAGCACGGGCGGCCCGTCGGTAAGCTGGGCCCCCCGGATTCCGTCCGCGACCCCAAGGTGGTGGCCGAGGCGGTTAAACGGCTCAAGAGCTATCGTGGCGCCCTCAAGGGGATCGGTCGCAAAGAGCTGTTGGCGCTCAAGCATGAGGGGCACCGCTTCTAAATGGCGGTGGTTCCCGATATCTCGGCAATTCTCGGCCAGGCGCTGGACGACGAGGACGCCACGTTCGCCGAATCGGTTATTGCGGCCATCGCCCGGGACGAAGCCATCGTGCCAACCCTGTTCTGGTACGAAATTCGAAACGTGCTTGTGATGGCCGAACGACGCAAACGTATTACGGCGGAGCGCACCACCTCGTTTCTCTCCGATCTGGCGTTGCTGCCATTTCTTGTCGACGATCTTCCGCGCGAAGCATCCGTTCTTGATCTCGCACGGCGGCGGTCGTTGACGGTGTATGACGCGACGTACCTCGAACTCGCGCAACGCATTAAGGCGCCGCTGGCCACGCTGGATCAGGCGTTGATCGTGGCCGCCAAAAAGGAGAAGGTTGCGCTGTTTAAGCCCAAGGCGAACAGGTGAACGTCGCGCAGCTAGTCACTGTCGCCCTTGGCCGTAGCTACCGCGTCGACCGCGAATTCGGCTCCGACGGTAGCGCGGCCGCTCGCAGAGCCACTCCAACCTGCATCCTCATGCAATTTTATCGCTCCGTTTATCTGGTTGCTTCTCTCCTGCTCGTTTTCCCCTCGGCGACTCGCGCCCAGGAGAAGCACCACTACCAGACCGACTTCACCGCGCAGGAATTCGCCGCGCGCCGCGCGCAGATCTTTGACGCCATCGGCACGCAGGGCATTGCCGTAGTCCAGGGGGCCAGCGGCGTACCGGGCTTCAGCGTCTTTCGCCAGTCGAACGACTTCTACTACCTGTGCGGCGTCGAGTCGGAGCATGCGTACCTGCTGCTTAACGGGCGCACGCGCACGTCCACGCTGTATCTCCCCGCCCGGGACCACGGACGCGAGCGCTCGCAGGGGAAGATCCTCTCCGCAGAGGACTCGACGCTCGTTAAACAACTCACCGGCGTTGAACAGGTACGCGGACTCCAGCACCTCGCGGGCGACCTGGTGGGCGCCGACCTCATTCGTCCACCGGCGATGACGCTGTTCACGCCGCTGAGTCCCATGGAGACCGGCAACGACAGTCGCGACGAACTCCTCGCCGGCCAGGCGCGCTCAGCGGGTGATCCCTGGGATGGCCGTGCGTCGCGCGAAGCACACTTTGTGCGATTGGTCCACGAACGATTCCCGCAGTTTACCGTACGCGATCTGTCGCCCACGCTGGACGGCATGCGGCTGATCAAGAGCGCCGCCGAGATTTCGCTTATTCGCCGAGCGACGGAATTGGCGGGACTCGGCATTATGGAAGCGATGCGTTCGACGAGGCCCGGGGTGTACGAGTACCAGCTTGATGCCGCGGCCAGGTACGTGTTCCATGTGAATGGCGCGCGCGGCGACGGCTACGCCTCGATCATCGGCGGTGGTACCAACGCATTTATGGGGCACTACTTTCGCAAGGCGGACGTGTTGCGGGACGGCGATCTGGTGCTCATGGACTACGCGCCGGATTATCGATACTACACCAGCGACGTCACGCGCATCTGGCCGGTGAACGGCAAGTTCACTGCGACCCAGGCGGCGTTGTACGAGTACATCGTGGCGTATCGCGACGCGCTTTTTCGGTACGTTAAGCCGGGTGTCACGTCTGACGAGGTGCTCGACCGTGCCGCTGCGGAGATGAAGCAGTATTTAGCTGGCAAGACCTTCGCGTCACCCGCCCATCTCAAGGCGGTGCAGGCGGGGGTGGAGTTCCGCGGGCATTTTCAGCACCCCGTGGGCATGGCCGTGCATGATGTCGGGCGTGTGCGCGGCGTGCCTCTTAAGGCGGGGATGGTGTTCACGATCGACCCCATGATCTGGATTCCTGAGGAGCAGCTTTACATTCGCATTGAGGATGTGGCGCTTGTGACGTCAGACGGCGTGGAGAATCTCAGCGGATTCGTGCCGTCGCGCCCTGTTGATGTGGAGCGCACGATCGGCGAGGCAGGGGTGATCCAGTTTCGGCCGCCGGTCGCGCCGGTGAGCGAACGGAAGCCCGCGCCTTAATGCGATATCTATTCTGACCAGGAGGTGGTCATGGCAAATTCCAAAATCGCCATCACCCTCGACAGCCTCGTCTTGAGCCGCGCTTGCTGCGGCGCCACCGTTATCTGTCCCGCCACGCCCCTCCCCCTTGACGGCAATCTTTAGATGGTCATCTTACTAGTAAGGCAGACAAGGAGAAGCCATGAGTGAAACTGCGACGACGACTCTGTCCAGCAAGGGACAGGTCGTGATTCCTGAAGAGATTCGGAACCGACTTGGGCTGAAAGCAGGAACCCAGTTTGTCGTCCTTGGTGACCGGGATGTCATCATTTTCAAGACGTTGGAGGCACCCGCACGAGAGGAGTTTGCGAAACTCGTTCGCGAGGCCCGAGCCGCTGCCAAGCGCGCCGGTCTGAAGCCCGCTGATGTGGCAAAGGCAGTCGCTAAGGTGCGCCGCTCGAAGTGAATGTCATCCTCGACGCCAATTGCCCCAACTCGCGGCACCGGTGACCCCGAGGCGCAATCTGGTGTGCTCTCGTGGTCGATAGCCTTAAGCTATACGTGACGAGGCTCCTTCCCAAACTGGCGGGTCGATGTAAGTAGTCGCAGGATCGATCCGACGGGCAGTCCCCAAAATTAGCGGTGGTCACCCAAGCACGCGCTGTGCGCAATTGTCGGGCCCAACGCCGGTCCTGTCGGCGCCCCGTCGCCGCCCCTGATTCGCAGCGAATGGCCCGTCCCGACGTTTGCACCTGAGCAGTCCGACCGCAAACTGGTCGTCTTGCGCGGAACCGAAGTTGGCGGCAATGTTTTCTGGCGTGTCGCCAACAAATGGAGGAGGAGGGGATGATGTCACGGGGCGCCCATTGTAAGACTTCTGCAGCCGCAACCGATTTCGCCGTCGTATGTTCCTTGGCATTAAGACGCGGCTCGCGACGCCCTGCTGTCTTCGGCTGCGCCGCACTCTTCCTCCTTTCTCCGGTGCCAGAACGCGGCGCGCTCCGCGCGCAGAACACCTCGAAGGTGCGTACAGTTCTCATAACCGCATCGGGTGGAATCTCGAAGGGATCCTACCAGGGTGGAGTAGATTGGACAGTCTCCGAGTTTTTGCGCCGCCAGCGCGACAGTGGTTTTCGCCATCGCGTACCAGATTCCTCTGACGTGGAGTACGTGATCGGCAGCGCCTCAGGCGCGTCGGCCGGAAACATCAACGCGCTCTTCTCGGCCCTGGCATGGTGCACGGAGACGATTCATTCCGATAGCGTCGGACGCGCTGCTAATCCGAATTACATTCAGCCAGAGGAGTCACTCTTCTGGAAAGCCTGGGTGAACACGGGCTTTACGCAGCTGTTGCCCAGGCAGCGGGTAAAGGAATCTGAACCGGCAGTCCTCGACAGAAGGTTCTTCGAGACGGTGCAGAAAGCTGATGTCGTGGAGTTTTTGCATCGGGCGGTTCCAGTCCGCGGTGATTGTAACGTGCCCGTCGGCGTCACGATGACGAAGTTGTCACCGGCCCGCGTCCCTTTGACCGACCTGGCGGGTGGCGCCGGCGCCAGTGTGCAGCGCTTCGCCAGCATCTTTCGGGTGACCAAAGCAACGGAGGGTGTTTCTGCGCAGCTCGACATCCAGTCGGCCGGTGACGAATTGAACAAGGGGAGTCTGGGAGCGCTCGCCCTTCTCCCCGGCCTGGAGTCGACCGCCTGGCTGGCACGCGACAAGCGCTTTGCGGATCTATTCGATGTGGTCTTGGCTTCAAGTTCATTTCCCGTGGCGTTCGCACCGAAAAAGATTGACTACGTACCAGGCGGTCTCCTGTCGACTCCTGCGGGTTCAAATCCGCCGGCGTCCTTCAGTGATGGAGGCCTTTTCGACAACAATCCTCTCGCATTAGCTGTACGGCTATTTGAACTGAGTAAAGGAGGCCAGAGCTTTGGGGAAGTTGACGTAGCTCTCACGACGCCCCATCGACTTCGAGGAGTGCTTGAGAGAAATCGACGCAGCAATCTCACGCAGCCCGATCACACCGGACTCGGAGCAATTATCCAGATGTTTCAGGGGGCATGGCCCTCCGCGCAGGAATACGAGCTGCACAGCTTGGCACGACTCCTGGCGCGCGACAAAGAGATTTTCGGTTCCGGCAAAGTGCGACCAGTTGCAACACCACGGTTACGGCTCTCATCGCGAAGCTCGGCGATCGTCGGCGAGCAACTTGCAAGTTTCGGAGGCTTTCTCGGGCGCAGCTTCCGCGAGTACGATTTCTACACCGGCATCTACGATGGCCTTGAGTTTGTCGCACGCAACTTTATTTGCGGACGGGTGGAAGAGCCCGCTGCAGCGCGCACCTGTACAGAGGCGGCACATATGGCACTTGTCGACAATAACGTTTTCGATCTAGGAATCCTTCCCCTGTCCGTGGTTGCCTGGCATCGCTTCGCAGAGTACGGCGGCGATTCGTCGACACCGGTGCCCGTTCTCGACCTCGAAAGAGACCGATGGACATTGCTGCAGGCGGTGCACCAGCAAGCCCTCATCCTCAAAGCTCGCCGCGCGGGCGAAATTGCGTGTAAACCGCGCAACGATGTCATTGCTTCAGCTATCTGCGAGAGCGGCTTCGATGTCATGCTCGACAAGCTGGCGAGCGATACTGCATTCAAGAACGCCGCACAACGACTGCGCGCATGGTGCAATAGAAACCCACAACACAAAGACAAAGGTGAATGCTCGGCAGACGATGAGTTCAAGGATCTGCTCGAATCGCCGCGCAGGTACCTGAACGCGCTGGCGGAGCGAGCACTAAACAATCTTGAGGAAACCGAGGACTACATCAAAGAGAGCAGACCCGATCTCCCCGAACATTCTGCTGCGGTCGAGGCTGTTTTCTCACAGTACCGCGCTGCAACTTTTCGCTACCGTACGGGAATCAAGGGCACGGGTCTTGAGATGAATCCATCGTCTGCCCGTGTCGACTTCCGAGGTGCGTCACGCAAGCTTGGCTCCGCCTTCGCGGTCGCGATGCCAAATTATGTCAATTTCCTGGGTGCCGGACGTGTCAGGGACTGCAGCGTCGGATGTGGAGATGACCACGTCCTTAAGGCGACGGCTGTTACAGGGGGTTGGCGACCCTTGCTTTGGCGTCCTGCAGAAGAACTGTACGTAACATCCAGATTCGAACTTTCGAAATATCAGGACCAGACGGATACGAGTCGTCCGGGAAGGAAGTATTGGGACACAGGGTTCGGACTATCTGTTGGAAGCAACGTGTGGACACCCAAAGGTTTCTCGTCAATCGAACTTGGCGTGATAGGTACGCGCCATATCGTAAACCAGGAGCTTCAGGGGGTCCCAGATAAGCGTATTGGCGTTCTTCATTTAACAGGGCGCACGTTCACCGAGAAGGTTCAGTTTGATGTTCGCTGGCGGAAAGGGAGAGCGATCACGGCGAGCGTTGGAATCAGTGACGTCAACGGAATCCTGTACTGGTGGCTTCGATAGGCTGGTGACGGGAGTCTCCGATTGTGTGACACGGAGCCGATTGCATTGTGAGGGATCTCATGGCTCGAATGGCTGCACCTCTATTGATCGCAAATTGCTATGCTCTTACAAAGCTGGCGTCGCCTCGCAAACACAATTGCTAAGTCAATGCTGCTGGCAGTGCCATCACTCCTTCGTCGAGGGTCTATGCGAAACCACTCGAACGTGACGCCGCGGGGCACCCGATGCTTCGCGCTCAGTATCCGGATGAGTCTGGCGGTCGTGATGTGCCCTCTGATTACGGTGGCGTCAAAAGCGCAGGTGGTTTCATCTGTACAGCTTAGTCCTCGGCGTACCCCAGACCCCGGGGATCGACTAACCCAGTTGATTGCTGCCGGTGCAGCGGCGCGGATGGCCCCAACGGCGGCGGCCGCAGCGGAGTCCCTCACGGTGGCGCTCATGCGGATGGGTCTCGCAATCCCATCGGAAACGGGGCCCGATGCGGCACTTGGAATCGCAAAAGGGCTACTGAACGAGCTGGACGCGCAGCGATGTGATGACGCGCTCCATCCCGTCGCTACGCCCGGGTCTCCGATGCCAAATCCCCGGCCGCTTCTCGGGGTGTACGTGCTCGGATTAACGGCGAGTGAGGCAGCAAGGTGCCTGACAGGTGAAGCGGCACCGTCATTTTTGGGTCTCGCGAACCTGTCCAGCAATTTCGATGGCGCATCCGCGTTTGTCGAACTCGCGTCGAGCACATTTGGGGCGGTCAAGCTCACGGCCGGATCTGTAGTAGCCAGTCTGCCGGACAGTAGTGCATCAGTGAACCCCACTGTAGAGTCTGCGGTTCAACGCCTGATCGCGGGAGGAGGTACACTCTCTCTGCGCGCCGAATATCCGTTCCTGTACAACAGCGGTAAGCGCCTCTCGTTCGTGTCCGCCGTCAAGGGACAGGTTGCCGCGGACATCCCGTCTCTAGGCGCGAAGGTACAGTCCAGAACATCCAATGTCGGGCTTGGCTGGACCACAAGCGTTCAGGCGTCGTCCGACGACCAGCTTATGCAAGTGTTTGGACAGGTGCGACTGGAGGCTATTCGCGGTTCACCTGGCTATCCGGTAACCAACCTCCAGCTTACCACCGGCGAACGTGGTCTGCGATTCGGGCAGGTCTCGTACGGAGTGCTCTTTGCCAACACCATCCTCGTCACGGTGAGCCGAGTGTTCATGGGGAGTGAGCCGCTGCGCCAGTTCGGCACTCAGCTGGCGGTGTCGTTCCGGAACGCGCCCTCGGGAACCAGGTAGAGCGAATGGTGCCGTCGCGATGAGTGAACCTTGGCCGCTTCGAATCGCCGCAAGCCTGCGGCGCTCACCGGCGAGCCGGGCGGCAACACTCTTACCGTATGCGATGTTGGGATGTCTGGTGCACACTGGTCCCCAACATCCCCTCATGGCTCCAGCAACACGCCTGCAGAACCCTCCCGTCATTACAAAAGGCCTCAGCGTGCGATTCCTTGGGACCACGTCTCTGCTACTGCAGGACGAGGAGTTCACGTTACTTAGTGATGGTTTTGTAAGCCGACCCAGGCTGTTGCGCGTTGCGCTAAGCAAGATCGCGCCTGACACCGCGCGCGTTCGCTTCGTTCTTCAATGTCTGAACGTTCGGAAGATTGACGCGGTGTTTACGGGCCACTCCCACTATGATCACGCCATGGATGCGCCGGTGTTCGCACGAATGACTGGCGCCAGATTGATCGGGTCGGCATCGACCCTGAATGTCGGTCGCGGGCAGGGGTTGCCGGAACACCAAATGCAAACCGTGCAGGACGGTGACACCGTGCGCATCGGCAGCTTTTTGCTGACGTTCATCGAGTCAGTGCACAGCCCGAACGACCGAGTGCCCGGCAGCATTGACAAGCCCCTCGTGCCGCCAGCACGAAAGGGCGCCTGGAAGACCGGCCCGGTCTGGTCAGTGCTGATTTCCCACGGAGGTTCGAACATTCTGATTCATGGCAGTGCCGGCTTCAAGCGAGGCGCGCTCAAGGGACACCGTGCGGACGTGGTGTATCTGGGTATCGCCGAACTTGCTAAGCAGTCGGAAGCGGCGGTTGATGAGTACTGGAACGAGGTGGTGCGCGCCACGGGCGCGCGGCGAGTGTTCCTGGTGCACTGGGACGATTTTTTCCGGTCAATCGAAAAACCGCTGCGCCCGCTTCCCTACGGGGCTGGCTCTTTCTCGAAGGCCGTCGCGCGCGTTCGACAACGTGCCTTGACGGATGGCGTGGAGGTGGTGGTCCCCTCGCTGTGGACGTTCGTCGATCCGTTGGCGGGGTTGCGCTAAGCTACTTCCACCAACAAACAGGTAACTCCACTGATCGAAGTCCACTCGGTGCATCTTGTTCGCCAATGACGTGTCACAATAACGCACACTGTTCAATAACGGCACACACACGGTTTGCAGCGGACTGAGGGAGGCATCATACCTTCAGCCGCGCGTACACGGGAGCCCACACTCTGCGTGGGCGTGCACAGCAGCCTACCCGCAACTTTCAGGGTGAGATCCAACACACGGTCACGCGGACGAAAGCGGCGCGGTATGAATGGTCGTCCCACGTCCCGCTGACACCCAGTTCGGCCGTAGACTTGACATTTTCTTTTTTCGACCGCAGCATCGAGCACCAGTGCGTCGCGGGTGCGACGTTGCGCTAATCAATTGAGGTCAGGGGGTACCATGGGGAGAGAGTTGCTAAGCAAGCGTCTGTCGTCCGAGGACGTGCTGGCTAAGTACTTTGTGGCCCGCGTCGCTGTCTTCTTCGCTCTGGTATTGACGTCGCTGGACCGCGCGGCCGCGGCGCACTAGCGGGTGCTTTCTCGGGCGATACTCCACGGTGCCTTTGCGCCTTCCGTATCATCGGCCATGTCTCTTTTTTTAACGCTGTGTCGTGTCGGTACCGCAGGCCTCCGGTCGGGCCGCCAACTACACCACATCATTGATCTCATGGCAGATAACAGCCTATAGTCTGGACACTTTGATGCACCGCCCTCAAGTGACCGCGACAAGCAGATCAGACCAACAACGTCTTGCTTAGCAGCGAAGTCGAACCGCTCACTTAGAC
>JBGTBX010000403.1:0-1729 GCA_041749115.1 Gemmatimonadaceae bacterium
GCTCATGTCCTTGCTGAAATCGAGCTTTACGGCTTCGCCTTTAACGATCGATTCAGGGGACTGATCACTCATCGTTCATTCTGTCTGAGGGGTGTTTCTCTGTGGTTGATCTTATCGCCCTCCCTGTGCCGTGGCAACGCGCCATGCCTCGACGACCGAGCGTTGTTAATGTCTGCCCGTTTCGCACGTCCAAAGAGGAGACTCCCAACCAGCGGAACCATGCTTCCTTCACACTTCATCACACGCGCTGCCTTGGTCAGCTGCGTTTCCATCGCGTTCGCGATCGTTCCTCCTGCGGCTGCGCAGCTTTCGTACGATCCACTGGCCGTTGCGCCGGGTCATCGTGCTCGAGTGGTCGATCTGACAGTTCGCGACGCAAAAAGAAAGCGGGACATTCCCGTTCGGGTGTACCTGCCGCAAACCAACGGACAGAGACCCGTCGTTTTATTCAGCCACGGTCTTGGTGGAAACCGCGAAGGTAATGCGTTCATGGGTGAGCACTGGTCGGCGAGGGGCTACGTAGTCGTGGCCCTTCAGCACCCCGACAGCGATGACGCCGTCTGGAAAGACGTCTCACCCGCGCGCCGCATGGCCGCAATGCGTAAAGCTGCCAGCGCCCATAACCTTCTGCTCCGCACCGACGACGTGAGCGCCGTACTTGATCAACTCTCCGCATGGAATGCTCAGCAGGGCCACGCACTCGCTGGCACATTGGATCTTTCCCGCGTGGCGATGACCGGGCACTCTTTCGGAGCGATGACAACGCAAGCGGTAGGAGGTCAAAAGCTTCCCCTGGTGCGCAATCGCCGAGTGGAGCCGCGTGTCAAAGTCGCGATTGCCTTCAGCCCCAGCATGCCCGCGCGCGGAGATGCTCGTGCGGCATTCGCCGACGTGTCGATCCCGTGGATGTTGATGACAGGGACCGAAGACGAGTCAGCGATCGGTAGTCAGACGGCTGAATCCCGTCGCAAGGTGTTCGACGCAGTTCCAACCGGCGACAAGTTCGAGCTGGTGTTGTGGAAGGCGGAACACTCCGCGTTCACAGACCGTGCCCTTCCCGGTGACCGCGAGCAGCGCAATTCCAACCACCACCGCGTCATCCTGGCGCTCAGCACGGCCTTTCTGGACACCTACCTGCTCGGCGACGGCACCGCGCGGGCGTGGCTGTCCGGAAACGGGCCTGCGGCGACGCTTGAGATGAACGACAGCTGGCGAAAGAAGTAGACAACGGACCGGCTGCGATGCGTGAAGGAGGGCAGCTGAATCACGCGGCCTGCCCTCCAGCGCTTGCGGAGCGCCGAATACGGGTGCACGGTTTCGGGCGCGTTCGGACGTTCACGAATCGAACGCTTTCTCCTCGACTCCGTCCAATTCTCATGCGCACGCAACTCACGATAGCGCTCTCCGCACTGATCGCTGTCGGTCATCCTCTGGAGGGTCAAACCGTCGCTGCAGCAGACAGCGCGGCGAAACTCGCCGCCCGCAACAACACGCTGCCGCTAATCAATACGCGCACGCTCAAGTTTACCACCGACGAGGGTACGTGGATCTCGCTTGACGTGGCTCGCGATGGCAATCGCATCGTGCTCGAACTGCTGGGTGACTTGTATACGCTGCCGATCGCCGGAGGTACTGCGACGCGCATTACAAGCGGCCCCGGCTACGACACACAACCCCGCTATTCGCCTGACGGCGTTCACATAACATTCATCAGTGACCGCAACGGCTC
>JBGTBX010000404.1:0-5341 GCA_041749115.1 Gemmatimonadaceae bacterium
CGCCGCGCGTTCGCGCTGCGGGCTGCCTGAACGACGGAACGCCAGGGTCGGCGCCAGCCGCTTTCAGGAGCTGCATGGCCTCGACATCGACAGCGTACGTCGCACGCCAGAACGGCGTCGTCCCTTCAAGATTCTCCAGACCGCAGTTTGCGTTTCCGCAGTTGTTGTACGCAAAGAACCACAGGTTCTTGCTGAGCCGCACGTTGACATCGGCTCCCGCCTTAATCAACGCGTTCATTAATTCAATGTGCGACACCCGTTGATTCTGTGACGATTGTGGCTGTGGAAAGCGCGAGCGCGGTGCCCACTGAGTATTGAGCGCAGCGTACAACGGCGTGAGCCCCGCCGTGCTGGCGCGTTTTACGTTCGCACCACGTTCAATCAGCAGCATGGCCAGATCGAAATGACCGTTGACCGAAGCATGAAGCAGGGGCGTTGTACTGTCACTCGCTGTAGGAGCGTTGATGTCCGCGCCGCCGTCCAGCAGCGCGATCACCGCGGCAACGTTGCCCTGCCGCACGGCATGATGCAGCGCGGTCAGTCCACCCATTGAACCAACCGTGCCGGCATAGCCCGCAACTTGCCCGTCAGTCGTATCCGTCTGAGCGCGCGCTGCGGCAACCGCCGTCGCCTGCACGGGTGCTCGATGCGCGACCCGACCTGAATCGATGGCTTCCTGAATCTGGGCGGGCGTCAGACTTGTCGTTGGCGGCGTCGGATCACGTCTGGATTGCCCAAACTGGGCTCGGCGACTTGCCGCCGCAGAATCGGCCGCACTGGTCGGTGCCGCCGAGTCTGCGCCCGCGCCTAAAGCGCGGGCCGCCGGCTGCGCTGCAGCTCGTGCTGGAGTCGGAGGTGCGTTCGCAGCCTTCACCGAATCCAGAACATGTTGCGGCAGAAACGAGCGCAAGACGTCGTTCCTCTTCTTGAGAGCGGATGCGCGACGGGCTTCTTCGGCGGCGAGGCTCACGGATCGGGAGGTGAGGGTCGCGTCGGCGCCGCGGGTAATCAGCACCTTAATGGCGTCGGCCCGATCTGCTGCGGACGCAAACATCAGAGGCGTCTGTTCCCATTCCGTTTCTCGCGCATTCACGTCGGCCTTGTGATCAAGCAGTGCCACGATGGCCGTGACGTCGCCTGCCGTTGCGGCAAAATGCAGCGCCGTAGCTCCGCCGATGGCTCTGATGTCTGCGGCGGCACCGCTCGCCAGCAGCTTGCGCACGACCTCGCCATGTCCGCGTCGGCTTGCGACGTGCAACGGCGTATAGCTGCCTATGCGAGTGGTCGCCGTGACAGACGCCTTCGCCTTGAGAAGTTCGCCTGCGATGGCAGCATCCCCACGTTCGGCGGCCCAATGCAGCGCCGTCATGCCGTCACCAGCGGCAACATTCACGTCGACGTGCTGCGCGATCAGGGTGCGGACGCGCGCCAGATCGCCGGCCCGTGCCGCCTCAACGAGGGGTGTGTCGGACGCGTGCGTGGACGCGCCCATAAATATTAAGCTGGCTCCCAGCACGGCGACTGAGTGCCGAAAACACAACACAAAACGTTTCATCGAGCGTTCCTCAGATATCCAGGGAGTACGCGCACGTCGAATCACCAAACGTGGCGACATCGTCGAGGCCAAGTTTGTGCATGAGGGCAAGCATCACATCAGCCATCGGTGTGCCGTCCGGCGCCTTGAGATGCACGTTGCCCTGCAGCTGACCGTTGGCCCCACCCATGACGATGAGCGGGCAGCGGCGATGGTTGTGAATGTTGCCGTCGGCCATCGGTGATCCGTAGATGATCATCGTCTGATCGAGGAGGTTGCTGTCTCCTTCGCTCGTGTTCTTCAGTTTCTCCAGCAGGTAGGGCAGCAGGCTGACGTGGTACTTGTTGATCGTGTTGAAATCCAGAATGGCGGACTCACGCCCGCCGTGATGCGACGCCGGGTGGAATCCCTTGTTGGTTCCGCTTTCCGGATAGGTGCGGCTTGATGAATCGCGCCCCGTCTTGAAGGAAAACACGCGCGTCATGTCAGACTCGAACGCGAGGACCTGAAAATCGAACATCAGCTTTACGTGCTCCGAGAACGAATCGGGGACGCCGGCCGGTGCCTCGGGAAGCTCGCGGGCCTCTCCACTGCTGTTGCGGGATTCAATCTGCTGAATGCGTCGCTCAAGCTCGCGGATGTTCTCCACGTATTGATCGACCCTTCGTTGATCCGCAGCGCCAAGCTGGCGTTTGAGGCTGCCCATTTCACCGACTATCCAGTCCAGAATGCTTCCGTTCGCCTTGCGGCGGGCCGCACGATCTGCATGGCTGTCCCCGGCGCCGAACAGCAGGTCGAACGCGGTCCGGGGGTTCCGGATCATTGGCAGCGGCTCCGTAGGAGACGCCCAGCTTATCGTATCGGTATACGCGCAGGCGTAGTTGTAATAACAGCCGCCCGCCTGATCCAGATTCTCGATGCAGAGCTGCATGGACGGAATCGCCGTCTCCTGCCCGATGTGCCGGGCGACGATCTGATCCAGCGATGTGCCCACGTACAGATCGGAGCCTTGCGTCTGTTTCGGGTGCGACTGTGTCAGGAAGACCGCGCTGGACCGGAAGTGATCGCCGCCGATTTCCGGTGCCTCGAACGCTTCCGCCATGCGGACGTCGGTGTTGCTGACAATGGTCAGATACTTTCGCCATTGCTCCAGGGGGCTCAACGCGCCTTCAGGATTCAGCTGAAAGTCGCGACCTACGCCGGCCGGTGCCCACAGATTTTTGGACGCCCCCCAGGCGTTACTGCCGGCCGCCCCATGCACCGACTCAATACAAATGAGCCGCGGCTTAACAGCCGGAGCCGATTTTCCGAGCTTGCCCAGTGCCCGTCCTGCCGGTTGCATTGCATCGAGATACGGCAGTGCAACGGTGGCGCCGAGTCCGCGAAGAAACGTGCGGCGGGGGAGGCTCTTGTGGGTGATAAACTGCATGAGGGCTCCGCGAAGGGGAGGGGTGGGGAAGGAAAGAGTCTAGTGTGATGAACGGTCGCTGGTCGCGTCGGCGGCAACAGCCTCGACGCGCTTGCTGCGGAAAGCCGGGCTATTTACCACACCAAGCACGAAGGCTGACATCTTGTACTTTGCTGCACTCGCGTCCCGTTCAATCAAACGGACCGTGGGTTGATCGAAGTCCTCGACGCGACGGCCCAGCGCGTACGCCATGAGGTTCTCCGTGAAGGCGCGCACCAGTGGAATCGGACGTGACATCAGTGAGGCGTTCAGCTCAGCCGGCGTGGAGACAGCGCGACCATCGTACATTGTACCGCGCGTGTCGAGCGCCGTGCCATTCTCTCTGAAACGCAGTTTGCCTGTGACGTCAAAGTTGTCGAGTGCGAGCCCGATCGGGTCCATGTACTGATGGCACGCATTGCAGGTCGGATTTGCGCGATGCAGCTCCATCCGCTGGCGCGTGGTCAGTACTTTGCCGTCCTTCATGCCCTGAGTCTCTTCGAGGTCGGGAATGTTCGGCGGCGGCGGTGGAGGCGGCATGCCGAGCAACACTTCCATCACCCATTTGCCACGCAGTACCGGTGATGTCCGGTTACCTAACGAGGTTTGGACAAGAACACTTCCCTGTGCCAGAATGCCGCGTCGCGTGTCGTCGGGATACGAGACCCGGCGGAACTCCGGCCCCGCAACGTTGGGGATGCCGTAGTGTTGCGCGAGGCGCTCGTTCACGAACGTGTAGTCGGCCGTATACATGTCCAGCATGCTCGCGTCGCGTCGCACAAGGTCGGCGAAGAAGAGCTCGGTTTCCCGTTGCATCGACGTGGCCAGCTGCAGGTCAAAGTCCGGAAAAAGGAAGGCATCAGGATGCACCTTCTCGATGTCCTGAAGGCGCAACCACTGCGCAGCAAAACGTGTGGCGAGTGCTTCGGCGCGCGGATCGGCGAGCATCCGGCGGACCTCGCGGGCGTACACGGTTTTATTGGAGAGCGTCGACTGACGTGCCAGCGTAAAGAGGCGCTCGTCAGGCATCGTTCCCCACAGGAAGAACGACAGCCGCGATGCCAGTTCCACGTCCGACACGCGGTAGTCTTTGCCGGCGACAGCGGTTGCAGGAAGGGATTCGAACCGGAAAACGAAGTGTGGGCTGGCGAGCATGGCCTGCAGCGCCAGCGCGATCCCGGACTCGAACGCATCGGTTGGGTCGGCTGCCGCCCCCTGCTCGTAGAAGGAGAGCAGACTGGCGCGATCGTCTGCGGTCAGCGGGCGACGATAGGCGCGGGTAGCCAGGCGCGAGAGAATCTGGCTGGCACACGTGCGCTGCGCGGCTGCACCGGTCGGTCGACAGGTGAACAATGCGCGTCGGGTCGGTGACTCGGAGAGCCCGGTCACGCGTGTCGGTCCCGCCAGCGTGAAATCCAGCAGGAACGGCGGTTCAGTGGTGCCTGCGCTTCCCGTGCCGTTTGAGGCGCGGGACCAGTCATGCGGCTTAATAAGATCTTCGTATGGTCCCTGCAGCTTGCGAACGAACGCGATCGACACTCGGTGTTGCCCCGCCGTCACGCGGATCGGCTCTGTGCGGAGATAGTCGGCGCCAGACGGTGCATCGGCTGAGGACCCGTTGGAATCGATGTCGTGATCGTACTTGACCAGCGCGACCTGTGCGCCATCAACAGACACATCAATGTCGACATCCTCAAAACCCACGCCGCCGCCGATATTCAGCTTGAGCTCGTACAATCCGTCCGCCGGAAAGCTGTGCGTGACCACCATGCCGCCGCGTGTACCGTAAGGCGTTCCATCCACGTGGTCCCACGGATGTTGCGACGCAAACGGTGAGGTCTTGTACGTGGTCTGTGTCAGCGCTGCATTACGATCACCCAGGGCCATCCGCGTCACCGCGGCGGCGGCATTGAGATATGCCTCCAGCAGCGTCGGCGACAGTGACTGCACGTCCGAAATGTTATCAAAGTTTGCGCTTTTGGTGTCGAGTGGCAGGTACACACCGGCGTCGATCTCGACGCCGAGCAGATCGCGGATTACGCGCTCATACTCCGGTCGATTCAGCCGTTGAAACACGCGATTCCCGGGATTGATCGGTGCAGATGAATCAATAATCTCTTCCAACGTCTCGGCCAGCGCCACGAGCGTGTCGCCCTCGGGACGGCGAGATCCCGGGGGCGGCATCATCTCCGCCCGCAGTTTGCGGATGATCTTTTCGGACACGTCGGGCGTGGTGGCCGCGGCGGCCACATCGTAGCCGTCAAGCGACAGGTTGCCTCGCTTTTGACGATCCGAATGACACGAGCCGCAGTACCGCTTAACGGACGCATTCAGAACTTCGGTGGGAATCCCTCGTGCAC
>JBGTBX010000405.1:0-2261 GCA_041749115.1 Gemmatimonadaceae bacterium
GACCCCCCCGGAGTGAGGCCCATCAAAGCGCCGACAATGAGGACCTCTCAGAGCGCCGCTTCCAGGGCGGGCAGGGAGTCCCTTGTTCGAACTGCCTGGATGCGGACCGCGATGCTCCTTAACGCCTTGACCTCCCATAGGTTGCGTCCACGGCGACCCCCTGTAGATGCGCTCGGCCGCCGCAGCGGGGTGGCGCGACGTGGGTCGCGTGCTGGGCACACGTGCGTCGCGGGTTCCACGAGGCGCTCAAGACCGACCCCATGGGCGCCTCCAAGATCCTGGCGATGATCCAGCTGCTCTACCGCGTCGAGGCCGATGCGAAGCACCTCGACGACACGGCGCGCCAGCAGCTGCGTGCGGAGCGCAGCGTTCCGCTGCTCGTACGGATCGAGGCGGAGCTGAAGGAACAGCAGCGCATCGCGCTGCCTCAGAGCGCGCTGGGCAAGGCGATCACGTACGCGCAGAACCAGTGGCCCGCCCTGATCCGATACACCGAGCATGGCATGCTGGCCATCGACAACAACGCGGCGGAGCGGGCGATCAGGCCCATCGCAGTCGGTCGAAAGAACTGGCTCGTTGCGGGGAGTGAGGAAGGCGGTCATCGAGCCGCGATCCTCTACACGCTGGTGGGAAGTTGTAAGCTGCTCGACATCAATCCACTCGAGTACTTACGAGACGTGCGCCTTGTTGAGGTGGAACGAGAACGTCGGCCGGGCGACGTGCGAAGCGCGCGCCCGTCATCCACTGCAGCTCCGGCTGCGCGCCGAGTAACCGTGCGAGGTCGAGCCCTTGCACCAGGATGTTCTTGATGCCGCGGTACTCCAGGCACGCGAAGAGGCGGGCACGCCGCGCGGCGCGAACGGCCCGATCCTTCGGGTACCCCTCCAGCAGCCGCACCACGGCCTGCACCTTCCGCAGCTGGGACAGCATGTCGTTGAGAGCGAAGATGTCCTCGGCCAGCCTCTCGACCTCATCTCCGATGCGTCGCGCGCGACTGATCCAGTGCTCACGTGCGCGATCGCCCGCCAACTCGAAGTGACGGACGGCGCGGTGAGGTACCACCTCAAGCGGGTCGCAGAGGGCCTACCCGTCTTCGAGCCCGCTTCCCGTATCGATGACCGATCTACCGGAGGGCGATGCACTTGCCAGCAGAGCCGCGCAGATGACGGCAGATTGCAGGACTAACGAGTGGGCAACGGACAAGTCGACCCCGCCGACACACCCGCATGGTGAGGCACCAAGCCCCTGTGAGAGTTTCCATAGCCCCCCGAGCGCTGCTCCGCCGTAGCCCCCAATACAGCCGAGCAATGCTACTCGCCGAATGCGCGAAATCATCAAACCAGCACAGAGCAGAAGCTCCAAGCCAATCACAACGCCATCCACCAAGGTAGCGCCATTAACTTGCGTGAACCGCCACTTAGTTATTGCTGCGCCTAGCAACGCCACAAATAGCCCCGCCGTTAGGATTACCCTCATCATTTAGTTCGCTTGGAAAGTACCGCAACTGTACGTATGGGAACATCCGCGACGTACGTGAAGGAGATTGCCCTCGGTTGGTATCCTGGATGCGCCACCAGGATCTCGTAGTCACCCGGCTCAAGACTTAGGGTGAAGCGCTGCGCGTCGCCGTCGCTTTGCCGCGTGAAGGGCCAGATGAAATTCTTGATCGGGGGTCCACTGATCACCGAAGCACCAGTCGCATAGACCATTTCAACACGAACGGCGCTGGCGTCTGTCCTCGTAACATGAAAACTCGGAAACGGCAGCGGCTCCCCGAACTCGCCCTCAACTGCGATTGAGACCGGGTTCTCCCGCATATCAATGTTTAGTATTGCCTCGTCGCCATCAGCGACAACTACCTGGGCGGGCCGCGCCTGATAGTGGCCACTGCTTACGGTGATGTCCCACCTTCCCGGGGGCCAATCCCGACAAATCCACGCACCATCCGGTTCGGGGGTCACCCGACGCAGTTGGTGCGCCGCGCCATCCTTTCGCTCCCAACTGATGCCATTTAGATACAGTCCATCCATCGCGAATTCTTGTAAGGCCCGAGAAGTCAAATTTGCAAGTTGAATTCGGATTCTCGATGATCCGTTGACCTCAGCAGCAGAACGCATCCGAACGACGTTTGTGGAATGCGCCTTGCGAAGCTCGCCAGCGGAGTTGAGCTTACAATCACACTCCATGCTGGCGTAGCCAGGCGCGTTGAATTCGACTTTGAGGAGAGCCGAAGCTGCGTCCGCGCCCCGAACCCTCCAGAT
>JBGTBX010000406.1:0-3871 GCA_041749115.1 Gemmatimonadaceae bacterium
GCCTGCGCGCTCGAGCCGAGGAGCAGCGTCAGGGAGACAATGGAACGAGCCAGCACGAGGGGGTTCATGTTGATGGCCATGGCGCCCGTAGAATACCGCGGGCGGGCGTGCGACTTTGCCATCTCCGTATCGAGCCACCGCAGGCACATGGCCGGGCACAAAGACGCGCTACGTGTTACGTGTTCGAGCGTTACAACATCGTCTCAGTGGCAGGCTCACATCGCGGCGGCGCTCGGTCGGCGTCGCTGATACCACACGGCTGCAATCGCGCACCCAAACGCTGGCAACAGCCCGCTGATGACAATCCCGACATTGTCGACCGTGGTCGGAGTGGACTGAAACCCGCCACGTGTCCGAACGACGTCGATGACGCCGCTGTACAGATACAAGGCGGCCAGTGCACCCACCCACACGTACGGTCTGTTCGTGTCGATCAGCCAGAGGACGGCGAGGGCCGCGCCAACCGCGGTCACCGCTTCGGGAAGCCCATACCATACCGACATGATCACCACGCCTGCATCCCCTCGGTATGTCAGGCGGTTACTGAGCGGGATCAGCACAATCGTGATAAGCATGGCGACAGTCGCGGATAGTGCCCATGCTCCAACTATCACCAGTGCATTCCGAGCTGTCTGCCTGTTCATCGTGCCCGCGCTCCGAAAAACGCCCACGCGCTCTGGACCAGGCCTCGATCATCTGGAGATATTAGCGCGCGCGCACGTAGGAATCGTTCCGCTTCCCTCGTCCAACTCATCTGCCCCCGGATGCGGTCCAGCGACTCGATGCCGCGCACATCCATCCGAGATTCGCCACAGGTTTGGCGAAGGTTCTCGCTGCCGCTGCCGGCCTTCTGCGAGTAGCCGCTACCCTCCGCGCGGGCCTGCGATCGCCATTTGGGTATCCGCCACTCGGACCACTACTCGCAATCGCAGAACAACCCAATGTTTCTGGTTGGCCCGCGGCTTGCCTGGGCTTCTGGCCACAGGGCCGTATCACAGCCGGCGAGTTAGAGGACCGAGAAGATTCATTTCAACCATGACTGACCCACGGTGGAGGAGCTATGACCAATCCAGTTGGGCGGCGCGTGTTCCTGGGAACCGCGCTCGCCGCAGTGCCAGCCGCATTTGTTGGGCAGCGGGTCGTGTTGGCGCAAGGGCGTCAGGACCCGATGCTGCAGCATTTTGAACGGGAAGCCTTGCGACTTCACCGCGACGTCGAGCAGGGCGCGGTGTCCTCCACGCACTTCAATCGCTATGAAGCACTGCTGCGCACACAGGCGGTCTACCTCCCGACCATCGGCGCTGACGCGCAGGTGAAGGCGATGCGCCGGCGCAAGACCGAAGTGCTCGACCACGTGCAGACCCACCGGGGTCACCTGAAGCAGGAATTGAAACAGCGCCACGGCATCGACCTGCCGGATGCTGATCTCGCACCCGACCGGCTTGATGCGGCCTTTGCCCTTCTCACGACGGAAGGCATCTCCCCCCACTTCGGACGGATGGCCGAATTGATGAAGCAGGCGGGCGAAGCGACGAATGGTCGGCGCCTCGTGCGTGTCTCCAGTCAGCAGGATTGGTGGTCCTGGGGCTGCAACTGGTGGGGTGGGATGAACGACGCCGACGCTCAGTTCTTGCAGATCTACTGCGCCATGGCGATTCTGGCGATGGGGCCTGTTGGCGAAACGATCTGCGCCCTCTGGGCTATTGAGAGCGGTATCAGCACCCTGTTTCACATGTGGGTCTGTTGATGCGATCCGAACCGTTCAACACGGGCGGCCTGCTCATCATCTGGTTCATCTCGCACGCACTCGCGAATGCGACGGTGATCCTTGCGGGGATGCAGGCTGAACGCCCTCTCGCGGATGGCTATACGATGTTGCTCTATCTCAACACCATCCCACTGGCTTTGACCTACAGCGTGATCAAAGTCCTGCTCAACCACCCGACCGGACTGCCTGATGATGTGCGTGCTCGACTCTATGGTCTGGCGTGTACCTTGCCGGGTCTGACGGGACTGCTTCCATCTGGTGTCTGGGCACGTCTGATCACGAGTGGGAGCGGAGCCTGACGAACACGTTGAACCTTTCCTGAGGAGGAGCCAAACCGGAATACGGCGCAACTGAAGTCCAACCTGACCGCATCTGGCAGAAACGGCTACCATTCAGCGGTGAGGAGAGCACATGCGTTGGATTGACCCCATCGTCCAGATCATGCTTGCAGGGCTTGCCTTGGTCGTTGTGCTGCTTGATACCACTCCGAAGAGAATCTGGGCGAGTCTGGCAATCGGTGCGCTGGTCGTGTATCTGATCGCTGCTAACTTTCTGTTCGGTTCATAACCCGCGTGCGACCACGATGCCGTCGGCGACCACGAGGCCGCTCCATCCGCCGTTCGGCTCATGAGCTCAATCGGACGGATAGGCTACGGACCCGGCGATTTCATTGCGCACCGAGTAGCGCGCTACTCGTGTCACGTCACCGGGTAGCGGCTTCAGCCTTCTCCGCGCCGACGAACGCGCCGTCAGGGAATGGGTGCGATCTCGTTCTCAATCGCCAGATTGACGTGAATCTCATCCTCGCCGCATCGCGGTGGCGCTAGCCGTTCGGCCAACTGAACTGCGCGAGTTGGATTCCGGACCTTGGGGCGAATCACATCTCTAACCTTGCGAGGCGTATTATGCTGACGCGCACGTTATGGCGACGCGCACGCGCGGACTTTCGTTTCCTCGCGGCGCGGCTGTTTTGCTTGTCAGGAGAGTCAGATGCGACGTAGTCATTCGTTGGGTTGGATGTTCCTCGCCCTCTTCACAGCCCTGAGTCTTCCGTTCAGCGCAGCCGCTCAGGAAACCACCGGCACCATTGTCGGAACCGTGACCGACGACAGCGGCGGTGTGTTGCCGGGCGTGACCGTGGTCCTGCGTCACACCGGCACGGGACAGACGATCGAGCGCGTCACGTCTGCGCAAGGCTCCTACAGCGCGCCGCTGCTCGCCATCGGCCAGTACGACCTCACCTTTACGTTGCCGGGCTTTCAGCAGCGCGTCGTTCGTGGCGTTGCCCTGTCCGTCAACAATCGTATTCAGATTGATGCCCAGATGGTGGTGGGCGGCGTCACCGAGGTCGTCGAGGTCATGAGTACGAGCTCAGTCCAACCGACCGCTTCCCTCCAGACGTTGATCGATGCGCAGCAGGTGCAGGAGCTCCCGATCAGCAACCGTAACTTTGCGCATCTTGCGTCGATTGCGCCGGGCGTCTCGAGCGATATGGCGGACGAAATCGGTGTCGGCCTGACCAGCACCATGAACCTGTCGATCAACGGCGCCAGGCGCAACGCCGTCAACTGGCTCGTGGACGGGGTCAGCAACGTCGATGTCGGCAGCAACATCACGCTGCTCAGCACACCCACGCTGGAATCGATTCAGGAGTTCACGATCATCACGTCGAGCTACGCGGCCGAGTGGCCGCGCAGCGGTGGCGGTATTATCAACGTGGTCACCAAGTCGGGCAGCAATCAGTTCTCGGGCAGCGGCTACGAATTCTGGCGCAACGACGCGCTGAACTCCAACGACTACTTCAGGAAGCAATCGACGGATCCGTTGGTGCGCGACAATCCTGCGCCGCTGCGCTACAACAACTTCGGGTACACGTTGGGCGGTCCGCTGCTGCCGTCTCGCGAAAAGGCCTTTTTCTTCTGGTCGCAGGAATGGCGGCGGATCAAGCGAGCGCCGGCGTCGCGGACGGTGACGGTGCCAAACCCCGAGTGGCTGACCGACCCGACCAGCGCGAATTATGTTGCGCCGGCCGATCGTGACCCCAACGCGCTTCGACTGCTCGAAGCGTTTCCAGCGCCCAATCTTCCACCGACGGCTCCGGGC
>JBGTBX010000407.1:0-28991 GCA_041749115.1 Gemmatimonadaceae bacterium
GGCGGCGTTGTGCAATGCAGATGAGCAGGTGCCCTGTTCGGAGCTGGCGCAGTGGGCGCATTACGCAGAGGCAGATTTCGCAGGCATGCCGTGCGGCATAATGGATCAAACGGCGAGCGCCTGTGCGAGGGAGGGACACGCGTTGCGTTTGTGGTGCGACACCATGGAGACGGAACACCTGCCGTTCGATCGCGAACTGCTCATCATTGACTCGAAGACGCCGCGCGAGTTGCGCCGATCGGACTACAGCACGCGCAAGGCTGAGTGCGACGAGGCGTTCGCGGCGATCCAGCGCCACTTTCCCGAGGCCACCTCGCTGGGGCGTGCGACTATCGAGCAAATCAGCACGTGCGGTTTGACGGAGACACTTCTGCGGCGGGCGAGACACGTAGTGACCGAGGTGTCGCGGGTTGAGGAAGCAGCGCGTCGATTGGCTCGCTCACAGCCACTTGGTGATCTCCTGATCGCGTCGCACGCGTCGTTGCGTGACGACTACGAGTGTTCGACTCCGGAATTGAACTGGATTGTGGAGTGTGCCAGCGCCACGAGTGGTGTGGACGGCGCGCGACTTACTGGCGCAGGGTGGGGAGGTTGTGCGATCGCGACGGGGAATGGAGAGGGATTGCAAAGGCTTGCCGACAGGATGCGCTCCGACTTCCCGGGTCGTTGGGGCCGCGAAGCGGAGGTATGGCGGACGGCGGCTGGAGGTGGCGTTCGCTTCGACTTCGTGGCGGCGGGGGGCGTCAGGCCACTTCTCGACGGGCAGCGGGAGCCCTAGGTTCATTAGTCGCGCGCGGTGTATCGCGCGTGGTGTCAGCGAGGGTGGCGAAATGGTAGACGCGGAGGACTTAAAATCCTCTTCCCGTAAGGGATTGCGGGTTCGAATCCCGCCCTTCGCATTGCTAAGCAGGCGAGTGCGTCTGACCTGATGCACTGGTAGTCAGCACGTCCTGGCGCCATTTCGCATACTCGCGCGCCACCGTAAGAAAGGGGCCAGCTCGTCTGTCATGACTACGCAACTCACCCCATCCGGCAAGACGCTACTGAATCAGATTGGGGCCGATGTGTTTGATCATGAGATTTGTTCATCGTATCTCGATGCCTTTCTCACCGATCCTCGTCACGTGATGTATCTGGCTGTCGATGAAGGGATCGTCGTCGGCATGGCATCTGGCGTGGAGTACCGTCACCCTGACAAACCGCCTCAACGGTGGATTAATGAGGTAGGTGTGTCGTCGACCGATCGGCGTCAGGGAATCGGACGCCGTCTCGTGCTCGCGCTCGTCGATGCAGCGCGCGAACTTGGGTGTGTATTCGCCTGGCTCGGCACAGACGTGAGCAACCTCGCGGCACAGAAGTGTTTTGGTGGAGTGCCGAGAGGGGCAGATCCTCACGCCTTCTTTCTGTCCGAATGGCATCTGTAGGATGGCGAGTCCGAGGAACCGAACGACTAGCACCTCGTTCGGACCCGATACACGCTCAGTCCCGGGGGCGCTCATCCCAACGATATCCTTCACCGCGCACCGTCACGATGCAGGTACCCATGTGACGCAACCGACGACGAAGCACAGCGATGTGCCAGTCCACCGTGCGCGAACTGACGTCGGAATGATAGGCCCAGACATGCTGGAGCAAAAAGCGGCGTGACAGAACGCGACCCGCTCGGGCCACAAGACACACGAGGAGTGCGAACTCCTTGGGTCTCAGTTCAATGCTCTCGCCGCGCACCAGAGCGCGCCGCGCGGAAATATGGATGGCCAGATCACCGACAGACAACTGATCCCAAGCCGGCTCACCTGCGCGCGTTCCTCCGGGCTTCCATCCGTGCGTTTCGGTTCTTCCGTAGCGCAGCCACTCCAGCAAAGCGTCGTAGACGACAAATCCCTGTGCGAGCATTCTGCGATCGTCATCCATGGTCAGGCGCGCGAGGCCGAGTGATATGGCGAGAAGCCCCGGCGATTGCGGCGCCAAATCGAGGCGGTCCGTGTCTGCGCCGCGAATAATAACCGCGAGATCCCGCAACGCAGTTTCGCGCAAGTCGTAGTCGGCAAGAAACGCATCGAATGAACACTTGTCTCCTCGATGGCTAAGCGTCGCCCCCTCTACGTCAAAAGGGATGGCGTTCAGCGAGGTCGCACGCTCGAGCACTTCGTCTTCGGGAGCAAAGACGAATTCAGCCTCAGGATCGATGAACCGCTCGATCAGCCACGCACAGGCCACCCGATCAATTTTTGGTCGTTCGCGAGTTATCCAGCGCACAACGCGGCTCTCCGGCAATCGACGATATGATAAAGCTACGATGTCCGAATGGCGCGCGCGAGCGAATCCGCAAAACGATCTATGTCGGCCAATGACGAATACACGTATGCCGACGCGCGGGCCGCGACGGTGACACCAAAACGTTTCAGCAGCGGCAGGCAGGCCAGGTCGCCCGCACGTATGGCGATGCCGTCGGCGTCGAGAGCGGCTGCAAGCTCCGGAGGCGCTCGTCGTTCAACCGTGAAGGCCACAAGGCTGATTCTGCCTGTTGGCGATTGGCTTCCGAGCACCCGCACCGTCGGCAGCGCGGTCAACCGGTCGAGCATTCGTTTTGTAATCGAGGCTTCATGCGCCATAAGCGCGGGAAAGCCGATGGCGGAGAGGTAGTCGACCGCTGCTGCCAGAGCGATGGGACCCGATACGTTGGCGGTGCCCGCCGAGTACTTGTGAGCACCATCTGAGAAATGTTCATCGAGAAGGTCGACATCGTGCGCCATATTTGAGCCGACCTGATATGGCGGCATGGACTCGAGCAGGTCGCGCTTTCCCCAGAGAACGCCGACGCCCATCGGCCCCGCCAACTTATGGCTCGAAAAGGCGAGAAAGTCACATCCCAGCGCGGCAACGTCTGTCGGGATGTGCGGAACGGACTGGGCACCGTCAACGACCACGATACGTCCGGGGGCCCGTGCCATGCGGCACATTTGTGCTGCTGGATTAACCAACCCCAGCACGTTACTCACATGGCTGAATGCAACGATGCGCGTGCGGGCCGTCAACTTCGCTGCGAACTCGTCGAGCATCGGAGAGCCGTCGTCGCGTGTGCCGAAATACACCACACGCGCTCCGGTGCGACGGGCGAGCACGCGCCAGGGCAGCGCGTTGGACGCGTGCTCGGAGACTCCGATAAGAATTTCGTCACCTTCCTTAACGTTGGCGGTCCCCCATGTCGAGGCGATGAGGTTGAGCCCCTCCGTGGTACCGCGGGTAAACGCGACCTCCAGTGGATCGTTCGCACCAATGAATGCCGCAACCTTGGCGCGCGCCCCCTCGAGCGCAGCATACGAGCGGCGGGCAAGGGTGTGGAGGGTGGCGCTTGGGTTTGCATTGTCTTCCCTGTAGAACTTGACGAGCGCCTCGATGACCGGCGTCGAACGAAGCGCGGTTGCCGCCGTGTCGAGGTATACGAGAGGGTGTCCGTTCACCTGCTGACGGAGCGCGGGGAAGTCCTTTCGCCATCCGCTCTGAGGCGTTGCCCGATGGAGGCCGAAGGGGGACGCTGCCGATAGGAGTGAAGAGTAGGAAACGGCCGTTTCAACAAACGCGCGGCGGTGCATAAGAGGCCTCGTGGCTCGGTGTAGCGCTCAAAGTACAAACCGCAGCGCACGAACTGTCCAAGTAGAGCACTTTCACACAGTCGCCACACGTTCCGCGGCCAGATCCGCGAACGGCTGATTCACCTTGGCCGCCGCGGCCAACTGCCACGACGGCGCGGAACCCGCCGCGTGCGCGGTTGGTCAATACGCCGCGCTTATCCACCACGGATGACAATCATCGGATCCTGTTTAGCTGCAGTGCGCGCCGGTCCGCGTGTTGTCAGCCACGCAATCACGAGGCAGGTGCAGACCGTGCTGGCAACAACGCCGGGCGAAACCAGCGAAACACCGAACAGCAGTTTCTCGACGCGCGAGGCGGCCAGGAGCAGCACGATCATGCCTGCCGCGAGCCCGACGCCAACCGTGAGAAAGCCGAGGCGTATGACGGGCTTCGCGATGTCTGACCGTGACGCTCCCAGCGCAACTCGAATCGCGACCTCCGGTCGTCGCTCCACAACGAGAAATGCCAGCATTGCGTGCAGCCCGGCGAGCGCAACCGCAACAGCGACGAGGCCCACGAGTGTTGAGCTGCGTGTCGCGAGCACTTCATAGTCGATCCACGCCAACGAGTTTGTGGCCTGCAGCCCACCGTCCGGCCTCGGCGTTTCGACCAGCACGGTGTTCCAAGTGGACGGTCCGCCGATGTGATCTGGAACCGGCACGTCGAATATTCGCAAACGCGGGTCGTTAGTTCACCGCGCAGCCGGGCTTCACGAGATTCCAGCTTATCTGATACAGGTCTCCCGGAGGACGCACTCCCTCGGCCACCGGTCCGGCTACTCCGGGCCGCTCCGACGTGAAGTACAACATGCGTTCATCCGGGCTGAACGCCGGAGCGAACTCGGTGAAGGGACCATTGACGACGTCAGAGAGGGGCCTCCCGGCGTCGAAGCTGGCTGCCTTGCGACATGATACGAACAGATCGACGCCGCGGCCGGGGACGATCCTCGTGAACACGAGAAACCGGCCGGTCGGGCTTATCGCAGGATTCCCAATGCGGGGCTCAGGAGCAATGGGGAGCGCCACAGGGATGGCCCAACGCCCCGCCATCTCGCGGGTCGAATAAAATCGCGCTAGTCCGTCGCGGCTGGACCGGAATACGACGACGCCGCTTTGATCGGCAGACAGGAACACGTCCGCCGAATCGGAGTTGAACGGTTCACCCGGATCCACCGGAGCGCTCCAGCCGGTGGCCGTTCGCTCGACGTACCACGAGCTGAAGGACTGGATCGCTCGCCCTGGTCGGGGACGGTCAGACGAGAAATAGAGCCGCTTACCGTCGTGGGTGAGGAAGGGATCCACAGCATTAAACTCGCCTGGAAAATCGGCAACCTGCGGTGTGGTCCAGTCGCCGTTTGGAGAGCGACGTGAATGGAAAAGGGTAATCCTGGAGCGATCCGGGTTCGTGCGGTTAAACCACAGCTCATTCCCGTCCGCGGAGATGCTCGTGGCGAACTCCGGCAGATCCGTTGAAATAATGCCCGGGCCAACGAGCGTGGGACCGGATGGAGTAGTGGCGAGAAGTCGCGATCTACCGAACTCGCGCAAGTTTGTCCCTTGCATTACGCGATCGACGACGGCAAGCGAACCGTCGGGCTGCAGACTGTACTGCGTGTCGCCCCGCTCAGCACTGCCGATCCACTCAACGTGTAGCGTTCGATCACGGCACGTGCCGCTCAGCTGAAAGGTGAGACCACGCGAGTCGAGCCAGGTTCCTCCGATGGAATCGCTTCTCGTCGATCGATAGAACCCACGTCCACTGAACAAAGTGTGGGTGCTGTCGGCGGGTGAAAGATGTAGCATGGATAACTCAACGAACGCGTTCTGCAGTGACCGGCTCCAATTCTGCCGCATGCGGACGTCGCGGCCTGCGACTCGCCCTGGTCCTTCCCATGTACCGATCAGTCCCGCCACGCACGCTGGCGATGACTGCGCACTCGTGGGACTGGTGCCTGCCACGACGACAGCGGCGAGGGCAAAGCGGAGTGTGTTATGCAATGCCATAGGCACGGAGAGGGGCGAAATCGGGGGAGAAGATACGTCGGCACTGATCCCTGAGGATGCTGCCGACTTGAAATTGCGTCTGAACCGCGGCGTCGAAAGGAAGGAGTGACGAACCGTAGGGTGCATGTGTCGTTTGCATCACTGTCGGTGCAGGACGGTGCCGCACCGTGGGAACTGCGCATAGTCCTCTCAGGGATGTCCAGCGCAATGTGTATGGCTGCGGAGCCGTGCCCGTGTGCTCGAGCGATGCCGCGTATGGGTCCAGCGGTCGCGGGATAACGGCAGATCCATTTGCCAATCAGTGCTGATACGTGAGCGCTGTGGTGGTGGCACCGTCGCCACCGCCACCACAGGCGCCGACCAACGCGGCGAGAGCGAACGAGCGGACAAGGGGCGTGCGAATCATGAGATCTCCGGAGGTGTGGTCACCCTGGAATGCGAGATCGCACCGAAAAGCGGTCCATGAAGGCGCGGTGCTCTCTTGAAATCTCCGGTCCGCTGCCCTGCGTTGGCGTTGGACCGGCCGATTTCAGCCGCGCGGCACATCCACCCTTTTCCCTCGCCGCATCGGGACGCAACTTGCCTCACGCGCACACAGGAGTGACCGCAAAGATGCGAACAATTACCGACTTCAAGCCCTTCGTGCCGTCGAACGATTTCGAGGTGTCGAAGGCGTTCTACGAATGCATCGGCTTCACCGTGAATTGGAGTCAGGAGGAGATTTGTGAGATCGACACGAACTTCGGGTACCGATTTCTTCTGCTGCCCAGCAATCACAACAACTACGCCCATAGCTTGATGCTCCACTTCATGGTCAACTCGGCACAGGAGTGGTACGATCACTTTGAGAGGATTCAGCTGGCGCAGAAGTTCAAGGGTACAAAAGTCGCCGCGCCCGACTTGAAGCCATGGGGATTGCTGATTACCCACGTATGGGACCCGGCCGGGGTCTTGCTCCACTTTGCCGAGCGACCTGATGCACAGAAATAGCTGCGCATCGACGGTGCTTACGCTGGAAGAGCGAGTTCCAGAAGACGCCCTGACCGCCTGCTTCGCTGACGCCCCGGCATACCATGCACGCAAACGGAAGCCCCGCATCGCGGGTAGGCGCCGATCAGCATGAGAGTGTTCATCTTGCTGCTCTGCCTGGTGGTCGCGTGTGATCGCGGGACTGACACGGTGGATGCACCGCCCGTAGATACGGGCCGTGTGGCCGTGCCGGGGGGGTCGTTGCTGTATGAAAGTTCGGGACAGGGGCAGACAGTTATTCTCCTCCACGGCGGTAACCTGGACGCGCGAATGTGGGACAACGAGTTCGCGTGGCTTCGCACGCAACATCACGTGATCCGCTACGACGCTCGCGGGTATGGATTGTCCAGTGCAGCCGATACGGTGTTTGCGGCGCACGACGATCTGTTGGCGCTCATGCGCGCGCTCGATGTACCACGCGCAACGCTCATTGGCCTGTCGATGGGCGGACGTATCGCCATGGACTTCGCGCTCGCCAACCCTGAAATGGTCGATCGCCTCATCCTCGTTGCACCGGGGATCAGTGGCGGGACGTGGGCCGAGGACTCCGACACGCTCTGGCTTAATGAGGCGCGCCGCGCTGCCCAACAGCAGGACTCAATTGGTGTCGCGCTATCCTGGCTCAAGAGTGCATACATTCGCACCGCGCTGCGAGATTCGACGGTGGCCGCACGGGTGCGCGAGATCGTGGTCGACAACGCGGACTTCTGGATGGGGCTTGTCCGCCATCAGGATCTGGAGCGTGAAGCCAATCCGCCAGCTGCCGGTCGGCTGTCACAGCTGAACGTTCCGATACTGCTGCTTGTCGGGACCGACGATACACCGTTCATTCACGATGTCGCAGCCGCCATCGAGCGGCAGGCTCCGCGGGTGCAGCGCATCGATCTTGATGGTGTGGGTCACATGGTCAACCTTGAGGCACCAGCGGAGTTTCGAGCAGCCGTTACCTCGTTCCTTTCGCGATGACGGCGTGCGAGTGACGCACGGCGGCCTCGGCTGGCGCATGATCCCTGTCGGGCGCAAGTTGGGAGCAGCCCGCATCTGAACGGGTGTCTCTTTGAACGGTGGAGGGCAGGGATGTCGGATACTTTCGATTTTGTTGTGGTGGGCGCCGGATCAGCTGGAGCCGTCATCGCGGCCAGACTTTCGGAAGATCCCAGCTGCACCGTGGCGCTCATCGAAGCAGGCGCTCATCCTCCCCCGTATGAACTGGTGCCCGCCGCGTCGCCATTGATGCAGATGAATCCCGAGACCGACTGGATGTACACGGCCGATGCGGGGAAGTGCGGTCTCGGGCTGACAGATCAACGAATGATGATGCCGCGCGGGAAGATGCTCGGCGGGTCGTCAGGAATAAACTACATGGCTTACGTACGGGGCCATCCTGGTGACTTTGATGCCTGGGCAGCGGCCGGTGCAGAGGGCTGGAGTTATCGCGATGTGCTTCCGTATTTCAGGAAAAGCGAAGGACTGGTATCCAACAGCAGTATCACGATCGACGGCCCCGCCCACAGTACAACGGGTCCTCTTGGTGTCTCCGCGCGCTCGCCAGTACTCCCCTGTGCGGAAGAGTTCGTGGAGGCGGCTGCTGCAGCGGGAATCCCGCGCGGTGACTACAACGGACGAAACCGGGGCGGGCCCGAGGGAATCGCATCCGTGTTGCAGATGAATACACGCGATGGTAAACGCTCCAGCACGTATCACGCATTCCTCGAGGGTGAGGTCGAACAGCGGCCCAATCTGACGATAATCACCGGGACGCAGGCGTCGCGTGTGGTCACCTCCGCTGCATCGGGAGAACTTACGGCCACAGGTGTCGAGTGTGGCGACGCTTCTGGTCAGCGGCGCACGATCCACGCCACGAAGGAAGTGGTGCTGAGTTGTGGCGCAATCGGATCGCCGCATGTGCTGCTTTTGTCAGGCATCGGTCCTCGTGAGGAGCTCGCACGCGTCGGCATTCCCTGCCAGGTTGATTCACCGGATGTCGGCAAACACCTCAAGGATCACCTCCACGTGGGGCTGTTTTACCCGGCGCCAGGCATCGGGATCTCCATGGCGGAACTCGGCGTATCGTTCGGCCCCGACGCGCTGCGTGCACCCGCCGGGCCACTCCCCGCGGATCCAGCGGATGACGTCCACATGCCCGATGCGCTGAAGGGGCTCAAACAGGAGGCCGAGCGCCGCATCGCCGAGTGGGCGAGCACAGGCAACAGTTTAATTTCATCCTCGCTGTACGAGGCGTGCGCCTGGTTTTCCACCGGGCTCGGTGACTCGCACACTCACGACGCACAAATCGCCGTGTTTGCCTGCGGCTACAATCCGGATATCTGGCAACGGTGCCTGCGCATCGACCCGGCGCTCTACTTCGATGATCCAGGCCTGCGTCTGGCGGCCGATGCGGAGAGTATGGTGGTGCTGGCCAATCCGGTTCAGCCGCGTAGCGAAGGAGAGGTCGTCCTGCAAAGTGCCGAAGCCGCCGATGATCCGCTGATTCGAATGAACTACTTTGATAATCCGCACGACATGCAGGTTATGCTGGCGACGCTGCGACGTGTCTTGGAACTTGTGGCAAACTGGCCATCACGTCGTGCCATCGGGCCGCTGCTCATCCCTCCGTTTCTGGCCAGGAAGCATGGGCATCAGGAGGGTGACGTCCCGACGGATGCCTTGCTTGAGGACCACGCGCTTCACCACGCGACGACGGTGTATCACCCGACCTCAACGTGCCGGATCGGGAGTGTCGTCGACCCGAGACTTCGGGTGATGGGTGTCCAGCGGCTTCGGGTGGCTGATGCGAGCGTGATGCCCAATATCGTCAGCGGGAACACCAACGCGGCGACGATCATGATTGGCGAGAAGGCGGCCGAGCTGCTGGCTGCTGACCACGGGGTCCAACTCGGTCAGTTCGTGGGGGACGTCGCTACCCGTGGAGCGTGAGTTGATGCGTCAGGGGCGGTACCGTCTTGGTGACTTCGTGCATTCGCAAGGCCGTGATCCTGCGCTACATTAGTGCCTCAGTCTTGCGATCGAACCACTATCCAGACCGGCTTTAACCCCACCGAGGAATTTCCGCATGTATCGATTTATTCTCGTTGCCGCGCTCGCGGCGTCCTCATCCGCCGTGGCGGCTCAGCAGACGGACGTGAAGGTGACGCTCACCGAATGGCGCGTGCGCCTGTCCGTAGACACGGTCCCCGCGGGAACGGTCAGCTTTGAGCTGACGAACATGGGGCAAATCGCGCACGCACTTCAAGTGACAGGTCCGGGGACGGACAAGAGCTCCCGTCAGATCGCAGCGCGCGAGAAGGCATCCCTCAGTGTCGTGCTGAAACCCGGTACATACGAAGTTTCCTGTCCGCTTGCTGAGGAATCGCACAAAATGGCCGGTATGAAGCGCACCCTGATTGTTGTGGCAGCAGCGGGAACAACCCCAGCGAAGAAGCCCGGCAGCTGATCGGTTGCTCCCCTCAGGCATTGAGCGTATGCCGTATGGTGGGATAATCTGCGTGCCGAGCGATCGGACCCGTTTGGTCGCTTCATGCTCACCCCGGGCAGTTGGTCGTCTGCCCTCAGCTTAACTCTGACGATGAGGCACTTCAGCATTTCCGTGGACATCGCTGCATCACCTGAGCGGGTGTGGGAGGTGATGCGTGATATCGGTCGGTGGCACGAGTGGACGCCATCCATCAGCAGTATTCGCCCCGAAGGCGATATCTTTGCCGTTGGACGGAGAGCTGTTATCAAGCAACCGAAATTTCCGGACACGATATGGACGGTGTCCGCGCTCGACGCCGGACGGGGGTTCACGTGGGTCAGCAACGGCCCGGGTGTTCGGGTCCTCGCACATCACCGCATCGAATCGAACGGCAGCGGTACCCGTGTCACACTCGCCCTCGAGAATCAGGGGATCTTCGGTGGGCTGCTTGGCAGCTTAACAAAAGGAATTACTCAGCGCTACCTGCGCCTTGAGGCCGAGGGCCTCAAGGCGAGGAGCGAAGACCCCGCATTCAGACATTCACAGGGAACACCCGCGTAATCTTTGCTCGCGAAGGTACTCAGCTGCCGCTGGCTTTACGTTGTGCCTCGGCGCGCTGCGCTGCTCCGGCATAGATGGCAACCTCGACGCGACGATTCTGCACACGTCCGGCTTCCTGACCGTTGTCGTGAATGGGTTCCGATTCACCGAGTCCGAGCGTACCCGTCCGTGGTCGAGAAACGCCCGCGTTCACCAATGCGTCCGCTGCAGCACGGGCACGGCGCTCGGAGAGCCCGCGATTGTAGTCTGCTGTGCCGGTGCTGTCTGTGTGGCCGATGATCAGAAGGTCCGATCCTGGATACTGGTTCAGGCTTCCCGCCAGAGTTTGCAGATTGTTCAGTGCGGTGCCCTGCACGCGGTCGGAGTCGAAGCCAAACAGGATTCCGGATTCGAACGTAACCTGGATCCCTTCGCCAACGCGTTCTACTTTTGCGCCGGGAATGTTCTGCTCCAGCTCCTTGGCCTGCTGATCCATCTGATGACCGATGATGGCGCCGGCGGTGCCTCCGATCACGGCTCCAATGATGGCGCCCTTTGCGGTGGAGCCATTGTGCTTACCAATAAGGCCTCCAACGGCAGCTCCTGCTCCTGCGCCGATTACTGCGCCGGTATCACGTCGCTTCCATGAACTGCACGACGCGACGGTGGTTACGGCAAGCGCAGACAACAGGACTTGAGTAAATGTCAGGCGAGTCATATGCACGAAGAATTGAGGTGAAAGACAAAGTCCCCTGAGCCTAGTCAGAATCGGGCCGGCGCGCCTGCCCAACAGGGGGGACGCTCTTCTCCCTCCGGGGGCTAATGGCGTGCATGCAGAAGTTTGCGCCGCCCATCCGAATCAAGGCACGCCTCACGAAAGGCCACCGAAGCAGACTCCACGTATAGTCGGCGTTGTCCGGCGGCGCGCACCCCGCTTTGTGTACGCCGGCAGCTCGGGTGGGCAGATTAGCGTACGGAGGCCGCTGGCCACATCAGATGTGCTTCCCTCTGGGCCCCCTGCTGTGGATCAGGTCTCGGTGGCCCGCGTTGACCATCCTGCGAGCTGTCGCGCGACCGGCAGCTCACGCACACGAACCCCCGTCGCCGCAAAAATTGCATTGGCGATGGCCCCACATGCCGGTGGCACTCCCGGCTCGCCGATCCCGCCGGGGAGTCCTTCACTTTCCACGAGGTGCACATCCACTATGCGTGGCGCGGCACGCATGCGCGTTACCTGGTAATCGCGGTAGTTGGATTGAACCACCTGGCCCTTGGCGAACGCAATTTCACTATACAATGTATTGCTCATCGCCATGATCAGCGCACCCTCCATCTGGGCACGCGCACGATCGGGGTTCGCAATAAAACCGCCATCAACTGCAACGGTCGCTCGTGGTACAAGCACGGTGCCATCGGGCAGCACTTCCACTTCCACGACCATCGCCACGTATGACAGAAAGCTGCGATGGACCGCGATGCCACGTCCCCTTCCTTTCGCTAAGCTGCTGCCCCACCCGCTCCTTTCCACGGCCAGCTCAACGACACGCCGCGCCCGGGCACTGTCGAGCGGATGATCGGTCCACGCCGCTCCGTAGTAATCCTTGGGGGCATCCACAAGACCGTTTTTGGACAAGTCCACTGTCCGGTCGGGGCCGATCAGTTGCAGCAGGAACGCCGCAGGATCCTTGCCCGCCGCTTGTGCGAGCTCGTCCACGAATGAGCCAATGGCGAAACCGTGATGAATGGCGTTGACGCTGCGGTACCACCCGATTCTGGTGTGTGCAACAGCAGGACACACTTCCACGCTCATGTTCGGCACATCCCACGGGACGTCGCTCGCACCATTAAGCAGTTCGTCAGGAGTCGGACCGGTAATGGCCGGCGCGAAGCTTGCACTGATCGCGGGGTAGGCCGATCGGTGTCGCCAGCCGGTCACCCTGCCGGCGGCATCCATGGACGCTTCCAGTTTGTGCGCCGCCACTGAGTGATAGAACGAATTGCGCATGTCGTCCTCGCGACTCCATTGCACACGTACCGGCGCGCCGACTTCGCGTGCGAGATACGCGGCTTCACACAGAAAATCGGGTTTGGACTTTCTGCCGAAAGCGCCGCCGAGGAGGGTCACACGCACGGCCACGTTAGCGACGTCAACTTTGAGATAACCCGCAAGCGTGCTGCGTGCGTCCATCGGCGATTGCACCGGTCCCCAGGCTTCGACGCGTCCATCCGCCACCCGGGCGATGCCAACAACCGGCTCCATCTGTGCGTGCGAGAGATGCGGCATGTAATAGTTGGCCGATACCGTGCGCGCTCCGCTCGACAGCGCCTGTGCGACATCGCCCTGCTGCCGGCCGGCAACTCCCGGTTTGGCGACCGATGCCTCAAGCGACGCCTTGTACGCCTTCGAATCATAGGTCACGTTAGGTCCGGCGTCCCATGTGATGACCAGGGCATCACGACCGCGCAAAGCCGCCCAGGTGTTCTTTGCGATCACGGCAACGCCGCCTAACGGCAGAAAGCCACCCGGAATCGGGTTCTCGGGAATGCGGACGATGCGTTCCACGCCAGGAATCTTGAGCGCCGCTGCGTCGTTGACGCGCACAACCTTGCCTCCCCAAACCGGTGGACGCGCCACGACGGCATATTTCATCCCCGGCAGAATGACATCGGCGCCGTACACGGCCGTTCCTGTGGTCATCGGCACAAGGTCGATGGATGGCATGGTCTTGCCCTGCCATTTGCGTTCAGCCGGCGACTTGATGCGTACACGCTCGGAGGACGGCATCGCAATAGTGCGCGCTGTCGCGATGAGGGCACCGAACGCCTTCGTTCGACCGGTCGCTTCGTGGACCACCATGTGCTGCCGCGCCCGCGTCTCACTCGCACTCACGCCCCATTCTTTCGCAGCGGCGTCTTCCATCAGCGCACGCACAGTAGCGCCGGCTTCGCGATACTGCTGAAGAAAATCGCGAATGCTCGTGGAGCCGTCGGTGTTCTGAGAGCCATACTTGGAATCACCTTCCGCCTGTTCCACGCGACACTTCGCCCAGTCTGCCTCCATTTCATCCGCGATGATCATCGGCATCGTAGTGCGAATGCCCTGACCCATTTCCGATCGGTGACAGAAAATTGTCACAGTGCCGTCGTCTTCGAGACGGACATAAACATGTGGCGACCACGGGTCCGCTGATGCGTTTCCGGTATCGTCGGCCTGATTAATCCTGTGAACGCCGGAGGGTCCGATAAACACGAGCAGACCACCGAGTCCCAGCAGTTTAACGGCGGTCCGCCTCGACGGATCCATGTTGTCACTCGTGAGCTCGGCTGCTGGTGAGTTGCTCAGCCATGGCGGTAGGCGGCGCGGGCTCATGAGCCTTTCTCCGAAGCCGACTTAATGGCGGCGCGAATGCGAGGGTACGTGCCACAGCGGCAAATGTGACCGTTCATGGCGGCGTCGATCTCTTCGTCCGTCGGCTTCGGACGGGTGGCAAGTAGTCCCGCCGCCTGCATAATCTGTCCGGGCTGGCAAAAGCCGCACTGGGGCACGTCAATTTCGCGCCACGCCACCTGAAGCGCATGCGCGCCCTCGGGGTGCAGACCCTCGATCGTAATCACGCTGGCACCTTGCAGCGTCTGCATCCGCACCTGACACGCGCGGGCAGCACGCCCGGCCACGTGAACCGTACAGGCACCACACTGCGCGATGCCGCAACCGTACTTGGTTCCCGTGAGCGCAAGTTCATCGCGCAGGTACCACAGTAACGGCATTGTGGGATCGCCGTCGAAGGTCCGAGCGACCCCGTTGATTGTGAGTGTGATCATTTGTTAAGCAGGAATCGGGTGCAAGTTGAGTGAGGCTGCTGCCCGCACGATGGCGCTAAACGCGCTCCGTCACAAGGGCGTCGCAGGACGATCTCTACCCCCTGTGGCCAAGTTGCATTGGCCCGGTTCACTGGCGACCTTCAAATCGCTGCACTCTGCAGTCTTCCACCTTGCGCGAGTTGCTTCCCCTGCGTCGGGTGCGACGGGCACGAACGGGCTCGTCGCTGTCCATGGCCACGTGCCCACCGACACGGCGCGGATTTCGCTGTCACTCGACTGATCATGAGCGCAATCCGCTTTCAAAGGGTACCCGTGAGGAATATTGCTCTGCTCGGCAATCATCTGCCGCGGCAATGCGGCATTGCCACGTTCACTACCGATTTGGGCGACGCCATCTCAAGCGAGTTTCCGCACGTTCGCTGCTCCGTTGTTGCGATGAACGATGTCGGCGTAAAACACGCCTACCCCTCGCGCGTCCGGTTTGAAATCCCTGAGGGTGACATCGAAGCGTATCGTCGCGCGGCTGATTTTCTGAATGTCAACTCAGTTGATGTGCTGTCAGTTCAACATGAGTATGGCATTTTCGGCGGAAAGGCAGGCGGACACGTACTCGAGATGCTGCGCCACCTGCGCATGCCTGTCGTGACCACGCTGCATACGATTATGGCAGAGCCGGGCAAAGACCAACGCGCTGTCATGGACGCGCTTATTGGCCTTTCCGAACGGCTCATCGTGATGAGCGGGGACGGCGCAGCGCTACTGCAGGAAGTCCATGGAGTGGATCCTGAAAAGATCGACGTAATTCCGCACGGTATTCCCCTGGTGGCGACCGATAGCAACAGCAAGGGAAAGATTGGTGTGGACGGACCGGTACTTTTGACGTTTGGCCTTTTATCGCCGGATAAGGGAATCGAGTACGTCATCGACGCGATGCCTGCCATTCTGAAACGACACCCGAGCACCATGTACATCGTGCTCGGTGCCACACACCCGCACGTTAAACAGGAGCATGGTGAAGCCTATCGCCTGATGTTGCAAATGCGTGCCGAGCGACTGGGAGTCGACGAGAATGTGATCTTCCACAATCGCTTCGTAAGTCGCGAAGAAGTCGTGGAATTTCTGGGAGCTGCCGACCTCTACATCACACCGTATCTCAAGGAACAGCAGAGCACGTCAGGGACTCTGGCCTATGCGATCGGTGCGGGAAAGGCAGTCATTTCGACGCCCTATCGATATGCACGCGAACTCCTTGCCGATGAGCGAGGAATCCTGGTGCCCTGGCGCGACGCTCAGGCCGTAGCACGCGAAGCTGTTGGGCTGCTTGACGATCGCTCGCGCCGCGGCGCCATAGAGCGACGGGCTGCGCAATTCGGCCTGAACATGCGCTGGCCGGTTGTGGCCCGCCGCTACGTGGCATGTTTTAACGAGGCGCGTGTGGCGTTTGAACGGCGCTCGCGTGCAGGGCAGAGCGCCCAGGCCAGGTTGGCGAGGCGCCATGCCGAGCTGCCCGAGATTGATCTGTCTCATGTGCGTCTGATGACCGACGACACGGGAATTCTGCAGCATGCCATCTATGACGTTCCGCGGCGCAGTGAGGGTTACTGTATCGACGATAACGCGCGCGCATTGTTGCTGATGACGCACGTCGAAGAGGCGCATGTTGAACGGCATCAACGTGTGCGAATGCTGGCAACTCGATACCTCGCATTCGTTGCCAACGGACTCGACGAGAAAACCGGGCGTTTCAACAATTTTCTCACCTATGCGAGGCAGTGGCATGAAGGTCCGGGGTCGGATGACAGCCACGGGCGCACACTGTGGGCGCTCGGCACGGTGGTCGGCCGATCGACCGACCCCGGACGCAAAGCGCTAAGCCATAGGCTGTTCGACAGGGCGCTGCCGGCCGCGCGCTCTCTGGGCAGCCCTCGCGGGTGGGCGTACACATTGCTGGGCATCGCTGAATACTTGAGAGCCGTCCCGTTCGACGTCCATACAGAAGCGGTGCGCGCAGAGCTGACGTCACGGCTCTGTGAACGGTACGAACATTCGAGTCGTGAAGGGTGGCCCTGGTTCGAAGATCGTCTGACGTATTGCAACGCGCGGATGCCGCAGGCTCTGCTGGTTTCTGCCGCGCGAATGGGGGACGATCAGATGATGGAGACGGCGATCCGTTCCCTCGAATGGCTCGCGACGCAACAGGTGGCTGCAGACGGAACCTTCATGCCCGTAGGAACCAATGGCTTCTACGTGCGTGGTGGTCCGCGAGCACAATTCGACCAACAACCTGTTGAGGCGTGCGCTATGGTGTCCGCGTGTCTGGATGCTCACCGCATAACGAGTGACGTATCCTGGCTCGAACGAGCACGTCATGCGTTCCAGTGGTTCCTCGGCCAGAACTCCCAAGGGGCGCTCGTGTACGATGCGCGCACCGGCGGCTGCAGGGACGGCATTCATCTGGATCGCGTCAATGAGAATCAGGGAGCGGAATCTACTCTCTCCTTTCTGACGGCGCTCGCCGAGCTGCGCGCGGCGGATAGACTTACCACGCGACCTCCGGCTGCCGCACAAACAGTGCCGGCGAAATACGAGGGGTCCGCGGAACTCGCGATTATCGGCAGCGAGATCCTGCTGTGAGTAGCGCCGCGTGAAACCCTTGCAAGTGAGGCGCACCGGTCAGCGGCTTCTGCCGAACGCGAATCGCGTATTGGCGAAGCCATTTCTCCCGGGTGACGAAATCTTGCTCAACGGCTCGTCGCGGGCGCAGGTGCTCGTGGCGCGAATCTTGAGAATCCCCGAGTCACATCTTGCGCAGCTGAATGCCGAAGTGTGCGAGCGGTTTGAGGCACGACACCGCGGTTTCCAAGCGATGCTCGAACGGCATTATGAAATGGTCGCCGAATTCATCGATAACCCGGGCGCCATCAGTGAAGCGCGTCGCCTTCTGATCGGCGCGTACTTTACCAACGAGTACTCCGTGGAGGCGGCTGCACTGTTCAACCCGTCGATTGTCGCGTCACCGGATCAGTCCGGGCTCGCATCAGATGCACTGCGTATTGTCATGAGTGCGCGGGCAGTTGGGGAAGGGCACCTTTCGTCCATCGAGTTTCGTTCAGGGGTGATCGACGGCGACGCGAATCTGATGTTCGATCCTGTGGGCACGCAAGTGGAGGGAGGGGTGCGCACCGATCCGGCCGCTTTCGACAAAACAAAATTCAGCAGAAAGCTGTTGGAGATGGGTGCGATCAACGATCTGTCGTCGAGCGTTCTCGGACGGCTCGGAGACCGATTCACCGCCGATGATCTCGAGACGTTGTTGAAAGCGCTCGAAACGCAGGCCCTGCCGCACGCCATGTGGTTCGAGACAGCGACGTCCATGCGCCGACTGGCCTGTTCAAATTATGTCACGACCTTCGCGACAGGCACCGAGATCGCCGAGCGGGTCCTCTTTCCCTCAGCGCCTAACGAGACACGGGGCATGGAGGATGCCCGGTTTGTGCGATTCACTGACGCCGACGGCAGCATCAAGTATTGCGCTACCTACACTGCGTACGATGGCTTTAACGTCATGCCTCAGTTAATTGAGACGCAGGACTTCCGCACCTTCACGATCTCAACGCTCAACGGTGTGGCTGCGCAGAACAAGGGAATGGCCCTCTTTCCCAGACGGATCGACGGCAAGTTCGTGATGCTGTCGCGCATGGACCGCGAGAACCTCCACCTGTCCGTGTCGCATGATCTCCACCACTGGGACGATGTCACGGGTCTGGCGACTCCGCGGCAACCGTGGGAGCTGATCCAGATCGGCAATTGTGGGTCGCCCATCGAGACAGCGGCGGGCTGGCTCGTTCTGACCCATGGCGTGGGGCCGATGCGCCGGTACGCGATTGGCGCGATGCTCCTCGCACTGGACGACCCGACCAAGGTCATCGGTCACTTGTCAACGCCGCTACTCGAGCCGACAAGTGAGGAGCGCGAGGGGTACGTGCCTAACGTGGTATACACCTGTGGTGCCATCGTGCATGCAGGGCAGCTGATCATGCCCTATGGATTCTCCGACGCCGGCATCGCGGTGGCGCAGGTAACTCTTGACGATCTGCTCGAAACGCTGCTGGCCGCCCACAGCACTCCTGCGCAGAAATCGGTCAAGTCCCCATAACACGACCGGACGATGATGCCGAGCTGCGGCGGTTACGCACCAGCATCGAATCACTGTGATCCCGGTCCTGGTGCACTTGATAAGCCGCACACCTGCCGCGTGCATTGGCGCGCTCGCAAAATCCTGTGCTGGCGAGCAGGAGCAGGAGTGCGCTGACCGCGGCTACAATGCCATCGGGTCCTGACGGGGTGGACTATCGGCCGCGAATGACAGGATTACGCAGCACGCCGACTCCTTCCAGTTCGACCTCTACGACGTCGCCCGGCTTAATGGGCTTCGTTGTGCCCGGCGTTCCGGTATAGATCACGTCGCCGGGCACCAGCGTGACATAGGTACTCACGTAGCTGATGATCTCCGATACGTTAAAGATCAGGTCCGCTGTCCGCTGGGACTGAACAACCTCACCGTTCAAGCGCGTCTGGAGCAGCAGATTGTCCGGGTTCAGCCCGGTCACGATCCACGGGCCCAGTGGTCCAAACGTATCGGCCGCCTTGGCACGAAACCATTGGAGGTCACTCCGCTGCCAATCGCGTTCACTGACGTCGTTGCCCACCGTGACGCCAAACACATATGACATCGCGTCTTCTCTGGACACTTTCGACGCGGTGCGGCCGATGACAAGCACCAGCTCTCCCTCGTAATGGGTGTTGGTTGCATCGGGAGGCAACACGATGTTCTCGCCGTGGGCGATGATCGAAGTAGGCAATTTCGCGAAGAGCCCCGGATACGCAGCGGACGGTCGTTCACCGAGATGCGTTTTATAGTTCAGCCCGACGGCGATGACCTTGGACGGTACCACGGGCGCCAGCAGCTTTACGGACGCGAGTGCAACGCGACGGCCTGTGGGTTGCGGATTATTGAAAAGATCACCGCGCAGTTCACGGATATTCGCCCCGTCAACGATGCCGTAGGCAGTCTGGCCTCCGGCACTGTATCGCACATAGGTGGTCGACTGTGATTGCCCCGCAGCAGGGCAGATCATGGCCGCGATGAACGCAACGAGCGCACGTGTGTACATGTCGACGAGGGCTGGAGTTCCGGAAATCGAACGCTCGGTACCTTCCGCGTCCAGACCTACGATCGGCGAAATTCGCCTTTCCGAACCCTCCTGTGACGGGTCAGAGTCGAGGCGCATCTCATCAATAACGCTCACGATCGGCAGCACCTTGCGAAGGCACGCTCCGCCCATCGGCGTGTCATCACTACCACATAAAGCTACCAACCCGATAGTTCGCACTCCGATCGTGGATGAGGTCGCCGTCATACATCGCGTGATCGTTGTTCTCGCGGTCTATTGTACGGCGCCGGTCGACCCGGTATCGTAAAACAACACCAACATCGCTGCAGATTTTGGCCCGAGAGGTACCACTGATCCGGTTACGCGTGTGTGCGCTGGAGCACAAAGCTGGTGGTGAACGAGCAACTGCTTACCTGCAACCCGGTGCAACGACTGGGGCTGGTGTGGAATTGCAGCACGCTGTGATCTGCGGTGCAAGCATGTCTCAAGGTGGCCCTGTTCGCTCGGGAAGCTTTCTCCCCGGTCGCGGTCGCACGTGAGACAGGACCGCAGGTCGGAAGCGCGACCGGAGTACGGCGTGTACTACGTAATCGCCGGTGTACTCCTCATCGCTGGACCTCTGTGGCGAGCGCTATACATGGCGCACTACCCATTCCTGAAGCCCGAGGCCATCGTCCTGCTCATTGCAGCAAGTGCGCTCGGCGTAGGGATCGCGTTGTTCAGTCGGCGCCTGGGTGGCCTGGCAGGATCGGTGATGTTCGGGGGGCTCCTGTTTGTATTTGCTGACCTGCAATTGGCGCCGGAAAACTGGACCTACCTGGCGCTCGTGTTAGCCGGGTGTATCGCATTGTCCGCGCTGCTTGCGCCGCATCGAGGTTTTATCGTCACGGCGGCGCTCGGCGCTTTTTATGTCAGCTCCCTGGGGCGCCCCCCCTTCTCGGTGCCGCCGAAACTGACGACGGTGTCTGTGGCGCGCGCCGAGAACCCGGTCCTCGTCCACATCATTCTCGACGCCCAGTGGGGGATCGGCGGCTTGATGGCTGGTGGGGATACCGCAACCGCCGTGTTTCTGCGGGAGTTCTATGCCGAACGCGGCTTTCAGCTATATGAAGGCGCGTATTCGCGGTTTCACGAGACGGTGGAGTCTCTGCCCAGCTTCTTTTCGATGGGGAAAGCGGTACAGGTAAGCAATGCCCCGGCCCGCTCGAAGTATCTGCCCGATCTACGGGACCTGCCGTACTTTGCCTTGCTGCGCGAGCGCGGGTACAACTTGCACGTCTTTCAATCCACCTATCTCGATTTCTGTCAGAGCGGTCACGTGACGTCGTGCATTTCCGAACCCTACAATTCGCTGCGGAATACCTCGGCCCTCGACGGACCGTGGACCATGCGGGCCCAGTGGGTGCTGCGATATTTCGGACAGAATGAATCCCGCGTGTTGCGCAGGCTGATCGGATCTTCGGATTTATGGCGGCGATCCGTCGCCGGAGAGGGCATTCGGAGTCTTCGTGAACTCGGACGCACGCTGGAAGAGACCGGCGAGCAGCATATTGAGGGTGGCCAGGCATTGCTGGCACATGTTCTCCTTCCACATGGTCCAATCGACGTGGATGCGAGCTGTCAGATCCTCGACATGGAGGAGCGGATCCACCCCCGGGAAGAAGCTTCCGGTAATCGTCGGCGAGAGATCATGGATGGATGGGGAGACCAGAGTCGCTGCGCGCATCGCATTCTGGGGGAGACGCTTGACATCATCGATCGAACGATCGGGCGCGACCGCTCAATCGTTGTCATACACGGTGATCATGGCTGGCGGGTGAACAGGCGACAGGACCCGAACGAACTGCTGCGCGACTACTCTCTTGCTAAGCTGAACAACTCCTTTTCGACACTCTTTGCTATTCGTCGGCCGGGTGTGACGCCATCAGTCGTCACCGAAGCGACTCCGGCGCAGGATCTGTTCTGGAGCCTCGCGAGGTCTGAGTTCAAAGGCCCGGTGCCGACGACCTGGGAACATTTCGTCCAGAAATATCCATGGCGAAGTGGCCTGATTCCGGAGCAGCGTCGGCTCAGTGCAGCTGACATGTGGTGGGCACCCACAACGCAGTAGCCAGTACGTCGCAGGGATCGCGTTTCAGGTACGCGTAAAGCGCGGAGAGATCATCATCCGTCAATCGGCTGGCGATCTGCCACGGCAGCCTGACGGTGGGAGCACAGGCATCCGTCGGACAGTATCTCGGTGATGAGTCCAATGTCGGTAAGGCGATCGGGACAAACAATGGTCGGCACCTGCACTTCGAAGTGGCGGTTCCCGACGACCCGGTCAATGCTCAACCGGCCGGCTTCACCGGTGATTTTCCGTACACTCTAAAAAATTCCTCGCTTCTGCGGCGTGTCTGGCGCGCTGGTGGTGAAGGACAGTTTTTATGTCGCCTCAGCCTGTCCGCACTCGTAGGGACAGCATCGCTGATGATTCGCGCGGCGGTCCTGGTGCGAAACAGTCTGGGAGGATTCTGACGCGAAAGTCGGCCATGTTGACCCGACGGCAACGGTCTGCCGGCGTTTCCCCTGCGGACATTGCTTCCCACGGTCAATCTCATAAGTTTGCCGCCGGCGACTTGGCACCTCGAACGCTTCGTCGTTGACTACTCAACCTTATGGAGGCTGTGCCCATGCGAATCCCTTTCGTCCTGATTGCCGCGGCAGGTTTGTTGACTGCCTGCGGTGGCGGAGACAAGGAGAACCTGACCACGGATAGTGCACCCGCGGTGCCGCAGGTCGTCACCATCGTCGCGAAAGATTTTTCCTATGAGGCGCCGGACACGATTGCCGCCGGAATGGTGACGCTGAAGTTGGTTAATCAGGGGCCCGATCTGCATCACGTGCAGTTGCTTCGGTTTAGCGAAGGCAAAACCTACGCTGATTTCACGGCGGGGATGGCGACGATGCAACCAGGTGCTCCGATGCCGTCATGGATCCGTGAGGTTGCCGGCCCGAACACGCCGGTGCCCGGGGGCGAGACCAGCATCACGGCGTCCCTTGAGGCCGGCAACTATGCGATCATCTGCTTTATCCCGGGTGCGGATCAGATTCCTCATGCAATGAAAGGCATGATGCGTCCCCTCACGGTTGTTCCAGCCTCAGGAGCGGTTGCAGCCGCGCCAGCAACAGACATCGCGATCACCATGACAGACTACGCCTGGTCCATTACCCCGGCGATTACCGCTGGCAAACATATGATCAAGCTCGAAAATATGGCCGCGCAGCCACATGAGATGGTGCTGGTTCACCTTGAGGCAGGCAAGTCCGTTGCGGACTTGGCGACGTGGGTCGAGAATCAGCAGGGACCGCCACCGGCTACGCCGCTTGGCGGCATTTCAGGGATGTCAAATGGCGACGTCGTTTACGTTCCGGTGGATCTGGTGCCGGGCGAGTATGGATTGCTTTGCTTTCTGCCCGACGTAAAAGATGGTAAGCCACACGTAGCTCACGGCATGATGACCCAATTCAAGGTGCAATAGGGCAATCGGATTGTCCGCGCGCCGCGACGACCTGCAGGCGGTCGGCGCGGCGTGATGGGACCGCCGCATGATGCCGCTCCGATTGGAGCCGTTGTTCCGCTCTGATCCATGGCTAACTTGTTCGGCTGATGGCGGTACGCCGTCGTAGCTCCGTGTGAGCGCGCCGCCAAAAAACCAAACTCTGCCGCGTGTCCGTGACAAACCCACCGCAAATCGACGTCGTCGCTCTGGCCGCCGAGCTTCTTGCCATCGAATCTCCAACCGGCGGCGAAGGCAAGGCCACTGATTTTGTATCGCGCTGGCTCATCGCCCGCGGATGGAATGTGGCAGTACAGGAAGTGACTCCTGGTCGTGGCAACATCTGGGCGACAAAAACAGGGGGCGGCGGAGGTGTCACGCTCTCCACGCACCTCGACACCGTGCCGCCGTACGTGCCCCCTCGACTCGACGGCGACCGCCTTTATGGGCGCGGCGCCTGCGACGCCAAGGGGATCGCGGCGGCCATGCTTGTTGCCGCGGAATCGTTGGCCGCGGCAGGGGAGAATCGCGTTGACCTGCTGTTTGTTGTGGGTGAAGAAAAGGGTTCCGACGGCGCACGCATGGCAAATCGTTTACCTGCCACGAGCAAGTTCCTGATCAACGGAGAGCCGACGGAATCCCGCCTTGCGGTGGGTTGCAAGGGTTCCTTACGCGTTACACTGCGCACCCGCGGACGGGAAGCACATTCGGCGTATCCGCAGCTTGGCGACTCTGCGATCGAACCGATGCTTGCTCTGCTGCCAACGCTGCGCGAGATCGAGTGGCCCACAGACGAGCGCCTTGGCAACACCACTGTCAACATCGGAACGATCCGCGGCGGTACCGAGGCCAACATCATTCCCGGGATGTGCGAGAGTGAGTTGATGTTTCGCCTTGTCGGAGATGTGGAGGTTGTCAAAACAAAACTCGAAGCATGGATAGGAAAACGCGCCGATTTCAGCTACGGCTCTCACATCCCCGCACAGTTCTTTCACACACTGGCAGGGTTCGAAACGGCCGCAGTTTCATATACGTCTGATATCCCATTGCTGAGTAATTGGGGCACTCCATTGCTCTTCGGTCCCGGGTCGATCCACGTGGCGCACACCCCTGATGAATACGTGAAAATTGACGAATTGCGCGCTGCGGTTGGTGTCTATCAACGCCTGGTGCGGGAGTTGCTCGCGTCATGAAGAGCCTGTTTGAAAAGCCGCGCAGCAAAACTCGCGTCGCGATACTCGGCGCCACCGGTGCGGTTGGACAGACGTTCATTCGTCTCCTGCGTGGCCATCCGTGGTTTGATATCGCCGTCGTGGCCGCCTCTGAACGTTCAGCGGGCAAGCGCTACGCTGATGCGACTCGCTGGATAGAGGGTGACCTCGACCCCGCCGTCGCCGATCTGATTGTTCAGCCATGTGATCCCGAATCGGTGGACGCGCCCGTGGTATTTTCCGCGCTCGATTCATCAGTCGCTAGCGACATCGAGCAGAACTTTGCCCGCGCCGGACGCTTGGTGCTCAGCAATGCGAAAAACCATCGGATGGACGAGGACGTGCCGTTGGTTATTCCAGAAGTGAACGCGTCACATCTCGCACTCCTCGACGCGCAGCGGCAGCGCCGCGGATGGCGGGGTGCCATCGTCACGAACGCGAACTGCGCTGCGACCACCGTGACCATCCCGCTGGCGCCACTGCATCAGGCCTTTGGTCTCGAGAGCGTCTTCGTCACCACCATGCAAGCGGTAAGTGGTGCGGGGTACCCGGGTGTGCCGTCGATCGACATTATGGGGAACGTCATTCCGTATATCGGCGACGAAGAGCCCAAGATCGAACGTGAGATGAACAAGATGCTCGGCGACGCCGGGCACGATCGCATCGTGCGCGCAGGATTCGCTGTGAGCGCCCATGCCAACCGTGTGCCGACCATCAACGGACATTTGGCGTGCCTCTCAATCAAATGTTCGCGAGCCGTCACGGTGGAAGAAGCCTACGAGGCGCTGAGCAGCTGGACGGGAGATCCCGCCTGTCACGGCCTTCCCTCATCGCCACCTCGTGCGCTCATTGTCACGGATGTGATTGATCGGCCGCAGACCCGGCGCGACGTGGACGCCGGCGGTGGAATGGCCGTGACCGTCGGCCGGATTCGCAAGGATCCCATCCTGGACATCAAGTTTGTTGCGCTAAGCCATAATACGATCCGTGGTGCGGCGGGCGGTTCGATCCTCAACGCCGAGGTGATCATTTCGGCCGGGCTGCATTCGGTGCGATGATCGTCATCAAGTTTGGCGGGACATCGGTAGCTGACGCCGCGGCGATCGAGCGCGCGGCGTCCGTTGTTCGTGATCGCCTGGACCGCGATCCGATCGTTGTTGTCTCCGCGTTAGGCGGCGCGACCAACACCTTGCTCTCCATCGCCGATCAGGCCGCCGACGGCCATCTGATCGGTGCACTGCGAAGCGTCGAGGAGCTCAGGGCGCGTCACATGGCCACCGCCGAAGACCTGCTCAGCCCTGGTCCGGTGCTTGATGAGGTGCAGGTGGAGATGAGTGCAACGTTCGACGAACTCGCCCACCTCGCCGAGGCGCTCTCCACTCTCGGACACGCCACGGAGCGGAGTCGCGACGCGATCGCGTCGAAGGGTGAGCTCCTCTCGGCTTCGATCGTTGTGCCCGCCTTCAGGGCCCGGGGCATCGACGCCGAATTGGTTGATCCGTGCGACGTCATGATCACCAGTGATCAGTTTGGCAAAGCGGAACCGTTGACTGATCGTATTGCTGATACCTCGCAGCAGGTGTTACGTCCGTTGGTTGAAAACCATAAAGTGCCCGTGCTCGGTGGTTATGTGGGTGCGACCGTCCACGGAATCGTCACGACGCTTGGGCGTGGTGGCTCGGACTACAGCGCATCGTTGATTGGGGCCGCGGTGGGTGCGAAGGCAATCGAGATCTGGACCGACGTGGACGGCATGCTGAGTGCGGATCCACGCGTGGTCGGCGACGCGCGGCTTATTGAATGTATCCGCTTTGATGAAGCAAGTGAGCTGGCTTCATTCGGCGCCAAGGTGCTGCACCCAAGTACTATCGCTCCGGCGGTGCGGCTTGGAATTCCGGTGTACATCTACAACTCACGCAATCCCAAAGGCCGTGGCACACTGATCACCTTCGATGCACCGACGCGGGCTGTCACTGCGATAGCGGGCAAGGGCAAGGTGACGTTGATCAAGGTGCGCAGCCCCCGAATGTTGCTGCAGCATGGCTTTATGCGAACCATCTTCGAGATCTTCGACAGGCATCGCACATCTGTGGACGTGATCGCGACCTCCGAGATCTCCGTCAGCCTCACCGTGGATGACGATTCGCGCCTGGACTCGCTGATCATGGATCTGTCGCAGCTCGGTGACGTCTCGGTGGAGCGCGACCGCGGAGTCGTCGCACTCGTGGGGTCGGGACTCGGTGCGTCGAGCGCGACCATGGCACGCGCCTTGGGCTCGCTTCACGAGATCCGGATCCACATGTTGTCCCTGAGCGCAAGCGGCATCAATCTGACAGTGGTGATCGACGGTAATCAGGTGAATGCCGCGCTGAGTCGTTTGCACAATGAGTTCTTCCCGCCCGGAGCAGGCTGATGCGGCGGTCACTCATTTTCGGAGCACGTTGATGGCTCGTTTGCTGCTTATCGGAAATGGTCGCATGGCGCACGCGATCGAGGGGCTCGCGGCGGATCGCGGACACACGGTTGCCGCCGTGCTGTCTCGTGAGACCAACGCACGCGGGGATGGGATCGCGGCGTTCGCGGACGCGGTGGACGTCGCGATTGAAGTGACGACCCCTGAGTCCGCGGCTCATAACGTGCGCGCCTGTCTGCTTAGTGGTATTCCGGTAGTGGTTGGCAGCACCGGATGGCAGCAGGAGCGTCCGGCACTCGAGGAGCTGGCCCGCGAGCGTGGCGTGGGACTCCTGATCGCATCGAACTTCTCGCTTGGTGTGGCTATCGTGGAGTCCGTCATGCGACATGCCGCAACATTGATTGCTGAACACCCGATGTATGAGGCGGCAATGGTTGAAACCCATCACAGCGCCAAGCGTGACGCGCCCTCCGGCACCGCGATAACGCTGCGGGACAGCGTTCAAGGAGCGCTCGGTCGCACCGTGCCGGTGTCCAGTGTTCGTGTTGGCGCTGTTCCCGGCACACATTCCATAATATTCGACGGGCCCTTTGAGCAGATTGTGATCTCACACGAGGCGCGCGATCGCCGCGTCTTCGCTGACGGGGCACTCGTGGCAGCGGCGTGGTTGATTGGTAAGCAGGGGGTCTTTTCCATGCAGGATGTCACCCGTTCAGGAGATGCGACGTGAGCAACGAGGCGAGACTCACCGGGTGCGGTACGGCCCTGGTTACTCCCTTTACCCGCGATGGTCGAGTGGACGAAACCGCGCTTGAATCGTTCGTCGATTGGCAGGTCAAGGAGGGGATCCACTTTGTTGTGCCATGTGGCTCAACTGGCGAGGCCGCAACCCTTTCGATCGATGAACAGCAGCGGGTCATCGAGATCACCGTCAACGTTGTTGCGAAGCGCGTACCGGTTGTGGCAGGGGCGGGATCAAACGACACACAACGTGCGATCGCACTCACCAGGATTGCCAAGGCGGCCGGTGCCACGCATGCGTTGCACGCGTCACCGATGTACAATAAGCCGCCGCAACGCGGGATTGAGGCGCACTTCCGGGCCATCGCAAGCGCGGTGGACCTTCCGATCATCGTCTACAACGTACCCGGCCGGACCGCGAGCAACATCGAAGCGCGTACGGCGTTGAACCTCGCGCAGGTCCCGGGAATTGTTGGCATCAAGGAGGCGTCGGGCAACATCGGTCAGATTGGAGACATCCTGCGCGACCGGCCGGCCCACTTCAGCGTGCTCAGCGGCGACGACAGTCTCACACTGCCGATTATGGCACTCGGTGGCGACGGCGTGATCTCGGTGACCAGCAACGCCACACCTGCAGTCATGTCACAGCTTACTGCGCTCTGCGCAAAACATGAGTTCATTCTCGCGCGCGGCTTGCACAACGATCTGCTGCCGTGGATGAGTGCAGCGTTCGTCGAGAGCAATCCCATCCCGGTCAAGGCCGCGCTGGCGATCATGGGTCGCATGGAGCCCACCGTCCGACTGCCTCTCGTTCCGCTTGATCCCAAACACATGGACCTCATAAAGACCGCTCTCTTCACCGCCGGAGTAACGCTTTCATGAGCGGAGACACCACCGCACGTCTTGCGGCGCGCATCGCTGAACTCGCCGCGTACCCACCGGGATCGGCGTTGCCCGAAGGCGCCGAGTTGGTCGTCGAGGAACTGTTGGCCGCCCTGGAGACCGGTGAGGTACGGTCCGCGTCTCGCGATCATGCCGGCGACTGGCAGGCCGTGCCGTGGGTTAAACAGGGCATCCTCCTCGGCTTCCGTGTGGGTCGCATTGTGGCTTTTGATGCGGAAGGCGATTTCCCGATGTTCGATAAACACACCATGCCGCTCCGGCGCTTTGCATTAATCGATGGCGTGCGTATCGTGCCCGGGGGGTCGTCCGTGCGACGCGGGGCCTACCTCGCTGCAGGCGTGGTCTGTATGCCCCCGATGTTCGTAAATGTTGGCGCCTGGGTCGGGACAGGGACGATGATCGATTCACACGCGCTGGTCGGGAGTTGTGCGCAAGTCGGCGAGCGTGTCCACCTCAGCGCCGCGGCTCAGATCGGCGGCGTGCTTGAGCCGATCAATGCAACACC
>JBGTBX010000408.1:0-4704 GCA_041749115.1 Gemmatimonadaceae bacterium
GTCGTCGAGGCGATCAAGCGCGTGTGGAAGCGCAAACCCGCAGCGGTCGCCTGAACCGCCGCGGCTGCGCTTCCGCGATCTACGATGTAGTGGGCCCGCTGCTGGTGCCGCCCGGGGCATCGCTGTCCTTTTGCCTACCACCGCGGCCCGCCGCCGCGGGGCACTGCGTTAGGCCTGCGTGCCAGCCCGCTGTAAGCTCAAACCGTGAACCTCACGGGATTGCGAGCGCGAGGAAGACGGTCGCCGGCTCGCGGAGGTATCGGAGTTGCCTGCCGTTCTGGCGCACGGTTCCAACTCGCGGAGACACAGCCGACATGCACATTCAAGTGAACACCGACGCGAACATATCCGGGCGAGACGCCGTGGCCCGAAGTGTCGAGGAAATCCTCACGCGGGTTCTATCGCGCTTCACTACCCAGATCACGAGACTTGAAGTTCACCTCAGTGACGAGAACAGCATCTCGAAGGACGGTGTAGTCGACAAGCGATGCCTGCTCGAGGCGCGTCTTGCCGGACGTGAGCCCACGTCGGTGAGTGACCTGGCATTGACCGTCGAGCAGGCGGTAACCGGTGCCGCCCATAAGATGGTGAGGTTGCTTGAAAGCGATCTGGGCAGGCTCGGAAAACGCTGACGTGCATCGAACGATCGATCACGGCGAAACTCCTCTGTATTGCCGGCAGTTCCTGGCGAAGACCCGACGCCTTGTCCGGTCTCGACTCGCCCGGCTCTTCTGCACCACGTTCCTTTGCTGCGCCGTCCCCACCCTCACGTCACTTGCTGCCCAGCAGTCGGACGTTGGCAACCCGGTGCGGCAGATCGCGCCTGAGGGCGAACCCGAGTCCCCGCGCAAGGTCGAAGTCCAACCCGTGGCCAAGGACGACGAAATCAGGCAACGAATCGCGGATATCCTGGACGCGACAGGATGGTTCACCGATCCCAGGGTCACCGTCCGGGACGGAATCGTGTTCCTCGAAGGAACGGCGAAGACCGACGAATCCAGGCAGTGGGCCGAAGAGCTGGCGAACAGTACGGAAGGCGTGGTCGTTGCCGTCAACCAGATCGTCGTGGCTCCAACCACGGTCTGGGATTTCGCTCCGACCTTGCAGGTGCTGGATGATCTAGTACGCCGCTTCGTGCGATCGCTCCCGCTGTTCGTGGTGGCGCTGGTCGTGATCGCGGCTTCCTGGATGTTCGCCAGGTTGACCGTGCATGTACTGCGTCGCGGACTTGGATCTCGATCGCTCAGCCGGCTTTTACGCGAAGTGATCGCCCTGGCCGGCGGGATACTCGTGATGCTCGTGGGCCTTTACCTCGTGCTCCGTATCGCAGGGCTGACGCAACTGGCGCTTACGGTGGTGGGCGGCACGGGCCTGATCGGTCTGGTGGTGGGCATCGCATTCCGCGACATCACCGAGAACTTCCTCGCCAGTCTCTTTCTGAGCTTCCAGCAACCGTTCCGTGAGGGTGATCTGATAGAAGTAGCGAACGTCACCGGTTACGTTCAGCGGCTGACCTCTCGAACGACTGTCCTGATGACGATGGACGGCAATCAAGTGCAGGTCCCGAATGCGACCATTTTCAAAAGCGCAATCCGCAACTTCACGAGCAATCCCAACCGTCGCGACGACTTCGCCGTGGGTATCGGTTATGACGATTCCATCCCGCTCGCCCAGGAAGTCGCCTTGAAAGTGCTCGCTGAACATCCGGCGGTCCTGGATGAGCCGGAACCCCTGGTGCTCGTCGAGGATCTGGGTCCGTCGACCGTGAACCTGCGTGTCTATTTCTGGCTCGATGGCGGTCGACACAGCTGGTTGAAGGTGAAATCGTCCGTCATTCGGCTCGTCAAGCGGGCCTTCCAGGATTCGGGGATCACGCTGCCCGACGAGGCTCGCGAAGTCACGTTCCCCAACGGGGTGCCCGTGCGAATGCTCGAAGGCGAAGGGGCTGCGGAGCCGGCCGGCCCCGCCCTGTCGAAGCCGACCGCCGAGCCCGAAGAAGTCGCGACCGATGCGGAAGCCGGCCTGCAAAGCGAAGCCGAGGGGATCAAGGAGCAGGCACGCAAATCCTGGACACCCGGGGAAAATCTCCTGACTTCAGAGTCGTCGTCGGAGACCAGCTGAGCGCTGCATCTACCCGACAATGGACCAGCCCGGCGACGTTCATGGCTAGATACTGGTGGCAATGCATTGCGTGCGGCGAGCGACCGCCCTGGCTCGCTGTCTGCGCGTCGAAGAGCATCGCCGCGTTCGTCTGGGACGAGCTGGCACCCAGCGGTTGGGACCAGAGCCTTCTGCGGCGCAAGTGCGCATGCAATCGCCGCTCGCTCTACATCACCTACCGGCTGAAGCGCGGCGATCCCGAAAGGGTAAGCGTGAGGCGCATCGTCGGGCTGAGCCTGGACGATGACTACCTCCCGATGCTCCGGGAGACGTTTCGACATGCAAGCCCCAGGACGAGATGGATCGACTTCAAGTATCAAAGGGGCCGCAGCCCGTGGGGCCTGACGAAGCGGCTTGTCCTTGAGCACGCGCATCTGCAACGCTTGCTACGCGCGTACGAGCGAACGGGCGAACGGACGACTGGAGGAGCCCTGTCGTCATGAAAGTGCAGTTGTTCAAGTACTGGGACCGCATTCGTTCGGGTTTCTGGTTCGTTCCGACAGTCATGGCCGGCTCGGCCGTGGTGTTCGCATTCGCGAGCGTCGCCGTGGAGGCGCCGCTGACGGAGTGGATGGAGCGCAACCTCGGCTGGTCGTTCACCGGTGGCGCGGAGGGCGCGAGCGCCGTGCTGAGCGTCATCGCGGGATCGATGATCACCGTCGCCGGCGTGGTCTTCTCGATGACCTTGGTCACGATGTCACTGGCCATGTCCCAGCTGGGACCCCGACTGTTGCGCAACCTGATGCGGGATACGCCCACGCAGGTGGTACTCGGCACGTTCGTCGCCACTTTCCTTTACTGCCTGCTCGTGCTTCGCATGGTGCGTCGCGCGGAGGAAGTCGCATTCGTCCCGCACGTGTCGGTCGCCCTCGCCGTCCTGCTCGCGGTGCTGAGCGTGGGTGTGTTCATCTACTTCATCCATCACGTGTCCGTTTCCATCCAGGTCAACGAGATCTCGGCGCGGGTCAGCAAGGACCTGATCGAGAGGATCGATCATCTTTTCCCGGAGTCCGTGGAGCAGGCAGCGCCGAAGCCTTCGGCGGACCCGTCCGACGCCGGATTTCCCGGGGCGGTCGACAAGGACGTGGCGACAGTCGACGCAGACGGAGACGGCTACCTCCAGTTCATCGACATCGAGGCCTTGCTGACGCTGGCGACGGAGGAGAACCTGGTGGTTCGCCTGGAGCGAAGGCCTGGAAGCTACATCGTCGCCAGCCGTCCCCTGGCAGCGATCTGGCCTGGAAGCCGGGTGACCAGCGGGCTCAAGGATCAGGTCCGTTCCTTTTTCGTCCTGGGCCGCCAGCACACGCCCGAACAGGACATCGAGTTCGGGGTGAACCAGCTGGTGGAGATCGCGGTCCTGGCGCTCTCCCCCGGGCGGATCGACCCGTTCACGGCGATCACGTGCGTGGACCAGTTGGGATCCGTTCTGTGTCGGTTGGCAGCGCGAGAGATGCCGTCGCCGCTTCGCCATGATGAAAAGAAGCAGCTTCGCGTGATTGCGCGTACCCATACGTTCGCGGAGCTCGCTGACGCGGCCTTCAGCCAGATTCGGCAATATGGCCGCTCGAGCCTGGCGGTGACGATTCGCCTGCTGGAAACGATCTCACTGGTCGCGGGCTTCGCACATCGACCGCAGGACCGCATCACGCTCCTGCAGCACGCCGAAATGATTGCCCGCGGGGCGATCGAGTCGTTGCCCGATATCGAGGACCGTCGCGCGGTGGAGGCATGCTGTCAGTCGACGATCCAATCGTGCAAGCGGCACAACGAAGCAGAGCCGGGATGAGGTGGTGGGTGGACTGCGCGAACCGGTGCAAAGAGTTCGAGGTGTGCGACTGAACTGATTCGCGAATCTGCGCTTTGCCCTACGCGCTGCGTGCGGGCAGTGCTTCATGCACATCGATGGGCGTCACAGGAGCGTACCGATGCACCCGTACAGAAACTTCGTCCTCATGATCGTGGTGTCTGCCGCGCTCATGCACGGCCTGATGTACCTCAATACGTACGAAGTCGGGCATGTGTGGTTCAGCCAGACCCGCTTGTTCATGACGTTCATCATGGCCGGATCGATGGCGCTGGTCACCGTCGCCAGCGTTGCATTGATGGCCCTTGGCCTCTGGCTGGTTCGAAGCCAGTCGACGGTCGGTGATGTTGCCTGGATGAAAGCGATGATTCCCCATCACTCGATCGCAATACTCACGAGTGAACGGGCGGGTATCGCGGATCCGCGTACCAGGAAACTTGCCGACGAAATAATCGAGACCCAGAAGCGGGAGATCGCGGAGATGGAGACGCTGATCCGGGACCTCGAGTCCAGCTCCGTCGCACCATAGTTCGTCGTTGCACGTCGCGGCAGCCGCCGTGAATTCGAGATTCGAGGAGATCGCGATGATCGGTTACATCACGCTCGGAACCAACGACCTTGATCGTGCCAAGGCGTTCTACGACGCCCTGTTGACCGAGATGGGTGTCACGCGGCTGATGGAGTTCGGCGATCGTGGCTACGGCTGGGCCGCGAGCCTCGACCAGCCGATGCTCTGC
>JBGTBX010000409.1:0-1883 GCA_041749115.1 Gemmatimonadaceae bacterium
TTCGCGGGGCGACAGTAGTCACCGCCGACGAACCGAACCTCCTGAGTGAAGCCGTCGTCGAGCTTCTCCTCGAGATGACAGGCAGCAACGGGATCTCGACGGACGATATCGTCAGCGTCCTGTTCACGATGACAGTGGACCTTCGAAGTGAGTTTCCGGCGCGGTCGGCAAGGGTGCTCGACGGCTGGCGTGAAATCCCGATGCTATGCACCATCGAGATAGATGTACCCGGCGCGCTGCCTAAATGCATTCGGGTACTGATGCATGTCTACTCGACACGGTCCCGTGACGACATCAGGCACATCTATCTGGGTGATGCGCGACAGCTGCGGCCTGATTTGTAGAGTGTGCGGGCGTCGGAGTCCACGAACCGTGCCACGGAGAGGGCGCCTCACCCGTGGCCTCGCAAAATGTCGAGCGGATTGCGTCGGCAGTTACATCAGTTACATTGTAACTGAGGCACTCACGGAGGGTCTGGATGTCGTTGGTCGTTAGCATGAGGCTCAGGGAGCCGCAGATGAACCGGCTTCGAAGACTTGCGCGTCGCCTTGGACGGACGCCAAGTGAAGCCGGCGCCGTGTTGATCGAGGAAGCGCTGCGGCAGATAGAGTTCGGGCATATAGTATTCCGCGATTCCCCGGCTGGCCGTCAGGCGTACCTGCAGGGGTCGGGGCTCGCTGTCTGGGAAGTGATAGAAGTTGCCCGGCACTATCAGATGGACGCCAAAAGGACTGGCAGGCACCTGCAGTGGCCAGCTGATCGCGTCAGTGCTGCGTTGAATTACGCTGAAGCGTTTCCGGAAGAGGTCGAGCTGGCGCGCCAGGACAACGCAGCCTACGGCCACGAGGTAGTAGTCCGCATGCTGCCGCAGACGACGGTTTTCTCAATCAGCGAGGCAGAGGATCGCATGGAGTCGACTCCCCGCCGACGGCGGAAAAAGACATCCCAAACCGCAGCAAAGAGGGGTTCGACCGGCAGGCAGCGTTAGCACTCGGCGCGATCATGGCTCTCCATCTTCTGCTCGACGAGCACATTTCTCCCGATGTTGCGGTTGCTCTTCGGCTGGCGCGCCCACGATTACGCGTTACCACAGTCCGGGACTGGGGAGCGGGGATACAGCTCGGCGTACCCGACGACATATTGCTCTCCGTCGCGAGCGCAGATCGATTGACACTCGTTACCTGCGATCAGCGTACAATCGTTCCGCTCGTCAAGCGCCTGGCGGAATCTGAAACTTCACACGGCGGAATCATTCTGGTTGACGAGCAGACGTTTGCGCCAAACGACCTCGGCGGCCTTGTGCGCGGCTTGACGGTCCTATGGGATGATCTTCGGAACTCCGATTGGGCGAATCGGGTCGTGTATCTGGTTCGTTAGGCAGTCTCTCTGGAAAACTCATGCGGCCAGCTCAGTCGACAGCGATAGCGCACAGCAGGACCCTTGTATTACTTTCAAAAGTAATACCGTACGGAGGTGCATGAAAATCACCACAAAAGGTCAGGTCACCATTCCCGTCGAGATTCGCGACCGACTGGGTCTCCTGCCGGATACCGAGGTGCGATTCAGCGTGCGCGGCAAGGTCGCCATTCTCGAGAAAGTGAGCGGGCAAACTCGGCGCGGAATGGATGTCGTCGAACGGCTGCGCGGCCGGGGAACTGTGAAGATGACCACTGACGAGATTCTGGCGCTGACGCGAGGCCGTTGAGTCTGTGGCAGCCGTGCTCGTCGACAGTAATGTCCTTCTCGATATCATGACCGAGAATGCGAAATGGTACGACTGGTCGGCAAACGCGCTGCGTGTCGAGGCGGACAAATCTGTCCTCGTCATCAATCCCATTATCTACGCCGAGGTGTCGGTACGGTTCGAGCTTATCGAGGAGTTG
>JBGTBX010000410.1:0-4152 GCA_041749115.1 Gemmatimonadaceae bacterium
CGAGCGAGTCGCCGCGCGCGATGAGCGCGGTCCGCGCGTCTGTCGTGGCGGTCGTCGGCGCAGAGTCTTTGGAGGAGCAGGCCGCGGCGGACAGAGCGATTGCCGCAGCGAGCGCGGCGGTCATGAAAGGGCGCACGCGTCGGGATGGATGAGGGTGAGGTCGGGCAGGGACGCACATGAGAATGCACGCGAAGTCTGCCACAATCCAGAGGCGGGGCGCGACACGCGATGGGGAGCGCTGCCTGGGTGCTGCCGCCTAACGAGGTTTGCTGCGGGTATGCATGCCGCACGCGATGTTTGTTTCATCCATCCCCGGCGTGCCACGATGAGGGATGCCTGGCTCCCTGGCGGCCGCCCACTGCCCCAGCAACTGCTTAGCTTGGCACGTTACCGCTGATTGCCAGTCGGCGAAGCGGTGCGTCTGCTGGCCGATTCACAGCGTCGTGCCACCGGTGCAGTACACTAAGAGGCCGACAGAGTGACGGTGGGCGACCGGGACCCGTGCAATCCGGTCGCCCACTGCGTCGAGTTATATTCCCTGGCGTCGCAGGACTGCCAGGCGCTCCAGCCAGGTGCCTGGAGTACTAACCTGCAAACGTGTACGCGAATCCCCCCTTTTGCGCGCGTTGCACGATCACCACTCCTGCGGGCACGATACGCGCGTTTGGTACGAGGTTGCCGGACAGTTCGGCTTCAATTGCCTTGGCATCACCGTTGGCACCGGCCAGCATTCCGGCCACAAACGTGGTCGCCGCGCCGCACACTGCGAATTGCACCCCGCGGGCGACGAGGCCGGGAATGGACGCGCCGGAGAAACCCATCACTTCGTCGTGCAACGGAATATTCCGCGCCGCGAGTTTTTTCGTTGTGGGATCTTGCACATTGATCAGTCCTGCCAGCTGCGGATACTTGGCCCACATGGCGTCGTTGAATCCGTACGGTGTCGCGAAGTGGCGGAATGACACGATGACGCTCATGTCGGCGTCTTGTGTGCCGAGTCCTTCCTGGCTCGCGGTCATGAAGTTTCGTGCGAAGAGAATACCTTCGGGCCCGCCAGCGGCTCCAACGCAATCGTAGAGACACTTGTGCGTGCCAGTGAATCCAGCGACCCACGTATCGAGTGCGTCGGGCGGTGGCGCACTGGACGCCATGGTGGCTGTGGCCTCGGGTGCGGGCGCGCACGCCAGCGCTGAGAGCGCGGGTGCCGCACCAATAATTGCAACACCCTTGAACATACCTGTTACGAACGACCTGCGAGGAGCAGACGGGGCTGACACATGAACCTCCGCGTGGAAGAAGTGTGGCAACCTCGAGTCTACGGCTTTTCGGAGGGCACCGCTAGCAGCTCATGCCGTCGCGCGGACGAACGACACCAGCATGAGGGCGAACGCACGCCTGAGGAATGTGTATGCCATTTGACCCTCTTAGCAAAGGCGCGTCATGCGTGAGAATTAAATTCGAGCACCCAAGGCTTTGTCAGGTCCCATGCTTCCCTGTACCCGCCCTTGCCGGCTCCTTTCGTTCGCGGCTCCCGCCTCCGGGCAGCTCACACCGCACACCGCAGACAGCACTGCGGTGACCATTCCACCATCACTAATCAACGAGGATATGCGAAAGAAAATCTTGTTGTTCGCCTTGACCCTGACGATGGCAAGCCCTCTCCAAGTTCAAGCACAATACGGCGAACAGGACAGTACGTATAAAAAGTACTTCGTAGGCAGCAGCTTATTCATGCTGGCTAATCTTGTACCTGACAACAATCCGCCTGAAGTGGTTTTTCTGAACCTGGGTTATCGCATTACAGGAAAGGATGTGATTGCACTCGAACTAAAAACCTGGAAATATGGCTGGCCAATTGGCATTCCCTTTGGAAAATCATATGAAAAAGAAGGAGAAGGGTTTCCCGGTTATATCCGTGACCGCGGAGTTTCACTGAACTATCAAAGGTTTTTACGGAAGGGGCTTTTTGCTAAAGTTGACGTGATGAATTCCTGGCAAACTTTTGTAAATGATAACGGTGAGAAGATCGACAATGGCTTTCAAATCTTTAACACGTATTCCGCTGGTTATCACGTCAAACTTTTCAAGGATAGGTTCTTTATACAGCCTTCAGTAGCGATAACTCATCGTCCCTATCAATCAAAAATGCCTGATGCGTTTAAACAGGTTGACGATAGATGGCCGAGATTCTTCTACGGGGAGCCGGGATTGCATTTTGGTTATAATTTTTGGTGACCCCAGTTGCTGATCCAGCCTGCGGTTAGTCGCCGACTGCGAACACGTAGCGGTTCATGAACCTCCCATATATCGGCACAACGGATCAGCGCTGGACTGGCTTAGTGGTGTAGGAGCCGTTCACGAACTTCCATGTACCGGTACTGTCCCGGAGCAACGTGAAGTAGTCGATGTTGTGCGACCGGACCACACCGTCCCGGATCAGCCTCGCATCAGCGCGCACGAAGGCCAGCCGGTCGTCATCGACGTGCACTGTGAACTCAGTCACCGGTTCCTGATACGGCGGGCCGGGAGGCCGCGTGCGAAGCATGGCGAGCCACGCATCAAAGGACTGCGAGGCGGTGACCCAACTCCCTTGTCTCAGAGACGCACTGGCGATGCTTGCGCCGGGTGCAAACATGCCGGCCAGGGCGTCCAGATCGTTGTTGCCGGCCGCCAAAAGGAAACGCTCGACGACGGCCTTCACCTCATCCGAGGGGGAAGTTTGGCCGACGCCAGGCCGTGGCAACACCAGCAAGATGAGGCCAAGGAGCAACCGGCGGTATTGCGAAGTAGAGGAAAGCAGAGTCAGAGTTTCCATGACGGCTCTTCGATTCAGTGAGGTGAGCGGTTTAACGCCGGCTTGAGCCGCCGCGGCGCCACATATTTGCACGCGGCGCGGTCGGCTGCAAGTGTTAATCAATCACGCTGGCGGCTGTTCCTCGAAGTCCACTTCATTCCCGCCTTTCAAACGACGATTCGTCGCCGCGCATGCTGCCTAACGAGTTGCGGTCATGCTGCCGAGACGGAAGGGCGCGCTAACGATCCGGCTCCCCTCTCGGCGTCAGTCCGGAAGGCGGGTAGGAACCATGGCCTTGCACGATGCGCCACGTCCCTTCCGACGCCTGTACCGCGAAGGTGGTGATGAACCAGGCGCCGTCGTCAGGAGACGACAGCAGAGAGATTTTGGTGAACGACGTGCCCACACCGGCTCGCGGCCCGAGACTGCGCGAGTAGACAGCGCCGGCTTCGGCGCTCCACGGTTCGGCCGCCAAGAACGCGCGCTCATGCTCGGCGCGAATTTCTTCCCAACCCACGAAGGTATGCCCATGGCGCGAATACACGACGGAGTCGCTGTGCTCCCAGAGCGCCATGAACGCGTCGACATCCTTCGCGATCGCGGCTTCCCTGATTCGTGACATGACCGCAACCACACTGTCGCGGGACTCGGCCTCCGATAGCGGCAGAGCTCCCGCCGGTGCGCCGCGCCCGCAGCCCGCCAACAGTGTTACGGTCGTGAACAGCAGTGCGGCAGTGTTAGTCATCGGGATTCTCGCGGTTCGCGGGAAAGAAAGTCAGCCTTCTTGTGTTGGGATCACCAACAGCCTTCCGTATGAGCTTGGCCTTGCGTCACAATCAGCCGGGCACGCTGCCTAACGATAGCGTTGAACTGCGAACGCACCAACAAACGTAGTGGCGCAGCCGCCGAGATCATCTTCCCGCCGGAAACCCTGTCTCGTCGAGCAAAGTCGCCGGATGCATCCACAGCAGTAGCGCGTCCGCTTTCTCGATATCGCCCAACAGATAGTAGGTGCGAATCAGCGCAAGGCGGCAGCGAAGGAAGATGTTTGTCGACGCCGAATCTTCGAACGTGCGGCCGTCGGCTTTCCATTGACGGAAGAAATCTTCAAGGGCGACTCGTAGTTCACCGTAGGTGTTGGTTTGGAATAGAGCCTCATATGGCTCGTAGGTTAATCCGACCTGTCCGCGAAACTCAAGCGCATTCTCGCTGTTCGCAGGAATCGATGTCTCGGGGTTAACGGACCCCGGACCGCTCTTTTGTGCGACGCAACTCGTAATCAGTGCGGCGAAGAACAACACTCGCAACCAACAAGTAGTTCGACTCATGGTCTAGTCACTCTCATTGTGACGGGAGGC
>JBGTBX010000411.1:0-23573 GCA_041749115.1 Gemmatimonadaceae bacterium
CGCGCCTTGACTGAGAACATCTGAACCGGGCTCCAGCCGATCTTCTTGAGCGCGGAGATGTCGCCCTCCTCGATCTTCTTGATGACACGGCCATCTGGAGCCGAGCGCACGACGGTCACCGGCGGACTCTGCAGCGTGGAGTAGCTGTCCACGAAGTACTTGCCGCTCGGACTGAACGTGATCACGTGGTGCGCATCTTCAGACGTGAGCAGCGTCAGACCGCTACCGTCATAGTTCATGCGATAGAGCTTGGGATAGTACAGGAATCCATCCCGGCCGCGTGCAGTAAAGTAAATCTGCTTGGTCGTTTCATCGACATGCGAGATCTGACCGACCTGGAACGCGCCCGTGGTAAGCTGCGCCTTTGGTTCCGGCGCCAGGGACATACCACCATCTCCATCCATCGTGGACACTGTGGTGGTTCCCGCACCATCAAAGCGATAGAGATGACCCCAGCCATCGCGCTCAGACCACCAGAACGCATCCTTCTGATCCGACGTCACGAAGAATGTTGACGGGTCCTGCGGGTTGGAAATTTCAACGAACGTTTTGGACGTGTCTCGTGCGATCACACGCATGTCACCAGTGGTGGCATCAATCGCCGCCAGATAGGCGCTCTTGGACCCACGGGTGTACATCGACACGTTCAGTGTTTTGCCGTCGTCGGCCCATGCCGAGTCGCGCTGCGACCCGCCGAGCGACAACTGATTGGGACGCGGTGACACCTTTGCCTGGACGCTCTGCTTGGAGCCAACGTCTACGATGTAGAGGTACGGATGCGGTACAGCTGAATCTCCCGGCAGAGCATACGGCTGCGAGTATTGCTTGGTGCGCTGTCCAGTGTACTGCACGTAGTAATGATGTTTGACATAGCGCTCGTCCTGACGAATCACGGCGATCTTCTTGCCGTCCGGTGACCAGCGCAGATTGGGCCGGCGCTGTCCTTCGCGCTTGAACTGGATCTCGCTGGGGCGCGGCATCGTCATTCCATACTGGAAGAAGTCGACACCATCCGTTGTCAGCTGCGTGCTGTCGGTTCCGTTGCGCGGGCGAACCCAGAGATTTCCGCCAGATGAAAACGCTTCTGTCTTCTTGTCGGGTGACAATACGAAGCGCGAGGTGCTTGGCAGCGTGTCACCGGCGGTACAGCGATACGTCCCGATGTTACACACATAACGCTTCTTGTTGGTCGTGAACTCGATCTCGCTTTCGTTCTGACCGTCGTCGGTGAAATCAAACGTCTGGAACGGCAGCTTATGGGGCTCAAATGCGGTGTCGCCGGCGATGGTCATTGCCCGAGCCAGCTTAACGTGATCGAACAACGGGGCTCGCGCGCCGCTCGCCGGATCCACCAGAATGAACTCAGAGCCCGATCCCGTCTGATTGCGATACCAGAAGCGGTTGCCGTCCTTGAGCCACGATGGGGAGACCTGACCACCAGCGACCAGCGGGCGGGTGTTCCAGTCCAGAAGCTGCTCAGCTTTGGAGTAAGAGACTTGCTGCGCCGTGACCGGAGCTGCAAAGAGTGCCGCGGCTGCGCCTGCCAGCAGCGACCGTGAGATAAGGGGGTGGAGCATAGTGACTCCTTGGAGCGGTGAGAAGGGGGGTACTTGATAACGCGCGAACGGCTCGATGCGCTGTGCTGATCTCAGGGGATAACGCGAAGTGTGGACTGCATGTGCGGTTGATTATAGACGCAGCGGAAGCCGAACGAACCAACCTGATTTGCCACCCAAATGAACGACTGGGATTTTTGCAGATCACCGGAGTCGTTCCAGGGCCCACCGGTTACGGTGTGAACTTTCACACCAACGTTGTACCAGCATACCACGGTGCCGAGGCGAACCACCGTCTCCGCGTTCTCTGCGCCGTCGGGCTGAAGCTGGTAGAAGTCGTCGCCGGCGTAGATCTCTACGAGATTCTGCGCAAAATTGCCGCGTTGAATCCGTACCGCGACGTCGGTGCTTTTGCCCGAGTTGACGACAAATTTTATTGGGTGCTGGTAGGGCTCCGGCACGATGGCCAGGCCCCCGGACTGAAAGCGGATCTGCCACTCCCCTTCGGGCACATTGCCGAATTCGAAGCGCCCATCGGCGTCCGGAACAGCGCGTGGTCCGACGTGACGTCCGGTTGGATACATGAGGATAACCTGGCCGAAACCGCCTTGAGGCACACCCTGCAGATCTACAACCCTGCCAGCGATGCGTCCCGCAGCACCGGGCCCGGGATCGATTGGGCCTGATCCGTCGCAGGCTGCTAAGCTGGCGGCCGCAAAGGCAGACCCTGTGGCCGCGAGAAAATCGCGGCGTGACCACTTATCTGAATCAAAAATTCCTCTGACCATGGAGATGCTGATAGGCGTTGTCTCGGGTGAGGTGGTGGGGAAAGAATCGGGGGCGGGCCCATGTGGGCCCACCCCCGGAATCTCACAGATTGATTACGACGTGACGGTCGGGCAGGTACCCCCGCCCTCTACCATGTTGGGGTTGTTCAGGATCTCGTTGCGTGAGAGAGGCAGCAACGTCGCCTTCCCTGCTCCGAGCATGGCACCCTTCAGATTGTATCGGAAAAGATCGAAGTTGCGCTGGCCTTCAACAAAGAGAACAGCCATACGCTCGTTCAGCAACGCGTTCAGTGCATCCGCTGCGTTCGCCGGCACTGCAATTGGTGTAAGGTTGGCGGCTGCGCGGAGGGTATTCAGCCGGTCGGTCATCGTCGCGTAGTTGTTCTTGCGATAGTAGACCTCGGCCTCAATCAACGTCATTTCGGCTTTCTTCAGCATGGGGACATCGGTGCCGAAATCATCGTACTTGGTGACGCCGTAATAGTCGAACCGGTTGTTCACGCCCTTCTGCCCGACGCGATGTGACAGCGCCATGCGTGTATCAGCAACCGTTGGATTCGCCCAATCGCGAAGGTATCCCGTGGTTACGGCTGTGGCGTTGAAGGTACCCCGAACCTGCGGGATCCTGATCTGCCTCAACCCACCGGAGCGGTTCCGGTTCTGGTGAAACTGGTTGCCCATGTTGCTTTGCTGCGCGCCAGTCGCGGCGGAATAAATTGCGTTCTTCGAGAACCCAGCCGGAACCAACTGCGCGTCGGCCAGTGCGGCATCGTAGTTACCGGCGAACAGGTTGGCGCGGGCACGGGCGGCGAGCGTTGCATTCACCCATGCTGTCTTGTCGGCGCCGCTCAGTCCGTTGGCGAGCGCCAACGTTGCTGTCAGCTTCGTGATCGCCTGCGTAAAGAACGCAGAGCTCGGCGCGCGGGGACCATTCTCCACGAGCGGACCCTCGCACCAGCCCATGCCGAGCAGCACATCCGAGAATCCGTCGACCCAGGAGACCTGAGCCACGAGAGTGGGACTCACGCCAGTCAGCTTAGCGAAACGAGCTTTGGCGGATTGCGCCGCAAAGCGGGCGCGCAGAATACCATCCTGCGGACCTGAGAACGATCCACCCGTCGCCCAATCGGCGCGCAGTCGTCCTTCTGAAATGTCTTCCCAATCAATCCAGGTAGACGTGGATTCAACTTCATCGCCATGCAATGATGTCACGACAACAAAATCGTCCCAGATCTGCTGAAGAGCACCTTCAGCACCATCGGCAACACTCTTGAGAATGACCGGGTCGTTCAGATCGCTGTCACCAAACGCCTGCGGATCATCGACATCAAACAGGTCACTACAAGCGGGGAGCGCCACCGTAAAAACTGCCAAACTCGTCGCGGCGAGCAAGCGCCCCACCCGTGGCACGCTTATCCATTTATTCATAGGTAATATCCAGATTAGTGAATTGAGGTTCGGGGTACAGGAGACTCCTGTACCCCGTCTCGAAATTTAGAAGCGGCTGCGGATGGACATGCGGAACTGTCGTGGCGACGGCTGCGCAAGGAACCCGCTGCCTACGCCGAAGGAGCTGGCGCCCGCCCAGTTCATGTTGGGATCGACGCAATGACAGTCGTCCCACCACATCAGGTTCTGGCCCGACAGCTGCAGACTCGAGCGACCAACCTTGAAGACGTCGCTGAAGCCAGCAGGAATCTGATAGGTCACAGACAACTCGCGCAGACGAACGTTGTCGCGATTGTCGTTGTAATTCAGGATCGACGCAAACTGCGCGATGGAGTCTGCCTTGAAGGTACGCGCACCGTTCGCATCAAGTGCTGAGAGGTATTCATCTGCACCACCCTGACGGATTCTGTACGCACGATCACCGTTGCTCATGATCGCGCCCTTTTCCAGCGTCACCAATCCGTACATCGTCAACGGTCCGTAACGGAAGGTGTTGCCGAATGACGCGTTGAACGTCGGAAGCGGGGGTCCAAGGTACTCAACCGTTGAGCTGCGAGTGGTCGTGGGGCAACCATACGACGGGCAGGTACCACCCGTCACCGTGCTGAAGCCCGTTGGCACACGATCCCAGATGCCGCGCACCGGATAACCGAGGCGGACGTTGTTGCCCGACAGCACGACACCGCCAAGGTCGGTGACCTTGTTCTTGTTGCCGTCGAATCGAAGCTGCGTCGACCATTCTGAGCGCGCCTTCGAGAAGACGATGTAGTTGATGGACGTTTCCCAGCCATGATTATCGATGCTGCCAATATTCACTGACCGCGACTGATTGAAACCGGCGGAAGGAGCATTGGGCAGATTAACAATCGCGTCGGCCGTCCTCTGATGGTACAGCGACGCTTCGATACCTACACGGTCGTTCCAGAGGCCGACTTCAAAGCCACCTTCCAACTCTGTGGAAACTTCCGGCTTCAGGTTGGCGTTGCCCGGATTGCCGGGGATAACACCCGTCTCACCTTCATAAACCGGTGCCGACGTGTAGCTCTGGAAGGAATCGAACGCGCCTGGGAACTTACCGGCCTTTCCGAGCGCACCGCGCAGCCGTACGGCAGAGAACACCGACGGGAGCAGCCCTTCGTGTCTGGCGAGATCGTACGAGACGTCGATCTTCGGATACTTCTGAAGGCCGTAGTCTGTACCGAATGCGGAGTTACCGTCGAGTCGGAGACCGACGGTGGTAAAGAGGCGATCCTTCCATGCAAAACGGTTCTGGAAGTACACGCCGAAGTTAATCGTTTCAGTAAACTGCTCACCGGCACCGAGCAGCGCTGCCGCAGACACGGTGCTGACACCGGGGCCCGGGAAGTTGTTGCCGATGGCGATGTTGAGGCGCTCGTTCTCAAAGAAACCCTGAGCACCGGTAGAGAAGTTCGACTCAATACCGAACGGCAAACCAAACTTCAGCTGTGCCAGGTAGTCGAGCGTCGTCGAACGGAAGTTGCGGACACCGAGGTTACGCTGACCGGCGTTCACACCTGCCGAACCATAGCCGCCGGCAAATGGGAAGAAGCGGCCCTTCTGATCGTTCACCGCGTCCGTACCTGCAGTAAAGCGATGCGAGAAGTTCGGGGTCATCTGGTACGTGAGCGTCAAACCACCATTCCAGCGATCGGTGTCGCTCGTGGTTTCCATGCGTTCGATGTCGGCGACGGAGACCCATGCTTCGCCGAACGGACGGTCCGCCGAGGCATTGCGCGGATTGCCGTTCATTGCGTTGCCGAGCAGCGCAGTCCAGTTGTTGCCGGCCTGCAGCTCGTTCACGAAGTTACGCGAGTATGAAGACAGCACCTGTACAGTCGTCTTGGACGACGGCACAAACGTTGTGTTCACACGCAGATTGCCTTTCGCCTGATCGTTCGGCTGAATGGAACCATATTCCTTGGACATCAACCCCGAGACGAAGTAGGTACTGCGCTCGGTGCCGCCCTGGCCAGACAGATCGACGCCATTGAACGAGCCGTTCTTGATCAGCTCATTGGCGTCACGTGCCTGCGTTCCATCGGCACCTGTAAAGCGGGGGAATTCTTTCGTGGGGAGATTGCCGCGCAGACGGTTGAAGCCAGTCTGCAAACCAAGGCTCCACTGCGTGCGTCCTTCACCGCGACCTTTCTTGGTGAAGATCTGAATCACACCGTTGGTGGCTTCGGACCCGTACAGGGTGGCCGCCGCTGCGCCCTTGAGTACTTCGACGCTTTCGATGTCATTCGGGTTCAGATCGCTCAAACGGTCAGTCGAGTTACCACCTGTGAATGAACAGCAGGCGATGGATCCGAATGCCCATTCGGTTCCGCGTGAATCGACGCGAACACCGTCGATGTAGATCACGGGACGCTGGTTAAGCGAGAACGAGGAAATTCCGCGAATACGCAGGTCGTTACCTCCACCCACGCCGCCGCCGACGCCCACGGATCGCACGCCGCTGATTTTACCGGCAAGGACCTGTGAGAAGTTGACGGTGGGAATCACCTCTTGCATTGCTGCCACGTTGACCGTGCCGAGCGACGCGCCAACCTGACGCTTCTCGGTGGCACCACCGGTGCCTGTGACAACAACCTGCTGCAGCTCAACAGCGCTCTGCGACAGCGTGATGTTTACGGTAACGGTGTCGCTGAAGGGGATGGTCGCCGTCGATACTTCCGGACGGTAACCAAGCCGCGTCACACGAATGGAGACGGGCCCGACAGGAACGTTACGAATGAGAAAACGGCCCGCATCGTCGGTGTTGGCCGCGGCATTAAGAATGCCAACGATCTGCACCCGTGCGGAATTCAGTGGTAGCCCGGTAGTGCGATCGGATACTTTACCCGTCACGCCTCCGGTTTGCTGCGCCATGAGTGGCGTCGCCACGCACAGTGCGACTACGCCAATAAGCGCAGTTAGCCTGCTGCGAGAAGAACGAATGGACTGCATGCTTCCTCCTGATTGTGGGACTGGGGTGTGCCGCGCGGGACTTTGGGGACGTAGAGGGAGGGACCGCGCGATGCCTCGGTGCGCACTTTTGGATACAAATCCGACATGTGTCGGGAGAGTGCACCACTTTGGCCAGTTGGTGTGTTGCACCACGACGTTAGGGCTTCGCAGGCGTGCCGTCAAGAAGTTTTTGCCCTCACCTGCGTAGTATCTGACGAATCGCGCCTGAGAGGTGCCGAGACGAACCTGAATTGTCCATTTTCCACAATCTCCACATTTGAAAATTCCCAACATTGGGAGATCTTAACCAGGAATCATGCAGAATTTTCTCGGCTTTCCTATAGTAGATGTTGGCCGCGCGGCAATCGCCGCCGTTACCGTGGCCATCGCGATCCTTACCGTCCGTTTCGTACTCGCGGTACGACTGAAGCGCGTTGCACAAACGACGGACACGGAGCTCGATGATCTGCTCCTGGCGAAACTCCAGAAGCTGCGCTGGTATTTTGTCGCCGCGCTGGCCTTGCGCGCAGGCGCTGCCCTGCTCGAGCTCACCGAAGAACAGTCCACCGTTCTGAACCGCCTCGTAACGGTCGCTGTCCTCATTCAGGTCGGCGTCTGGGGGAGCGAAAGCATCGCCTTCGCCTTCAGGGCGTGGTCCCGCAGCCGGAACGGAAACGCCCCGGCGGAGGGGACATTCTCTGCGCTCACGGTCGTCGCGCGCGGAGTCCTCTGGTCTCTGATCGCGGTGCTCGGCCTCAGCAACGTGCTGGGTGTCGACGTCACGGCGCTCGTGACCGGGCTCGGCATTGGTGGTGTGGCCATCGCGCTCGCTGTTCAGAACGTGCTCGGCGACCTCTTCGCAGCTTTATCAATCGTCCTCGACCGCCCGTTTGAGGTTGGTGATACGATCGCCGTCGACACGCAGGTCGGCACCGTCGAGCGCATCGGCTTGAAGACCACGCGCGTGCGGTCGGTCAGCGGCGAGGAAGTAATCTTCTCCAACACAGACCTGCTGCAGAGCCGCGTGCGAAACCTGAGGCGGCTGCAGGAGCGACGAGCGCTAATGCGGATCGGCGTTGTGTATAACACACCCGCCGAAACCATCGCGAACATTCCAAAGCTGCTGGAGGATCTGGTAAAGGACACGCCCCTGACGCGATTCGATCGCGCGCATTTTACCGGCTTCGGCGACTCATCCCTGGATTTCGAATTGGCCTTCTTCGTGCAGGATCCGGCTTACACCCAATACCTGACCACTAAGCAGCAAGTCAGCGTGGCAATTCTTTCAGCGTTTAACGAGCGAAAGATCGGATTTGCCTTTCCAACGCGCACACTGCACGTGGAGTCTCCGGTTGTCATCGAGACTCCTGTGGCGGCAGCCGTCAGCGAAGACGCGGTGGAGGGTTCGGCAGCCCGTTAAGCTACGGGGCGCAAAACTGTGGCGCTGTGGCAGGATGTCCTGCTGCACATCGCCAGGCCCAATCCGTCAGTGCGTTGCCGAGCTCCCGGACAGATAGCCGGGCCAACAGGCAGCGACGACGATCACTCGCCCTTCTGGCAATCCGCCCACGAGTGGGTGCGCGTCATGGATTCCACAAAATCCGTCCCTGCCTTTCCATCATCGTAGCGTGCAGCCCGCCACAAAATCCCTTCACGCAGCTCGTTTCGCAGCAGACGCTCGTTTGTGGGGTTCCATGGAGCGCCAGTGGGTGCCGCCCCGCGAACCCCGGACGGGGAACCGCCGGAGTTCAGGTATCCCTGCCAGCGTGACATGAGCTGATCAACGCGTGCTTCTGCAGCCATGGTCATTGCTTCGATAACAGCACCCTGATGTCTCGTCGGAATCCTTGTAGCGAGCAGGCAGGTCCACTGCCCCGACAGTTCCGGGGCGATACGCAGCGCTCTCGGGATTGTCGTGAATGCGTCGAATCCCGCCATGGGTGAACGCCTCTGATCCCATCGGGGCATCGGCGCCAGCAACGTACGGCGGAGCATTTCATTGACTCCGACAACACGTTCGTGTCCCCAGATTCCGTCGACAGCAGCGGACGCTGCGGGATCGACCCTGGTGTAGTTCTGCATGGTTGCAAGCGTGGCGTCGCGCATCGGCAGGTCGCGACGCGGCGATGATGCGGAGGCGTAGCCGGGAATCCAACTGTCCTGGTATGCGCTCAGGTATCCGTTAACCCGCCCCGAGCGGGCCAGCGCGCTGGCAACCAACCAGTCGGCTTTGCGGGCGAACTGTTCAGTGGGACGATCCGGTGCTCCGGCAGCACTCGCGTCGTCCCGGGGGCTGCCATTGGCCGCTGACTCTTCCCCTCTTATCCGTCGCCGCGCACGGGCATCGAGGTCACTGTGGTACCCGATCCGATTCGCATCCACACGACGCGCCGCCTGCCAGTCGAGGTCATGGGAAAGTTCGTGCGCCATGGCACCGGCGCCGGTCGCCAATGGAAAATAAATGGTGCGGCTAAGTGGATCGTGCAGAGCCAGCGCCCGCTCCTTCAGCGGTGTGTCTCCGAAGTGAATGCGCAATCCCGACACATCAAGCGCAGGAAGCACTCGACGCATGTCGTCCACAGCGTCGGCCAGCATTCTGGTGTAGTAGTTGCGCCACGCCACGGGCGTGCGATTGTCAAAAGTGACGCGGGCCAGACCATACCGTGCTTCCAGTTCAACCGAAGATGGTCCTTCGCCACCGGGAAACCATGGGCGCTCCTGCGCATACGTGCGCATGCTCACCGCAACATTCAGCAGCGCGATCGCAGTCTGTGGGCGCTCGCCAAATCGACCGGTCAGGCTCCGATACTCGGCCACCAGATGCTCTTCGTTCCGGGATGCGGTGAGGAACCGCTGCGTGGCGATGCGTTCAACCTGAGTTCCGGCGCCGGCCATCACGTACGACGTAAAACCGCCAAGGGGCACCACCACCGGCGCCTGCGGAGGGGCATTTCGTCGCACGGCCAACTTCGCCGCGACTTCCCAGGCGCCAAGGGAGGGTTGACTCATCACCTCGGCAATCACCGAAGGAACGGGCAACACCTTTAGTTCCGTGATCCGTTCCAACAGCGAGGGCATCAGGCGAACCGCCGCGCGATCATCTTCCCTGCTCGGCGGGTCCTGAAGGGGGTGCTCGACCTCAAAGCGTCGCGCGACTCGCCACATCGGTAGCAGATCGAGCGCGTCCATGTTCTGTTTTCGCGCGTCACGAACCAGCGCTTCCACGTCTCTCCGTGCCAGAGCCCGATCTCGTGCCTGAGCGACAGCCGTTACGATCACGGCGCTGCCCCGACTGGAGACACTCCCTCGAGCTATGGCGATTTGGTAGGCGTAACGAAGCGCGATTTCTGCGATACGCGGATCCTCCGCCTCGTTGGTGACATCTTCGATCAGCGCGCGATGAGCCGCCATTCCTTGTGCGTCGCTCCCCACAAGAACGGCGAACGCTTCTGTTGGAGTGCGATACACGTTGCCGAGGAGCACCTCGGCGAGCATCGCCATGGCGAGGGGGCGTCGCATCAAGGTAGGGACGTCTTTATCACGCAGCGCGTATTCAATGGCTCTGAAGGGACTTCCCAGACCCAGCCGCACGCGGTCGAGGTACAGAATCGCCAGTGCGTCGTGCTCTTCAATCCCCGAGACGGACATCCCACTCAGCCGAGTGGAGAGTGAATCAGCGAACGCGACGCCCTTGGCCAATGCAGCTGTGGCATCGGAGTGCTGCCGCGCGGTGCTACTGGAATGCAGCAACGCGGCACCACTCACCACGAGCAGCGCCAACGCTACACCGAACGCGCGCCGGCGTAGAACCGAAACGGGAGCTGAAGGGGTCACGCGAGAAGTATGGTCATTTGCCGCGGTTGTGTGCCACTCTTTAGATGCACCTTGGTGCTAGTTCGTCACGTAACACAGGCTACCTTACCCGGGCGATGAGTCCTGTGTGCCCCTCTTTTTCGATCGCAGCCGCGATTGCCCTCACCGTATCTGTCGGTTTGGGCGCAGGTGTTTGTGAGGGCCAGGACTCAGGCGGCGGCACGCTCGGCCTGCGTGGGGTCGGCTACGTGGTCGCGAATCTAGGAGCGTCGCGACTACCGCGAAACGGCAAAGCGGGCGAGGGCGGACTTTCGCTTGATCTGGGACATTTTCCGGCGGCCCGATTCAGGCTGAGTGGCGATGCGTCGTTCATGCGCACCGTGGGGTACAGCGAGTATGTGTCGGACGAGGACCGTGAGTATCGCAAACCGTTCTACGACCTGTCTGGTTCACTTGTCGTCTCTGTCGATGGAGGTGGCAGGGAGGCGAGGGTCATTCCATATCTGGGGGCCGGGGTTGGCGTGCACGCACTCACGAGCAGCATTGGCACGGTAACGCTCGACCGGCGGTACAACACGAACGTTTTTGGCGTAGTGGCAACCGCCGGGTCACGAATCCGGTTCCGCGGCAACCGGGTTCTGCGGATCGAAGCCCGCGCGGTCGGCGCAAAAAATGTACGCCGCGTGGGGATACACGTCGGCATGGGGCTGTTGTTTAACGATCTGGTTTCGCGTTAAAACCCGGAGTGACCTCGACACGAGGACGCTGACTCTGACTTGCGAAGAAACAGTTCCATGAGTTCGAGCATTGGCCTATGGGAGCAAACCGCGGGGCGCAGCACTGCGACTTTCACCAAACATTTTCCTGACATAGATGAATCGCGCGACATTGAAGGAAGCGATGCCCTGGCTCGTCAGTGCTGTGCGATTTGCGCGCCGCCTGCCAGGGGCTGAGCGAATGCGGAGGGTTTACAGCGAGTTGTTCCCGGAGCGCGTCTTCACGAACATCTATCGTGAGAACCTGTGGGGTGACGCGGACAGTCGGTCCGGGGGCGGATCGAACCTTGAAGGAACGACGGCGATCCGACGGGAGCTTCCCGGGCTCATCAGATCGCTCGGTGTGTCGTCGATGCTCGACGTGCCTTGCGGCGATTTCTTCTGGATGTCGACTCTCGACCTCAAGGTGGCCTCATATGTTGGCGGCGACATTGTCTCCGATGTGATCGCCGCGAACAACGCACGATTTGCCTCGCCGGTACGATCGTTTGTGCGACTGGATGCTGCGAATGACCCACTGCCCCGCGCTGACCTCGTGCTGTGTCGCGATCTGTTGATTCATCTGTCACTGCGGCAGGTTCGGGCCGTGCTTTCGAACTTGCGCAGGAGCGGCGCGACCTGGCTGGCCGCGTCCACGTACTCGGACGCTGTCGTCAACGAAGATGTGCTCACCGGCGGGTATCGTCCTGTTAATCTGCAGCTGGCTCCCTTCCTCTTCCCGGAACCTCACGTGAGATTCTCCGAGGACGGCTGGCCCGGGCGCAAGGATCCGTCGAACAAGTATCTCGCGGTGTGGCGAATGAGCGAACTGCCGCAGCTGTGACGCCGGTGGATTTCTGAAGTGGTGCCAGCGTCCTGCGTTGTACTGCCCTCAACTCAGCGCACAGTTATTTTATGACTATATCAGAACTTCCGCCGAAAATCGCGACCACACTCGCTCGTTTTCAATCATTGGGACGCGAAGAGAAGATGGCTGCGCTCGTCTCGTTTGCCAAAAAGCTTGAGCCGGTTCCGGAACGTTTTGCTGCACTTACCGACGATACATGGGCAGTGCACGAGTGTCAGACCCCGGTGAGGATTTTCCCCGAGGTCGCCGACGGCGTGCTGCATTTTTACGCGGAGATCAACGTGCGGCAGTCGCCGACCGTCGCGGCTTTCCTGAGCATCGTGTTCGGCGCCGTAAATGACCGACCGCCGGCCGACACGCTGGCCATCCCCGATGGGTTTGTGCGCACGATGATGTCCGGGCTCGGCCTCGGTACTCGCGAAGTGGGGTTGGAGGCACTTGTGGCGAGACTCAAGCGCCATGCGCGCGAGGCGGAGCTCGTCTTGCGCGACTCTGCGTAGATTGTATCTGACGCCGTCGAGCTGAACCTCCGCGTGGGGTCCGCTCAATGGAACTCGCTGCACGCACCATCGCTTTGCCGACGCACCGTTCGGCTCCCTCTTATTATTTCGAAATGTCCCGGATCACGATTCGTATTAAAGACAGCGGCCCCGCAATCATCTCTCCCGAAGATGCACCCCACGTCATTATCCTCGACGCCAACGACGTTGAGCTGAAAGTTGCCGAAGGGAAACCGATCAAGATCTGTCGGTGTGGTCACAGCCTCAAACGGCCCTTCTGCGACGGTGCTCACAAAACCTGCGGACTTGATTTATCTGTTGTGCCGCAGGAATCGTACGCACCTCCGGCCACTCCGACCACGTAACGATCGCGTATGACCATCGCCCCGCCGCGATCGACTGCTGAACTCGAGGAGCATCTGTCGCGTCCGGACGACCTCGTCCTCAGCGCGATCGAGGTGTGCGCCGGCGACGTGGTAGTCGTTGGCGCAGGGGGCAAGATGGGGCCATCGCTTGCCCGCATGGTGCGCCGGGCTCATCAGGCGTTAGGCAGTACCGCGCGCACCATTGCCGTCAGCCGGTGGAGTTCTGCGGAAGCGCGCCAGCAGCTGGATGCGTGTGGCGTACACACGATCGCGGCAGACGTCTCCGACCCACGGTCGGTCGCTCAGCTGCCCCTCGCGCCGAACGTGATTTTTATGGCGGGGCAGAAGTTCGGCACGCAGGGCGCACCCGGACACACCTGGTTCACCAACGTGGTGGTTCCGGCGCTGGTCATCGACCGTTACTCGGCGTCGCGGATCACCGCCTTCTCCACGGGCAACGTGTACCCGCTTACACCGGTACATCGAGGCGGTGCGACCGAAGAAGACGCGGTGGCTCCGGTGGGAGAGTATGCCATGTCCTGTGTGGGGCGCGAGCGAATTTTTCATTACGCTGCAGACACTTCCGGGACGCGAGCGTCCATTGTGCGCCTGAACTACGCCGTCGACCTGCGGTATGGCGTTCTGGTGGACATCGCGCACAAACTCCTCAACAAGCAGCCTATCGACCTCACGATGGGTCATGTGAATTGCATCTGGCAACGAGATGCAAACGCGATCGCTATCGCGACGCTCGCAGATTGCGCCGCGCCGCCATGGATCGTGAATGTCACCGGTCCCGACACACTCCCGGTTCGTTCGCTCGCGCTCGCGCTCGGTGTAAAACTTGACTGTGAGCCGCTGCTTACCGGGCTTGAGGCACCAGACGCTTTACTAAGCAACACGCAACGTATGCAGGATCGGTATATGCACTCGCTGCTTCCGATTGACACACTGATCGATTGGGTTGCGGAGTGGGTGAAGGCGGGCGGCACCACGTCCGGAAAGTCCACGCACTACGACGTGAGGACAGGGGCGTTTTGAACCTTCGTCAACACCTCCTGGGCGGTGTGGTTATTCCCGCTCATCCACTGGCACTCACGCCATCGCGCACACTCGATGAACAGCGTCAGCGTGCGTTGACCCGCTACTATCGGGACGCCGGCGCGGGAGGGATCGCGGTCGGCGTACACACGACCCAGTTCGCAATTCGAGAGCATGACCTCCTGCGTCCGGTGCTCACCCTCGCCGCCGAGTCCGCGAAGAGCTGGCCATCGACGGCCGGTGACTTTGCGCTGATCGCCGGTGTGGTTGGCGCGACGCGGCAGGCCGTGGATGAGGCCGAGTTGGCGCGAGTTCTCGGATATGATGCGGTGCTGCTCAGCCTCGCTGCGTTGCGGGAGGCGGACGATCGGGCGCTGCTGACCCATTGCCGACGCGTAGCCGAAGTGATGCCCGTGATCGGCTTTTATCTGCAGACGGCCGTTGGAGGCCGGAATCTCAGCTTTGGTTTCTGGCGGGAGTTCGCCGAAATCGCCAACGTCGTCGCAATCAAGATTGCACCATTCAACAGATACCAAACGCTTGATGTGGTGCGCGCGATCGCCGAATCGGGGCGTGATGATATTGCCCTGTACACGGGCAACGATGACAACATCGTCCACGATCTGCTGACGCCGTACCACGTTGCGTCCGGCGGCGGCGTGGTTGAACAACACATTGTGGGCGGGCTGCTGGGTCAGTGGGCCGTTTGGACGCACAGTGCAGTGGAGCTGCTGGCCGCGATGCGCGCGACACGTGCAGCCGGAAGCGTACCCGTCGACGCGTTGGCGCGGGGTGTTGCATTAACCGATGCGAACGGCGCTATTTTTGATGTGCGTCATAACTTCGCCGGGTGTATTCCCGGCATTCACGAGGTGCTCAGGCGTCAGGGGCTGCTACGCGGAGTGTGGTGCCTCGATCCGCGAGAGACGCTCTCTCCCGGGCAGACCCGTGAGATCGACCGCGTGATACGGTCACACCCCTGGCTGACAGACGACGCATTCGTCGCCGAACATCTCGATCGCTGGCTCGCGTAAGGCGCAAGGGACCAGCACTGGCGCCCGGACACATGTGTCCACGGAATCCGTGGGTGTGAAACACGCTCTCGGGCTCTTTCGCGTCACCACCGACCGTCGCTGCACAACCCGGTGAAACCTTCGCTACCGAAGTGCAGGTGCGTTGTCACCAACGGCCACGGGATCGCTCATCGCATCGAGGTATTCCGAACGCAGGATTCGCAGACCGTCCGGCGAGAACAACCATCGCACAAAGGTCATCGCCTCTGCTTGCTTCGCGGCATCGCGGGGCACGCTGATCCCGTATCGTATCGGCGTTGCGTGTACCACGACAGAATCTCCCCTGCGCTGACCTGCGATGGTGACCGAAGCCGCCTGATACGCCTCCGCCAGGGAATCTGCGCTCAAGTCCACCCTGTCGCCCAATAAAATGAATGACAGGCCCGCTGCCCGTGCCGACGACTCGTAGATAAACGCCGCATCCAGTTCGCCGACTTCGAGGAGCGCGATCAGGTCGGCTGACTTCGGACGCACGTGGCGTGCCGATGCCGAACTCAGGAGATATGAGCTGATACCGGACACACCGTACGACTGCTCGGCGAGCTGCGCAACCATCAGTGCCCGATAACCCGCCGGGTCCAGATCGGGATCTGCCCGACCAATCACCAGACCCGCTGTGGCAATGGTCCGGGCCCAATTGTCGCGAGTCAGCGACCCGCCCGCAGCTGAACGAGGTGACACTGCAAGGACGACGCGATTGCGTGCGAAGCGCGCATACCATTCAACGGGAACCGGCATCAACAGCTTCACGAACACTTCTTCGTCGGCCAATGCAATCACATCGGGCATCCGACCGAGGTCGGTGATCCGCCGCGCAAGTTCCAGACTCCCCGCCGTCTCAAGGGAATACCGGATGTTGGTTGCCACGGAGAACGAATCGAGCGCAGCCTTCAGTGGCCGCGCCAGACTCCCTGCCGCAAAAACAGCGAGTGGTTCATCCGCCGCAGACACCGAACAACCTGCGATCTGGATAAACAACAGGACGGTCAATCCGCGCCGCAGGGCGTCACGAATCATTTCAGAGCTCCGCTTGCAAGGCATCCTCAATGCGAGGGTGCGAGAACTGAAAACCACTGGCCAGGAGTCGCTCCGGCATAACGCGTTGCCCGGCCACAAGCGCCTCCATCCCCATCTGACCGAATGCCAGCTTAATTGCAAACGCGGGCACCATCGCAAACGCGGGCCTGTTCAAGGCGCTCGCAAGGGCGTCCGTAAACTCTGCATTGGTCACCGGGTTCGGCGCGGTCATGTTCACCGGACCAGACACTGCCGGTTGAGTGAGCAGGTGCCGCAGGCCTCCAACCACATCGGTCAGAGACACCCAGCTCATGTATTGTGTACCGCTGGCGAGCCGTCCACCGGCGCCAAGCGAAAAGATCGGCACCATGCGCTCAAGGGCTCCGCCATTTCTGTTGAGCACAATGCCGAGCCGGGGATGAACAACGCGAATGCCCGCAGCGCGGGCGGGGTCAGCAGCGGCCTCCCATTCAACCGCCACGTCGGCAAGGAATCCGGTTCCCGGACCAGCGTTCTCCGAGAGCTCCTGCGAGCCGCGATCACCGTAAAATCCAACCGCCGAGATGCTGACGAGTACCTGCGGCCGCTCCGGGAGGCCAGCAAGGGTTCGCGCAAGAAGTGAAGTACCCAGCACGCGGCTGTCGCGTATCCGGCGTTTTGTTTCATTGGTCCATCTCTGAGCAATCGGTTCACCTGCCAGGTGAAATACCGCGTCGACTCCTGCAAGTTCGTCCGCATTCAGCTGTCCCTCAGCCGGCGACCATTCGACGTCGGGACCACCCGCGTCCTTCGCACGTCCAATCGTGAGCACCGTGTGCCCATCGGCACGCAACGCCGCAACGAGCGGTGTTCCCACCATTCCCGTTGCCCCTGTAACTGCAATTCGCATCAACGCTTACTCAAGTTCGAGAATTCGCCACATGTACCAGCTGGCGATGGATCGATACGGCGCCCATCGCGCTCCGATCTTGATGACCCGCTCAGGTGTCGGATGCTTCCGCAACCTGTACGCCTTGCGAATGCCCTTCTGAACTCCGAGGTCAAGCTCCGGGAGCACATCCGGTCGTCCAAGTCGGAACATCAAAAACATCTGCGCCGTCCATCGACCAACACCTTTGACCCTCGTAAGGTGCCCGATGACCTCGTCGTCCGGTTGGTCAACGAGCGAATCGAAAGGGATCTCGCCTGCGAGTGTTCTGGTCGACAGATCTTTGAGGTAAGCGAGCTTCTGGCCGGAAAGACCGGCCCCTCTCAGCTGAATCGCCGAAAGTCGCAGCAGTTCTGGAGCGGTGACACATTCCTCGTCACACAGAGACCGCACGCGGCCATATATAGTTGCCGCCGCCTTTCCACTGAGTTGCTGGTAGACAATGGAACGCGCCAGGCTCTCGAAGAGCGACAACTCTGTGGCGATTTCCATGCGGCAACTGCCAACTCGCACGATAACGTCGGCGAGCACGGGATCTGCCTTGGTAAGATGCCTTACGGCTTTGCGGTACATGGCACGAAGATACGTGCCGGATCACTCAGATGTCGCCACTCTCCATCAGTCGATTCGCGACTTCCTGCGCCACCAGCGGCGACGCGTAGAGTCCCTTGTCGAGTCGAAGCCGAATCTCTGCGACACGCTGTACGGAGAGGCGATCGAGGGCAAGCGCTCCACAGTCACTTGGGACCGGGCAAAGGTGCCCGCATGCGGCACGATCTTCCGCGTAGCTGGTTGCGCTCACCTGCACAACAGGTCAAAGCGGGAGCGTGTCGTTAGTTGTACTCGCCTGCTGGAACCGCCCCAAAAAAACGGGAGCTTGTCTCCGAAACTAGAGCAGGTTCTGGCGTTCGAGCCGACGCGATTCTGACAGCGTGGGCAGTCGCAACACAAAGCGCACCCGGTGTTCGCTGCCATTCTGCAACTGATCGGCTTCGAGCGTCGCGTGCGCATGTGCGAGGGCGGTTCGCACGGCATGCACCGTGCTCCCTTCGCCGCTGAACAGCAGTTGACCGGCCGGCGCCACCCCTTCGAAGGTGACGATCACGTAGTTGCCGTCCAGCGCAATGCTCAGTTGTAGCGGCTCATCCGATCCCGAGCGCAGGGCGTTACCTGCTGCACTTTCGAGGACTACCAGAAGGCAGCGCAGCAGCGCTGACGGGCGCACCAGCACCGGCGGAGTATCGGTGGATCCATCGATGTGCACGGAGATGCCACGCAGATCCGCGTGATGGCTATGCAGTTCCAGCACATGGGGAATGAGATCCTGAACGCGGACGGCTTCGGTTGTGACGAAGGGCTCCGCCGGCATTAATCTGTAGAGGCACAACAGGTGATTCAGCCTGCCCACTTCGGTAACCAGCGCGCGCACCATCTCGGGGGGCGGCGGCTCCGCATCGTCCTCAAGGATCGATGCCACGGCTTCCAGCGATGCCACTCTGTTCGTCAGCTGATGATTCAGTCCCTTGAGCACCTTCTCGGAGATACGCAGCCACTGATCCCCCCAGACACGAGCCGGGGTAGGGCTTTCAGTCTGCAGCTCCGAGACTTCCGGGCGATGGTCAGCCAGCTGGGAATGCATTCAGGGACACCTCCGTCATTGTGCAGGACGAACGAGGCGGCTCCCCTTTTCGCCTACCGTTGCAAACGGACCGGAAACGGACCTTTAGTCTCCGGATTGGAGCAACACTGCCGTTCCGCTTGAAGCCGCGCCGCACCACGTCCAACTTGCACGCCCTATGCATGTCAACCGTTCCCGGCACCTCTCCCGGGCACTTTCGCTCATCGGTATCTGGCTCTTCGTGCTCGTGCCGGCTGCGGTGCTGGCCCAGGACGGCCCCCATCGCCTGCTTGAGCCAACCACGGACGTTGTCTCACAAACCATTGTGGGAATCATCATCCTGGCCGTCTTTCTGCTTCTTGCCAGGGAATCGGCCCACCGAGTGCTGGTCGTCATGTGCGCCGTATCCCTTTTGTTCATCTTCACGTACGCCACCCCGTATCACCTCATCACTTTTGAAGGTGTGCGGGACGCATTGGACATCAATGTCCTCATGCTCCTGGCGGCGATGATGGCGGTGGTCGGAGTGCTCAAAACAACCGGTGTGTTCGAATGGGCGGTGAGCAAACTGATGCGACGAGCAGGTGGCAGACCGCTGGTGCTTCTCGCGCTTATTCTGTGTTTTACTGCGACAGCGTCGGCATTTCTCGACAACGTCACAACGGTCGTTTTTGTCACACCGATGGTCCTCGCCGTGGCAAAGCAATCGGGCATCAAGCCGGTGGCGCTGCTGCTTCCGATGATCATGGCGTCCAACATCGGGGGCACCGCCACGCTCATCGGTGATCCACCCAACATCATGATTGGCTCGGGTGCCGGTATCTCCTTCGTTGATTTTATCGCAGTGCTGGCCATCCCGTGCGGGCTGATGATGTTGTGGCTCGAGTACTATTCGCGCCGATACTACCGCGCTGAGTACTCGGAGGCGGCAACGCACGAGGCGGTGGAGACGCCACTCGTGCCATTGGCGGACCCTCGTCTTGCTAAATGGCTCGGTGTCATTTGTGTTGGCATCTTTATCGGCTTCCTCACTCACCACGTCACCGGTACCCCGGCAGCGGTTCCTGCGCTGATCGGTGCTGCAGCTGCACTGGTCGTGCAGGACGTTTTCTATCTCAAGCGAAAGCAGCCGACCATCCACGAACGGAGGCACGGCATCCTGCGTGTCACTGAGGAGGATATAGAATGGCCAACGCTCGCCTTCTTCGGTTTCCTGTTCATCGCCGTTGGCGCCGCGGTCAACACCGGCCTGATTGCCTCACTCGCGGGTGGACTGCGGTGGGCCGTTCTGTCTGGTGGCGAGGCGCTCTCGCTCTCTCCCAATGGAGTCCTCCTGTTTGGTGCGATCCTGGTCTGTTGGGTCAGCGGAATAGCGTCCGCACTCGTTGATAACATCCCATTTGTCGCTGTCGCCATCCCCGTGATTGCGCGAATTCTTCCTGAGCTGCACGGCGACGTTGAGGTCATGTGGTGGGCGCTGTCGCTCGGCGCCTGCCTGGGTGGCAACGGGTCCGTTATCGGCGCCTCGGCCAATCTGACCACGATCGGTATTGCTGAACGAACAGGCACGAGGATCTCGTTCGGCATGTTCGCACGGTTTGCATCGCCAATGACTGTTGTGACGTTGCTGATCGCCAGCGTGTACCTCGCTATGTTCATTTTCATGGGGAAGATCGGGTCGCTGATCGGATCGGCCGCCATATTCGCCGTCCTGCTCGCGTTCCGCCTTCTTCGGGGCGGCGCGCCCGAAGCTGCTCCCTCACTGGCCGCGTAGCTCTCGCGGGACACTCCGCGAATCACCTCTTAATCCAATCTGACATGACGGCTCGTAGAACCGGCAGCATCTCGACAAAAGTACGTACCCCGATGGGGGTCGATGCGAACGCTGCGCCCCGCAAGGCCATGGGACGCACGCCGACCGCTGCCACTCCGGTTTTTCTCCGGGACAATGGACCGGAAGGTACGCTCGACCATGACTGGGTTCGTATCGCGCTGGGCCGCAAGCTTGGGAAATTCGCCACCCGACTCGATCGCGTCACGGTCACTGTAAAAGATGAAAGCGGACCTACGGGACGACCCACCGTCCGTGCAACAATCACCCTGAGTGTCGCGCGCAGAGAACCCATCGCGGCACGCGCCCACGCAGACAACAGTCAGTCTGCAGTGACTCAGGCGCTTGCTTCCGTAGAGCGCACCATGCGGCGCACTATTGAGCGCGCACGCGGATAATCCCTTCCTGACCATCTCACCGTCCCCTTCCCATGTCGCAGAAACAGGTCACGTACTACAAATGGTCAGACGTCCCCCGCGAAACGGTCATGCCAACGTTGGATCGGCAACTGATCACCGGCGAAGGGATCATGCTCGCTCACGTCCACCTCAAGAAGGGATGTATCGTGCCCATGCACAATCACCTGAATGAACAGGTGACGTGGGTCGTTTCAGGTGGCTTGCGCTTCTGGATCGGCCAGGACGAAGCCCGCGTGATTGATGTGCTCGCCGGCGATGTGCTGACCATTCCACCATATGTCTGGCATAAAGCTGAAGCACTCGAAGACACACTCGACGTCGACATCTTCAGCCCCCCCAGAGAAGATTGGCTGAACAAAACAGATGCATATCTGCGCGACGCCCAAAAGTAAAAGACCGTCGCAGGACAGCGCTTAGTTAAGCGGCACTCGCAGCCGGGGAGCGCTGTCTCTCCGGTTTTTCCAGGCCTCTCGACGCCGACGTGCCGCGTGCTGCGCCGCAGACACGACCGCCATGCCCAGCCCGGCGCCGACTATCCAGAGCCCCTGACGAGTCTGTGCATCGTGCTGTTCAGTCTGCGCCACGTGTGAGATGCCGGCGGGCATCACGTACGATCCGTCCGCGATTGCGCCTAATGACCAGCGTCCAAGGGCGAATAGTCCCAGCCCGCCGATGAGGAGGCCCACAGCCACCACGTCGAGCACACGACCAATCCGCCCAACACCCGGGGTCACACGCGATACGGCAACCTCACTATCGATCAATACTGGCGTCGTCATGCCGACTTGACGAGCAAGCCGCCGCGCGGCCACGAAGCACAGAATGCCCTCCCTCCGATCCGAGGTCACCGTGTGCAGCACGAGGGATACCGATCCGGTTCAGCTGACGCGAATGTTACGCGCGCGCCGATACTTGGAGGCACACGCGAACGTCCCCTTCGGCACACCACCATGACGATATCAATCAGCTCGGGCGGCTGTCGCCGTCACCGGCGTCTCCCAAAACATCACAAAGTGTTGCTATTGCATCAGTTACCTCACACCCGTCCAGTCGTCTGATTCCAGATATGGACTCTCTTCGCGGCCGAAAGGCTCTGCTGTTCATCCCCGTCATCGCGACGCTGGCACTGCTGGCCACCAAAGCCGTTGTCGGCAATGGGTTCGCCGCCGTGCCGGACAAGAAAGAACGCGTACTTCGGGCAGATTTGATTAATCCACCCACGGCGCGGACGGCTCCGCGCTCCGTCACGGTCAACTTCGACTCGCTCTTCGGCCGATCGGGGGAACTCCGGATCCGTCTCCTCGATCCGCGTGATTACCAGAACCTGCCCATCATCTCCAACCTGCTCGGCGAAGATGTGCACCGCCCCGGAATACGGCGCGTGGCGACCGAAGATGGAGAACAAAGTTTCGCTTTTGCCACGCTCACCCCCTGGCAACGCAAACTCGGCGCGTACATCGATACCTATCATCTCGGTGTGTGGCCGAACGAGGGCATCCGACCCGTCTCAACATCTCCCGCAGCCTCCCTGCCAGCTGGATTCATTGAGGTGACACCGGAGAACATCGACACGCCCGTGTCGACGCATTTCAAACTTCGTGACTTCGTCACACACGACCAAAAACACATCTGGCCGAAGTACGTAGTGTTGCGAGAAGACCTGCTCGACAAACTCGAGCTGGTGCTCAGCGCGATGGCAGCGAGCGGGGTGCCGACCGACCATATCGTGGTCCTGTCTGGCTTTCGTTCGCCACAGTACAACGCGCGCGGGGCCGGTGAGGGAATGGCGCGCGCCAGCAGGCATCAGTACGGAGATGCCGCCGACCTGATCATCGATGCCAATCGTGATGGACGCATGGACGATCTCGATGGCGATGGACGCGTCACGTTTGCCGACCTGCAGGTGGTCGATCGTGCCGTACAGTTCATTGAGCGAAAGTATCCCGAGCTTGTGGGAGGCCTCGGTCTTTACCACGAGATGGGCCCAAGCGGACCCTTTGCGCACATCGACGTGAGGGGCACGCGGGCGCGCTGGACCAATCGGCAGGTGCCGGTATCCAGCACACGTCGATGGGTCGCTGCGGCACCGATGACCAGCGAGACCACGGGCCGCTGCAGCGCCGAAGGCGCGATGGCTGTCCTGTGCGCCGGAGTTCGCTGAGGCTGACGGTGCGATGGCCGTGATGTGCCACGGAGTTCGCTGAGGCTTAAGGTGCTATGGGTGTCCTGTGCGCCGGAGTTAGCGGAGACTTTCGGTCGTTGCATCACGTCGGGCCCCGAACCAACTTGGCGCATCTCTCATTCACGAGTTGATGCGTGCCACTGATCAATCGCCGTACGTTCGTCGCACTTTCGGGGGCGTTTGCCGCGCTTCTGCGTCCTTTCAGCAAGGTCACTGCAGCTCCGCTCGCTGCAGCGCCTGTTGTACCCGGCCAGCAGGACCTGCCACTGGCACAGCTTACCGCAATCGCCACGGCCGTCCTGCCATCGAGCCTTGGCACGGGCGGAGCCGAGCGCGCGGCGCGTAACTTCGCGCTGTGGATCGGCGGGTATAAGCCTGGTGCTGAGGTTCTGCACCCGTA
>JBGTBX010000412.1:0-2402 GCA_041749115.1 Gemmatimonadaceae bacterium
GGAGAACTACCTGGCCGAGACGAACGCGGCGGACGCCACGCAGGCGGTGTACACCAACGAGCCGCAGGTGTACGGGCGTCTGATCAGCCAGCGGCGGAGCACGACGACCAGCTGGTTCCACTTCGACGCGATTGGCAGCACGCGACAGCTGAAGAACTCGGCGGGGACGATCTCGGACACGCGGCTCTACGACGCCTGGGGCGTGCCGGTGTCGACGAGCGGCAGCACGGTGTTCCCGTTCGGGTACGTGGGGGTCGATGGGTACTACACGGACGGCTCCGGCCGGCTGTACATTCGCGCGCGGCACCTGATCGCCTCGCTTGGCGCGTGGCTCAGCAAGGATCCGATCTTCGCGGCGACGGGCGATCTTACGTATGTCTATGTCAATGGTCGGCCGATCGTGCTTGTGGATCCGAGCGGACAACAACTCTGGGCACCTAATCCGCCGCAAGATTGGTGGCGACCTCAGCCGGACCCCGTGATAGAAAGTCCGCTTGACAACTGCGGAGACTCTGCCACTTGCATTTTCGCAATGACAAGTTGGCCAGATCCGTATCACAACGCAAGGGACGAATTGAATTGGAACGGGGCAGCATTAGGCCTTGCTTATCAGTGTGCGTTGAAAGCGGGACCGGCTGGCCATGGAGTGCTCGTCAACGCAGGTGTCGGAAGGTCCGATCAGATTATTCGAGCGATTCGGCGAGAAAAGTGCTGCCAGATCGCCCTGCTTGGCCATCGCGGAGGCGGCGACAATCCAGGCGGGATCTCAAGTGGAGGCCTAGGCAGGGTGGGCCGTAACATTATTCTGCCGGACACAATTGCGGAGTTTTTGCTAATGCACGCCTTTAAATCTGCTGGCTGCAAAAGCTGCCGAATTTTCTTGTACGGTTGTAACGACAATGACATTAGCGCACGCAGAACTCGTATTCGCATCGCGCGGTCCACAGGCTGCACAGTGTGTGGTACCACGTCCACAATTATCCTCGGAGAGGGGAACGATTTCGACCCTAAAACGAACCAAAGTCTTCCGAAGGTCGAGTGTGTTGCGCCAAGCACTCCTCTTATTCCTTAGCACTCATTGCTCAGTTCGCCAATTGAATTACTCTCGATGTAAACACAAGGGGCGAGGTGCAACTTCGCTGCTTTTGGTTTGTTGTGCTATCGCGGGTGGCTGCAGCGGCGGTGACGCTCGGCGCGTACAGGTAGACGAGGTCTCGCTCGAGCTTCTCCAGCCGTTATGGGAGGATCAAGGTCACCTGGGGGCCACCGTAAGTCTCATGGCGCCTTGCTACGGCTTGACTCCCACCCAAGCGATTATTCTGGACAATCCACTTAGAAGCAGTTTCAAAACGCTGAATTGATAGTGCGGATTGGCAAGCGAGTTGCGTGCCGTGGTCCTCCGAAAGGAGACCACGCAATGGTCATTACCCTGGAGCTGTGGCCCACCAGAGGCCGCAACCGCACCGGGGCCAGGACGGTTCTCGCATCCGAACTCACTGACGGGCAATGGAATCTGATCAAAGATCTCTTTGTCGAACGCCCCACCGGCGGACGGCCCCGGGTCACACCGCGTCCCTGTCTGGAAGGCATCCTGTGGGTGCTCAGGTCGGGAGCTCGATGGAAAGATTTACCAACGCACTTCCCTTCGTATTGCACATGCTGGCGACGGCTGGGCGAGTGGATGGAGGCCGGGATCTTCGAAGAGGCGTGGCGACGAGTCCTGCACAAACTCGACGCCAGAGGCCGGATCGACTGGCGAGTGGCGATGGCCGACGCCACGTTTGCGTCGGCAAAAAAGGGGGTTCTGACGTCGGTCCCACCAAACGCGGCAAGGGCAGCAAGCTGATGCTGCTCATCGACGGGAAGGGACTCCCACTCGCCGTGAACGTGCACAGCGCCAGCCCGGCCGAGGTGACGCTGATCGAGCCGCTGCTGGATCGGCATGTCCTGGGTGAGCATTCGATCCGCCTGATCTACGACCGGGCGGCCGATTCGGACCCGCTCAGGGAGCGGCTGGCGGCGGATGGCATCGAGTTGATCTGTCCCCATCGGAAGAGTCGCAAGCGACCGCCCACGCAGGATGGCCGAACGCTGAAGCGCTACCGGAACCGGTGGAAGATGGAACGGACGATTGCCTGGCTGCACAACTACAGGCGACTGGTCGTGCGTTATGAACATGATCCCAGACGCTTCCTGGCCTTCGCTGAACTGGCCTGCCTGCATAAGGTTCTCAAGCGTTTGAAACCCTTTTGAAACTGCTTCTAGAGCGCCGTTCAAAACCCTGGTTTTATGAAGTGGTAAGGAAACTGCGTACCAGTCGGAGCGAAAGGAGTTTCGCTCATGGCTGCCACACGGAAGATCGACCTCACTCAACACGCCTATCTCTCGGACGCTCAATGGGA
>JBGTBX010000413.1:0-2136 GCA_041749115.1 Gemmatimonadaceae bacterium
CGCAGCAGCTGAATATCTCAAGAGCCTCGGCATTGTCGGTATGGGGATCGACACACCCAGTGTGGACTACGGACCGTCGGCTGCGTTCGAGACGCACAACGTGACCAACCCCGCCGGCATCTTTCACATCGAGAACGCGACAAATCTCACGGCGCTTCCGGCGCGCGGATTCACAGTCGTTGTGGCGCCGGTAAATATTGCCGGTGGAAGCGGTGGTCCCACACGGGTCTTTGCGCTGATTCCCTGAAGAGTTTTACTCGGCGCGGAGAGCTTCCAGCGCATCCACTCGCGACGCACGTAAAGCCGGTAGCGCCGTTGCGAGGGTAGCGATGCTCACAAGGATCAATGCAACGATGGCCAGCGTGGATGGGTCACGGGGCGACACCTCGTACACCAACGAGTTTAACGCCGGTGCCAACACCGTACCTGCAACAGCGCCCAATGCGATGCCCACGCACGCCAGGAGCAGTCCCTGACGCATAAAGTGGCCCACGATCTCTCCACGTGTAGCGCCGAGTGCGGAGCGCACGCCAATTTCCCGAGTCCGTTCCTCCACCATACCGGAGAGCACACCGAACACTCCAATGGCTGAGAGTATCAGCGCGGTGCCGGCAAACAGCACGAAGAGCTGTTTTGCAAAGCGGCGATCGCCGGTCGATTGTTCGATCATTGCGTCGAAGGTCATGATCTCGGACATCGGGATGCTGCGGTCGACGTCGGCGATGGTTTGTCGGAGTGCGGAAATAATGCCGCCGGGTTCACGACGTGTTTGCACCACCAGGCGGACATACGCATCGGCGAACGCGTTCTGTACCAGAGGGAGGTAGATTTGACCGCCGGTCGGCGCGTCGAGCCCCTGGTGTTTGACGTCGTTTACTACGCCCACGATAGTGCGCTTCGGTCCGTCGTCGCCGCCGATCACCACGCGCTCACCTAACGGGTTGCGATCAGGAAACACGCGCTGCGCAAAGGTCTCGTTGATGACAACAACAGGAGTGCTTCCCTGCCTGTCCCCCTCGGAAAGAAATCGTCCGTTGACGACACGAAGGCCCATGGTCTCCGCGTAGTCAGGCGTCACAGCAAAACGAAATGCGTCTCCACCTCTATTGCTCGGAGCGCCGGGGAGTTGCTCAACATGAACCCCCCACCCATCGAAGTCGGTGCTCATCGGGAGTTGACTGGTCAGGCTGACAGACTCCACGCCAGGAAGAGAGCGAACGCGGCTATGCAGATCCTCCCATGTGCTCCACACCGTTGCATCGTCATCGAACCGTGGCCCGAGCACGCTGAGCGCCACGGTGAGGCGACGCTCCGTGGCGAAGCCGGTATCCACGCTGAGGAGTTTGTCCACGCTCTGGATCAGCAGCCCCGCGCCAAACAGGAGCAGCACGGCAAGACACATCTCCGAAACGACGAGGCCTCGGCGCAGAGCATCAAAACCTCCGCGTGCTACAGTTCTGGTGGTGGTGTAAAGCTGCGTGTCCTTCAACCGCCGCATCATCACGGCGTTGGGCACGAGTCCGCTGATCACACCAAGCAGCAATGCGAGGATACCGGCAAACAGTGCGACACTGCCGTTCATCTGCACTTGATCAAGCCGAGGAAGCGTCGATGGTGCAATGGACAGCAAAGTGCCGAGTGCGGCTTGGGTGAGGGCAGCTCCAAAGAACCCGCCAAGTGTTGCAGCCAGAAGGGCTTCAATAAGCAGAGTGCGTGTGAGGCGCCAGCGGCCGGCACCGAGCGCGGCGCGGACGCTGATTTCTGCGTGCCGTCGGGCGGCACGAGCGACGAAAAGATTAGTGGCGTTCGCCAGTGCAATAAGTAAGAGCAATCCTGACGCGCCAAGGAGTACGTACAGGGGGCGGCGCACGGGCGCCACCAGTAGATCGCGCAGCCCTGCGACGGCGAGCCGTTCATCGCCGTAGTCCTCGGGATACAGCGTCCGCATCTGAGCAAACGCCTGCTCCACTTCAATCGACGCCTCGGCGGGCGAAGCACCGTTGCGCAGGCGTCCTACAGACTGCAGGTGTCGGCAGCTGCGACATGCCTGCGAGAGCGAGTCTGCGTAGCGTAGCGGCCGCATTATCTCTGCGCCGGGAGCGAGCACACTTTCATAGGAAGCTGGCAAAACGCCAA
>JBGTBX010000414.1:0-13687 GCA_041749115.1 Gemmatimonadaceae bacterium
CCGTGAGGCCACACCGCGGGGGCCCCCCCTCGATCCGTCGGTACGGCGTCACGGCTGCCGGCCAGGTCTGCCGCTCCGATCAGTGGCAGTGCTGGCCGCCCGCGCGCTGTGAGATGCAGGAGCGCCCGGACATCCGGCGCCCCGGTGACCACGTGAGCACCGTCGCGCAACAGCGCGTTGGTTCCGGATGACGACGCATGATCCACCGGTCCCGGAACGGCCCCAACCACGCGATTGATCTGTACAGCTATACGCGCCGATATCAACGCCCCGGACCGGTCACTTGCCTCCGTGACAACCAGCACGTCCGACAGTGCCGCCAGAATCCGGTTGCGCCGAGGAAAACTCCCAGGGAGGGCGCCTGATCCCGGAGCGGCCTCGGCGATCAAAAGACCTGCCGCGGCTATGCGCGCGTGGAGCTCGTGGTGACGCGGAGGATAGGGCACATCAATCCCGGTTCCCAGGACGGCAATGGTGGGCATCCCGCGATCAAGCGCGGCCACGTGCGCCGCGGCATCAATGCCTAACGCCATTCCGCTGACAATGGCCACGCGCGGTGCGGTCACGCCGTTCACAATGCCGCGCGTGACCCGCAGACCGTAACTGGTGGCTTTGCGTGAGCCGACAATGCCCACGCCGGCGAGTTGAAGGAGCGCAAGATTCCCTTGGGCGTACAGCACCGCGGGCGGATCGGGCAGCGCAAGCAGCGCTTCCGGATACCCCTCCTCACCGAGCACAAGCAGCGCTGCGCCGACATCTTCCGCCTGGGCCACACACGCAGCGGCGCGTCGTTCGGCATCGGCCCACGCCTGCAGCGGTACGCGATCAACGACCGGGTCCATCCCCTGCTCCAGCGCGCGCTGAACGGTCACCGGACCCACGCCGTGGACGTGCGCGAGAACCAGCGCACGCGGCAGGGTGCCTTTGCGACTTAACGAACCTATGGCGCGTCTCCGGCTGCGGCGACCGGCTCGACGGCCTTCACCTTCTGCAACTCCGTCCACCACAGCGCCTTGAGCTGGTCCAGGCCCGTGCGTCCCGCACCACTGACGGCCAGACAGGCAAACGCGCCCTCGGTCACGATCGGCGGCACATAATCCTCACCCATCAAATCCATTTTGCTGAAAATGACACAATGCGGCTTGGTCGCCAGCGTCTCTGAATATTGCTTGACCTCATTGCGCAGTTGATCGTACTCAGCCTGCCAATCCATCGTGTCGATGGGAATGAGGAATGCGAGCAATCGTGTGCGCTCGATGTGTCTGAGGAACTGGAGACCCAGTCCCTTCCCCTCGTGCGCTCCCTCGATAATACCCGGAATGTCCGCGACGACGATCGTTCGACCGTCCGTCAGCTGAACGACACCGAGATTGGGAGCGAGTGTCGTAAAGGGATAGTCGGCGATCTTGGGACGCGCGGCAGACAACACCGAAAGTAATGTGGATTTACCAGCGTTGGGTTGACCGACAAAACCAATGTCCGCAATCAGTTTGAGCTCAAGTTCCAGCGTGCGCAGCTCACCTTCTTCGCCCGGCTGCCACTCCCGCGGGGATTGATGCGTCGCGGTCTGAAAAAACGTATTCCCTTTGCCACCGCGGCCTCCCTTTGCCACGATGATGGTCTGATCGTGATCGAGCACTTCTCCGATATACGCTCCGCTGTCCAGGTCCCGTACAACGGTTCCGGGAGGCACCGGCAACACAAGATCTGCCCCCGAGCGCCCGGTCTTGTTGCTCCCCATGCCATGCTGTCCGCGTTCCGCGGTCCACGCATCACGGTAGGTATAGTCGAGGAGTGTCGACAGATTACTGTCGCCGCGGACGATGACGTCGCCGCCACGCCCACCGTCGCCGCCGTCGGGGCCACCCATGGGAGCGAACTTCTCACGGCGGAACGACGTCGCGCCCGATCCTCCGGTTCCTGCAGTCGCCCGAACGACGACGCGATCAATGAACATAGGATGAGGCTACACGGTTGAATAAGAGATGAGCGCCCGCGATATCGTCGGCGCTGAGGAAGATCTCCAGCGCATCGAGGACTTGTCGCACTTCTGCCACCGTTGCCCCGGCATGGAGTGCTCCATAAAAATGCGAATGCAACTGCCTGCTCTGACCGGCCGCGGCACACGAGGCCACGATACACAGTTCGCGCCGCTTCAGCTCCAGCGCCGGGCGCGACAGGACCTTGCCGTACCCATCAACAATCATCCACGCGTCCAGTGCCGGATGCAGAGAGCGAATGTTTTTGCGCAGCTTATCGTAGAACGGGCCATAGACGATGCTGCAGGTCGCTTCCCCGTCCCTGCGCCACTGGTCCCACGACGCATAGTCGCCACCGAGATCCGACGCGGGAGCAACCCGACCGGACACCCGACGCCACTCACGTGCCGCATTCAGCGCGCGGGGAAAACCGGCGAACAGATAGGATTGCAGAATCACCTCTTCCATCTCAATGGGATCCACGAGCGGGAGCGCCCGTACGAGCGCCGCACGCATTTGCATTTCGCTTCCCGCCGCGATTGCGGCGGACGCCTGCACCAAAGCGACATCACTCGGTGCAAGCTGCACCATGGCACTCGTGCGCTGAGCGTCCGTCATCACGTGCCCCCCGAGCGTACCATCTTCGTTCATGCCGGTCATTCCGCGATCCTTACGTGTCCAACGAGTTCGCCACGCGTGTTGCGCACGCGCGACGACGCATACTCCTGCAAGCGCTCCGGCAACGGATCGGGCAGTGCGTCCAGCAACTGGAGCAGCCGCAGCACCGCCGGATACTGGGCCCGGCTTGCACCGTCTTCCACCTTTACGGCAAAGCCGAGTCCCTGCTCAATCAATGCGACCGTATGAACACCTTCAGCACCGACCTTCGGGATCACCCGCCCTCCCGTCTCTTCGATGACCAATGAATCAAATCGATCCGTGCCGCCGAAAATGATGGGGCGAGTGCGCACGGCGCGTGCGATGCGCGCAGGATTTTCGTCACCACGACGCGCGGCGGCACCGAGCATGGCATAGGCACGAGCCATGTTGGCCAACGGCAGCCCAAAGACCACTACGCCGCAACCATCCACACCGCGCTCAATCGAATCGGAAGGAACACCGCTCCACTTAGCTACGCAGTCCAGCGCCGCCTGCTGCACGGGATGACCGTCCTGTTCGTACCCGCGGGTCTGCCAGCCCGACAGCTTCGTCCTCGCCAGCATCGCGGCGTGCTTGCCGGAACAGTTGTTGTGCAACCGCGTCGGAGGGCGTCCCGAATCGCGAACCAGGCGTGACCCTCGACGCGAGAGCGGATCGTGTGGCCCACAGGCGAGATCCCCTTCTTCCAGTTCGATCGATCGCAGCATTGACTCCGCGAGCGCCACATGCTCCGGCTCTCCACCATGCGACGCACAGGCCAGCGCGAGTTCGTCGTCGCCCCAGACCAATTCGTCAAATCCCCCCGTTTCGAGAAAGGGGATGACCTGAAACGGCTTGGCGCACGAGCGCCACGGCGAAACTTTGAACGGGTCTCTGGCCGACCCCACAAGTCCCGCCGACGCATCCCACACCGCGGCGTGCACACGGTGCCGGCACTCAGTGACAGTGCCCCGCGTAACGATCACATCGACCTGATAATTGTGCATGCAGTCAAAGAGGATTTGGTCGAGCCTTCCTGAAGATACTCACCCCCCCGGGATTCCGGCCTCCGAGCCGCGTCCCTAGCTTCCGCGACATCATGCCCTCATCACGACCATCGTCCCCTGCCCCCCGGCTCGAGCGAGCCCGAATCACCGCCGTGCTCAGTGCCATGCGAGGAAAACGCGTGCTCGTCGTGGGAGATGCCATGCTCGATGTGTACCTCAGAGGCGAGGTCGATCGGATTTCGCCCGAAGCCCCTGTGCCCGTCGTGCGCGTGCGCGAGCGTCGCTACGCCTTGGGCGGAGCGGCCAACGTGGCGCAGAATGTTCACGCATCAGGAGCGACCGGGCTCCTGATTGCCGCCGTGGGCGACGATAGTGAAGGCGCACGCCTGCGAGGGATGATGCAAGCCATGGGATCGCGCGACGACGCCATTCTGACCGTCGCACGTCCGACGACCACCAAGACCAGACTCGTCGCCCGTGCCCAGCAACTCCTGCGATTTGACGAGGAGGATGACCAGGACCTCTCGGCGTCCGACGTGGCACGCGTACTTGACGTGTTAAACAATGCAGTACCGCAGTGCGACGCCGTGGTGCTCGAGGACTACAACAAAGGGTTGCTGAGTGCAGCGGTCATCGAGCGCACGATGACGCTCGCATCAGCGCGCAATATTCCGATTGTCGTTGATCCCAAGTTTCGCAATTTTTTCCTGTATCGCAACGCAACAATCTTCAAGCCGAATCGGCGCGAGCTGGAAAGCGCCCTAGGTGCTGCAGTGCAGCTCGACGACGGTGATGCCCTTCCCGCGACCCTTGAACGACTTGGTGCGCAGCATCTGCTGCTCACGTTAGGCGAGGAGGGGATGGCTCTGGTCTCGCGCGATCACAGCGTGTATCGGATCCCGACCGCTGCCCGCGAGGTGTACGACGTGGTCGGCGCCGGCGACACCGTGACGGCGTACCTCGCCACGGCGCTGGCTGGCGGAGCAACCGCTCTCGAAGCCGCCATCGTCGCGAATTACGCCGCGGGCGTCGAAGTGGGGAAACTCGGAGCCGCCACGGTGTCACCCGAAGAAATTCTTGAGGCTTTTGACGAACGAGAAGCGGGACAGGTCTACCGGTGAACCCGGGTGCGCTGCTACTGTATATCCACTGTCACGGGCCCTTAGCTCAGTCGGTTAGAGCAGCGGACTCATAATCCGTCGGTCCTGGGTTCGAGTCCCAGAGGGCCCACTCCGCATTCAGCAGCACCACAGCTCCCGAGTCCGCCCATGCTCCCAGCCGTCTCTCGTCGCTGCGCCATCGGCGCCATCGCCCTCTGCATCGCGGTGATGCCCCCCGGTCTGGCGGCTCAGACTCAACCCCCAGTCCGCGTCTTTATTTCCGTCGACATGGAGGGACTCGCCGGCGTCGTGAGCGGCAGCGACGTCAGCAGCAACGGTCCGGACTATCCCCATTTTCGCACCATTATGGCGGGGGAAACCAACGCCGCCATCGAAGGAGCGTTTCGCGGCGGAGCCACCGAAGTTGTGGTGCGCGACTCGCACGGCAGCAAACAGAATCTGCTGCCGTCCGATCTCGATGCGAGGGCGCTGCTGCTGCGCGGCGTGAGCACGGGGCCACGTAACATGATGGAAGGCATCGACTCCACGTTTGCCGCGGTTGTGTTTATCGGCTACCACGCACGCGCCGGTACACCGCAGGCGATCCTCGAGCACACTTCGACCGGCAACGTGATCGACTTTGCAATCAACGGTGTGTCGCTGCCCGAGGGCGGGTACAATGCGATGGTCGCGGGACTGGTCGGCGTGCCCGTGGTTTTTGTGTCGGGAGACATGGCCGTTGTTGCCCAGATCGACAGCTTACTCAGCGGCGTAGACGGGTTCGCAGTAAAACGCGCGGTGAACGGCGCCATACTCGGACTGTCTCCTCGTGAAGCGCAGGAAGGCATTCGTGTCGGTGTTGAACGGGGAGTTCGGAGTCGCGGCAAGCGCAAACCGTACGCTGTGGCGGGGCCCTACAGCATGGTACTCCGGGTGAAGAACGAGAAAGCGTTGTATCCCGGGGCCGTCAAAACCGCGCCGGGTACGTTTGCATTCAGCAGCCCGGACCTCCTCGAAGTGCTGAATGCGTTTAATGCGATGAAGTAGGGACCTCCGATGTTTGCGACACCGTCCATGGCGGCGCGCATCGATGCTGCTGAAGGCAGCACCCTCTCGGGATTCACGCCTCTCGCGCTCGCACGCGACGCCAGCTGTGAGGCCCGTACGTTCCCAGTCGGAGACGGCGTCGCTGTGTTTGCTGGCTCCCGGTCCGTCGTCAACAAGATCATCGGCGTCGGCTTCGGCAGCCTCCCACAAACGGCACAATTGGACGCCGTCGAACGACACTTCACAAAACACGCGTCCGCGATTCAGGCGGAGGTTTCGTCTCTCGCCGACCCTGCCGCCCACACGTTCTTCGCCAAACGCGGATATGAACCGCGCGGATTCGAGAATGTACTCGGCCACCAGCTGACCAGCATACGCGACGCGGTGGCGGACCACATTACTGTCACGCCGGTGACCGGCGCCCAACGCGCCGCCTGGGTCACCGTTTTGTCACACGGCTTTGCAAACCCCGATGTCGGTGGCCCGGAGCCCGCTGTTCAGCTGTCGACTCCAGAGGTGCAGCGCTGGTTCGAGGATGTGATGACTCGTGCTGACTTTCAGGCGTACGGCGCATTCATTGACGCAACACTTGTCGCCGGTGGCCTCGTGCGATACCACGCCGGCCTCGCCCAATTCAGTGGTGCATCGACGATTCCCGCCTACCGCCGACAAGGCGCACAGACCTCCCTGGTACGGGTCCGTCTGCGCCACGCCGCACAGAGGGGCTGCGACCTCGCCGTGGTCGTCACACAGCCTGGATCAAAGAGCGAATCCAACGCGGTGCGTGAAGGGTTTGAATTGCTTTATACCCGCCAACTCTGGGTCAAGGAACCCTGACTGATCGGTAGTGGGGCACATGACCCGTCCAGCTGAATGACCTAAACACCAGGCGTGGTATTGGATGCCGCGCGGTCACGCCCCCCGAATCGCTTCCACAGGATCTACGCGCAGGGCCCGCAGCGCCGGTCCCCAGCTGGCGACCAATACGATGAGCAGGATAACAACGGCACCCATCGCGACCAGGGCCGCGCTCATCCCCTGCGCCCCAAATACAAAGCCCTGCATCAGTCGTCCCGTCGCCAGCGCGCCCGCGATGCCAACCACGAGTCCCACCATTGTCACACGCAGTACACTGGTGAGCACCAGACGCAGTACATCACCTTTGCCCGCCCCCATCGCAATGCGCACGCCGATCTCCGGGCGTCGTGCCGCGACAAGATGAGCCGTTAATCCATAGAGTCCCACCGCGCTGAGCACCAGACCCATCATGCCGGCGATGCTCATCAATACGACGCTGAATGTCACGCCGGCCACCGAACGCGCCATCACCGCCTCCATGGTGCGCGGTTCATCCATCGGCACCAGAGGATTCATCTCGCGCAGAAGCGAGCGGATGCTCGCCACGAGCGACAGCGGGTCCACATCCCTCGCACGAACGACGTACGTTAAATCGTCGCTCCCAGTACGGAGCGTATCACTGCGCAGGCCGGTCAGGGGATAGAACACGGCTTCTGTTTCGTCGGCATCCAACGCTTCGGCTCGCAAATTCGGAACCACACCTACTACCCGGTACCACACATCCGAATCCGAACCGTTGGACGCGATGCCCTTTCCGATCGGGTCTTCTCCTGGCCACAGTCGGGTCGCCAGTACACGTGTGACCACCGCGGCTTGCGTCCGACCGCCAACGTCACCCCAGTCGGGAATGCGTCCCTGCACCTGAATGCGCAGGGCCTCAAAGAATCCCGGCATCGCTGTTGGCGTCGAGACGCAGGGGGTTTGTTCATCAGCGCCAAATGGACGTCCCTCGCGAAAGACCACCGTGCAGCCGGTCCCATAGCCTTCGAAGGGCAATTGACCGGCCCCGGCGGCGGCCACGCCCGGTAGCGCGGCCAATCCCGCCGCAAACTCGCGATGGAACGCGATGCCCTTGGCGCGGGTGTCGAACTCCCGGAACGGCAGTTCAACGCCGAATGCCAGAACGTCGGTGGCATCGAACCCTGGATGTACGTTGCGCAGCCGCTGCGCGCTGTTCAGCAAGAGTGCGCCACAGGAGAGCAGCATCAGCGTGAGCGCCACCTGCCCTCCCACCAGCAATTGACGAACCCATCGCCCGGCAACTGAAGTTGTGGAACCACGTGCCCCTTCGCGCAGCGTCGTGATGGAGGAGCGGAGCCGAGCCAGCGGCGCCAGTCCCAGTGAGAGCCCCAGCACTAAACCGACCGCGAGGGCGAATGCCACAGCAGGCCACTCCAGCGTCACCTGCGCCAGGCGCGGAATACTGGTCGGGGCGATCGCCAGAACACCACGCACCGCCAGATGCGCCACAAGAACTGCGGCTCCGGCCGCGCTCAGACATATCAGGAGTGATTCTGCGAGATAGTGCGCCGCCATGTGTGTGCGATCCGCGCCTAACGCGGTGCGCACTCCCGCTTCATGCCTTCGCAACTCCGTGCGCACAAGAAAGAGATTGGCCACGTTGGCAGTGGCGATGAGCAGTACGAGAAGGACTGCGGCGAAAAGCATCCACAATGCGCGTGGCAACTCCTCTCCGAGCACGGCATCGCGCAACGGTCGCGCTTCGATGCGGAAGTTGTACTGCGACAGAAACCCAGCGGAGTACGCATTCGGCATCCATTCCACAAAACGCGTCAGCAGTCCGGTCATGTCGCGCTGTGCGGCATCGACGGTCACGCCGTCGCGCAGGCGGCCCACGCCGACGAACGGATGGTTGTTGTAAAACGGACCGGCTGGATTCAGCCGCAGCGCCGTCCACACATCCACGCCAAAACCGGCGAGATTTGCGGTCGATGCAAAAGGCCCTGGCATGGGCAGCGTCATTCCGGAGCGCATCACGCCAACGATCTCGAACGTTCCGGAACTCGTCTCCAGGTTGCGACCCACGACCGTGGGATCCCCGCCGAAGCGGCGCTGGAAATATTCGTAACTCAACACGGCCACCGGAGCCGCCCCTGGTGCGTCGTCTTCCGCACTCATCAGTCTGCCAAGAGCCGGCGTCGCACTCAGAACGTCCTGCACACTCTGCGTGATCCGCGCAATTTGTGCCACTTCGGCGTCACCTCCATTGGTGACGGTCAGTCCACTGCTTGCGTAGATACCGAAGCTGGCGAAGACGCGATTATGCTGCTGAATGTGAAAAAATCCGCCGGGTGACACGCCCCAACGTCGTTCGCCGCTCCCCGGCACCGTTGCCGGATGCAACACAGACACCAGACGATCCGCTCCAGTATAGGGCAGCGGGCGCAGGACGACGGCGTCCACCACCGCAAACATCGCCGTGCTCGACGCGATGCCTAACGTCAGCGTGATAAAGGCGACCGCGGAGAAGGTACGGTGTCGAGCGAGCGCACGGACCGCGTGGCGAAGCTCTCGGCCCAGCGTGCTGATAAATGAAGCGCGACGCAGTTGCCGATCCGTCTGTTCATCAATGTCGCGGGTGACGCGGCGATATTCTTCATAGTCGCCGAATCGGCTTCGCACGTCGGCCTCCGCGGCTTCCCTCGTCGCGCCGTCTCGCACAAGCTCAGCGACACGTTCTTCGAAATGAAACTGCATTTCGGCGCGCACGTCCGCATCGATCCGCGATTTGGTGCGCGGCAGCTCGATGCCTTTGGCGCGCTTGGGTCCCTCGCTCATGCCGTGCCCTCCGCCGTCAGAATCAACTCCATTGCGCGCGTGTAACGCGACCACTTTATCGTCTCGAGCACAAGGTGTTTTCGACCGCGTTCGGTGATGCTGTAGTACTTCGCGCGCCGGTTCCCTTCAGTGTGGCCCCATTCCGCACTCAGGAACTTCTTCTGCTCGAGGCGATGGAGCGCCGGATAGAGCGCCCCTTCTTCGACAAGCAGCTCCCGATGGGTGACGTCCTGGATCCAGCGAAGAACGCCGAGCCCGTGCATCGGGCCCCAGCTGAGCGTGCGGAGAAGAATCAGATCGAGGGTACCGCGGACGAGATCGAGGGCTGGGTCGTTGGCCATGGGGTCTCCTAAGGTTCTTAGGTAAGACACCACAACCGCGCAGACCGTTGCAGCGCATGCCCACGGAGCTCCCCTATCGCACTCGCCTTCGCTGCGCCACGCTCCGCGTTCTTCCTACGCGCGCAACCTGCGCCCCCGCGACTCCACGAGTCACCTCAGCCAGACCCAACACTCCACAGGGCGGACTCTCGCCGTCCCTTCTTCGGGAGCGCGTGGGCCGACTCGGAGACTCTCGCCATCCCTTCTTCAGGAGCGTGTGGGCCGACCCGGAAACTCAGGCCATCCCTTCTTCAGGGAGTTGGTGCGCCGAATGGGAGACGCTCGCCGACCTTCTTCGGGAGTCGGGGCGCCGAATCAGAGCACCTCAGCAGGAAACCGATTTTCAGTCGCTGCGTAAGGGAATACAAGAAACGCGACCTGCCCGGTTTGAGGAACGCCGAACCGCCTGATCTTGCGGTGAGCCGCGCGAACTCGTTGAGGCACCACTCGGTGCGGCACCACTCGGTGCGGCACCTCTCCTTCAGACACGGCTCGTTATGTCAACGCTCCTTGCAGACCTGCGTTTTGCGATCCGCCTTCTCCTGAAGAAGCCCCTCTTCACTGCGCTGGCGGTCACCACCCTCGCAATCGGAATCGGTCTGAACACGGCCGTTTTTTCAGCCGTAGACGCCCTGCTCACGCGACCCCTCCCCGGAACAGAGAAACCCGATCAGCTCGTTCAACTGTATAGAACGCAACCGGGGATGGCCTACGGTTCCAATTCCATCCCGCATTGGCGTGATGTACGCGAGCGAACGACGGACATCTTCAGCGATGTCGCGCTCTGGAATTTCGCCACTCTCTCATTATCGAACGCCGGGAAGGCCGAGTTCGCTCAGGGTCAGCTCGTGTCGGCCAACTACTTCGCAACACTTGGCGTGACTCCGCTGATGGGACGTGTCTTCTCCCAGGAAGAGGAAGTCGGTGAACTCGCCCATCCGGTCGTTGTACTCAGCTACGACGCCTGGCAGCGCCGCTTTGGCGGTGCCCCCGACGTGATCGGCAAGACGCTCATCCTGAACGGGGCTACACACACGGTCATCGGTGTCGCACAACGCGCATTTCAAGGCGCGTTGCCAATCATCACACCGGAACTCTGGATTCCGCTCACCCAGATTGCCGTTGCCAATCCGGAAGGTGCTCTCTCCAAAGACAACCGTGGCTGGAATTCGTACAATGTCATCGCACGACTGGCCCCGGGCGTAACCGCGACCCAGGCCAGCGAACGCCTCAACGCGCTCTCAGCGGCGCTGCTCGCTGAGCTGCCGGACGCATACCAGGATCGCGGCATCGCGTTGGTGAAACAGTCCGACGCGGGCATTCACCCCATGCTCCGCAGCGCACAGGTGGGCCTCACCACCGTTGTGATGGCGGTTGTCGTCATGCTGCTCCTCATCGCATGTGTCAACGTCGCCAATCTGTTCCTTGCGCGCGCACAGGATCGCTGGCGCGAAATGGCCGTCCGCCTCAGCCTCGGTGCGCGCCGTCGAGTGTTGATCCGCCAGCTGCTTACCGAAAGTGTTGTCTTCGCTCTCGTGTCCGGCATCGTCGGCGTCTTCATTGCATGGTGGGCGATCTCGTTGGCGAACAACATTCGTCTGCCGGTGAGCTTCAACTTCTCGCCCGATCTCCGGCTGAGCGTCCCCGTGTTGCTGTTCACTCTTGCCGTCACGCTGGGGACAAGCCTGGTGTTCGGTGTGGCTCCTGCTCTGCAGGCCACTCGCCCCGCGCTCATCCCGGCCCTGAAAGGTGAGGCACCGGCAGGCGGTACCCGTTCGCGCTTGAGTAACGTGTTGGTGGTTGCACAGATGGCGCTGTCGCTGGTGTTGCTCGTGTGCGCCGGACTTTTCCTGCGCAATCTCCGTTCAGCGACGGATATCAATAAGGGCTTTGACGAGTCCGGCATCGTGCTGGGTGTGGTCGATCCCTCCCTGCAGGGCTACTCCCGAGCGCGGAGTGAGGAATTCTATCGTCGGCTCTTTGAGCGACTTCGGACCCTGCCGGGAGTGCAGCACGTGGCGGCGATCGCCGACGCGCCCCTTGGATTAAGCAATTCAGACCGGGGCGTTACAATCCCCGGTTACGAGCCGGCACCGAACGAAGGAATGTCTGTCCTGTACAACAGCGTGATACCAGGCTACTTCGAAACGATGGGAATTCCGCTGAGGAGTGGGCGCGACTTTACGGCGACGGACGACAGCACCGCAGCACGCGTCGCCGTGGTCAACGAACGCTTCGTTGAGCGGTTTTGGCCCGATGGAAACCCCGTCGGACGAACGTTTCGCGCAGGCGGTCGCGATCACACAATCATTGGAGTGGTTCCAACCGGCAAGTACCGCAGACTCGGCGAGCCCGCCGAGGCCTATATGTATTTCGCACAATCGCAGCAATGGCGTGGTTCAATGACTCTCGTCGTCAAAGCGACTGGCGAGCCGTCGTTGCTCATGCCGCGCATCCGCGCTGAAGTCGCGGCGCTGGATCCCGACATGCCGTTGGCAGACCTGCAGACGATGACATCGCACCTCGGCTTAACACTCCTCCCTGCACGACTGACGGGGACAGTGCTCGGCATCTTTGGCATACTTGGTCTCCTGCTCGCCGCCGTCGGCATGTACGGCGTCATGTCGTATTCCGTGGCACAACGAACGCGCGAGATCGGCATTCGAATGGCGATCGGCGCGGCGCGAGGCGAAGTGATCGGGATGGTGATGCGACAGGGGCTTCTGCTGGTTTTGATCGGGGGCGCAATTGGGTTGGCCGCCGCGTTCGGTGCGGCACAGCTTATTCGCGGCCAGTTGTATGGCGCATCTGGCCTGGACCCCCTGACGTTCTTCGCTGTGCCACTCGTGTTGTTGAGCGTGGCGGCTCTGGCCACGTGGCTGCCGGCGCGACGCGCGGCGGACACCGATCCCGTCCTTGCGATGCGGGCCGAGTAGATTCAGCTGAATGCGTTTCAGGGTGTTGAGGCGCTGTCTGACGGCTGGTAGGTGACTACGTTTGAGGGTGTTGCGCCGCCATCTGGCGGCGCGTGGGCGACCGCCGATCAACAATCGGCGGTCGCGTCAACGAGCCACCGCATCTCCGTCAGGCGCTTCTGATCACCTGCATCGGATTGGTCCCTGACGCACGCCGTGCCGGTGCATAGCTGGCGGCGAGTGTTGCCAAACCGAGCAGCACAACCGCTCCGACAATTGAAACCATATCCGTCGGATCGACCCCGTACACCAGAGCTCGAACCGCGCCACCTAACGCGATGGCCATGCCCGCGCCCACCAGCAGACCCGGAAGCACCATCACGATCGCATCACGCACGACGAGCCAGCGCAATCCCTCCGGCGTGCTGCCAAGCGCCAGCCGGATTCCCATCTCCGGCGCACGCTGAAGGACAGAGTACGACACCACCGCGAAGATGCCGAGCACGGAAAGCAGGAGCGCGACACCGGCAAAGGCCGCGAGGAGCCGCACAATGAACTGTCGGTCTGCGATCGCGCCGCTTAGCACACTCGTCATCGGCCGTGTTTCAATCGGCACCCGCACATCGGCAGAGGCCACGGCGTCGCGCAACGCACGCGTGGCGACATCGGGCGGCAATACCGATCGCATCAACCATGTGACGTCACGCGAACGAAAGTCGGGACGCTGACGGTGATCAAAGTAGTATGTCTCGCGTGGCCGATCGGTCGGCGACGCGCTGCGCACGTTCGCCACGACTCCGATAACGGTCGACCACGGCTCCTCGCTGCCCGAGTCCATCCCGACCGGTCGCACGCGCTGCCCGATGGGATCCTCGTTAGGCCACTGCAGACGCGCCATCTCCTCATTCACCATCACCACCGGCGGGGCGGTCGCGTCATCTGACAACGTGAACGAGCGTCCGC